>CAXEMW010000011.1:0-26860 GCA_963997395.1 uncultured Planctomycetaceae bacterium
ATATCTGAAACGTCTAGCAACTCCGGATTGAAACTGAAAATAGCATCGAGTGAACGAACAGATCCATCAGACTCCAAAATAAGTGGGATCCCTGCTTCAGTCCCAACTGGCACATGAATGTCCTGACCAGGCCCCCTCGCAAAACTTGGTATTTCTAACCGAACGGGTGACACTTCAGAAACTGTAAAGCTTCCGTTGTAGCTATCACCAGCTTCTTCATCAGCATTGCCATCCAGCAACTCTCCGTTCACTGTTTGAAATGCATCGGTCCCGCTGCGAACAACTACCAAATACGTGTCGACCGCAAGTGCACCATTCGCAACGAACTGCATACTACGACCATCAGCAGCAATGACTAATGATCCACTCACGTCACCCGTTGTCACTCCACGAAGAGTTAAATCAGCTTCGCCATAGACTTCCATGGCGTCATAAAGATTGACAACACCCACGTCGATTGGCCTGCTAAACGAAACCCGAAAGCCATCAGTGGCACTTACTAATTCAGTGACATAAAGCGTCTCGACTTGGTTTTCAATCTGAATAGAGATAATTTCCTCGAAGGACTCTCCCTCATTATCAGTCACTCGAATACGGATTCCTCGAGTTGCACCCGACTCAAAATCAAGGGATGTGGTTGTAATCAATTGCTTACCATCAACTGAGAACAACGCGTTGTCACTATCGCCTTCTCCGGCCACAAGGTCAAAGGTGAACGAATCTCCATAGTCAGGATCAATGGCTTCCAGCAGTCCGATGACTGTGCCGGCCGGGCTGTTCTCGACAACAGTGGTCGAGGAGAGAGCAATCCCCGTTGGCGCCCTGTTACCAACCGCTACGACATGAATACCATCATCATCAAAAACAGGAATCATGCCCTCATTCAGACTCGCTCCTCTTACATCAAGCACATGAGTTTGATCTTTTTCCGCATTCGTTGGCACTGTGGCCAGAAGGCGAGCTACCTCGTAGCTTCCGGCTGCAAGTGGTTGAGGCGAAAAGAATCCAACTACGGCATGGCCTGGCTCAAGCACATTAATTAACGACAAGGCACCAGCAGGCATACCCGCCGCTAATTCAACACCGGAAATATTCAGTAATTCAGGGTTGTAAAACAACTCCATATCAAGTGACATGACTCCTTCTAATGCAGTCACAACGATTGGAATGCCACCAGCAGAGGAGGCTGGAACATTAACTTCTTGGCCTGCAGTCTCAAAAAATCCTGGGACACCAACAATCGCAGTGCCGACCGACAGCGGCTCAATCACAAATGTTGACACATAGTTGTCACCCACCACTCCGTCACTATTTCCATCAAGAAGCCGACCATCAACTGCCACTACCCCACTCTCTCCACTCCGAATAGTAAGTGTGTGCTCACCGGCATCCAGAACGCCATTGTTTACCACCAAACGAAAACCGTTCTGGTCATCGTCGATCGCAATAGCTGAATCAATCAAATTTCCAGTTCCATCTCGCAATGTCACGTCCAGAAATTCAGGAGCTGCTGCTCGATTGTGGAGATCAAGATTCGATACATCGAGCTGGCCAGTAAATCGAACATGAAAACCATCTCGATCTGGAACAAGTTCCTCAACAAGAAGTCCCTCTGGAACATCTGTGACAACGATCGTAAAGACTCGGTCCACCGACTCTCCCGCGGCATCAGTGGCACGCACCCTGATCGAGTGCGATTCACTCGTCTCAAAATCGAATTGTCCCGTTGTCACAAGAGTACTGCCGTCAATTGCGAATAGCGTATTGCCATCACTGCCTTCACCATTCACCAGCGACAGCGTGTGAGTGTCACCAACGTCCTCATCAAGTATCGTGAACTCCCCGACAGATGTGCCAGGCGCTGCCGTCTCAGGTACTACTCCGTCTGATAAGAGAATGACTGCTGGGGCATCATTCCGATCTGTAACTGAAATAACAAACGTCTTCTCAAAAGAATCATCACCAGAAACTGCTTTCACTCGAATTGTGTATGAGCTATCGGCTTCGTAATCAAAAGAGCCAGATGTCTTTAAGATGTTCCCGCTAATTGAGAACCTGTTGTTGTCATCAGAACCATTTCCCCGAGCCAAGGAATACCTGACGTTTTCGCCACCCGCTGCTTCAAGAACGCCTACGAGTGATCCCGCAGGCAGATTCTCGTCAACTTGGGAATTCCCAAGGGAAATATTGGTGATCGGATCAGGGACAACGAGGGCGTCGAGAGTCACAGCCAACGCAATAGACCCGGTAGCTCCACTCCATCCATCGACTGCAATCTGGTATGTCTGCCCGGCTGTGGCTTCAAAGGTAACGCGGCTTTGCAGCACAACTCCATAATCAATATCGTCGTTGCTAGTAATTCGTGTTAAATCATCTACACGTGTTCCTTGATACACAGCGAGCACGGTATCAAAGCCACTTCCCACAGTATTTATCTCAACACTTCCAGAAGCTGGTGATGTCCACGTCCACCAAACACTTTTGCCACCCCCAACCCCGGCATGTGTTGGCTCACCAGACTCCTCTGTAGCGTCGAGGTTTGTTCCTGAGGCGGCAAGCTGATTACCTTCTAGAATAATTGCATCCACAAATGCATCGTTCGGCGATCGGCTTGGCGAATGGAACCCACTGTCAGAATCACTTAATGGACTTGTACCAAGCTCATTTGTTGCAGACACCCAGTAGTAATAGCTCTCATTCACATCCGTCGCTAGGTCCTGATAGCTTGTGGTGGAAAGACTATCCGCGATTACCGACGCAGCCGATACATCATCTGTTCCACCTCTCCACAATGTGTAACTATCAGCGAACAGTGACGATCCCCAAGAAATCTGTACTGAACCAAGCGTCGTACCATCACTCGCATTTAGCCCAGAGGGAGGCAATGGGACCGTCGGATCACTTGAAAGACTTTCAACAAGCCGCCCTACATTAAGCCTGCCTCCTGTCACGGTCTTGCCGGACAACCCCCCTACCGCATCAACTGTTCCTAGAAGTCCTGTCCTCAGTTGGGACACGGTCAGGGTGGGATCAACTGCTAAGGCAAGTGCGGCAGCTCCAGCAACATGAGGGGTTGCCATGCTGGTGCCACTAAATGATGAATAGCCGCCATCTGGCACAGTGCTCACGATACCAACACCGGGCGCTGCCAGATCAACACTCGTCGCACCATAATTACTAAAGCCGGCAAGTGAATCATTTCGATTGGTTGCAGCGACTGAAATAACGGCATTACTCGTGTAAGACGCTGGGTACTGAGGATTGCTGTCGTTGTTCATGCCGTCATTCCCAGCTGCTGCAACAAAGAGAATATCGGCTTCAGAGCCGGCCTCGATTGCTTGCCGCATCGCATTGCTTGATCCGCCACCTCCCCAGCTGTTACTTGTCACTCTGACATTCTGGCCATATTGATTCCTCATCATGGTTGCGTAATTAATGGCCTGTACTGCATCGGATGTTGAACCCGATCCATTGGCATCAAGGAATTTGAGCCCCATGAGAGAAACTTCCCAATTGACGCCAGCGACTCCTAGGCCATTGCTGCCTACGCCACCAATAGTTCCCGCACAGTGTGTACCGTGTCCTTCGTCATCAAAGGGATCACCGTCATCGTTCGCGAAATCATATCCGTGCACATCGTCAACGAAGCCATTCCCATCGTCATCGATTCCGTTGCCAGCAATCTCACCAGGATTCACCCACATATTCGCGGCAAGATCAGGGTGGGTGTAATCAATTCCAGTGTCAACAACCCCAACAATAATGTCCCGGGAACCCGTACTCACTTGCCAGGCTTCAGGGGCATCTATATCTGCGTCAATCGTACCGCCACTTTGCCCGGTATTATGAAGGCCATACAGGTCACCGTAGCGAGGATCATTTGGCGTTGATGTAGCTGAAAACGTCGAAACCGAGATAGGAAGATCAGGTTCAAACGAAGAGACAAATCCGTGGCCTTCCAGATACGACAATATTTCCGATGAGCACGCAGACGATTCCAACAGAAGCTGTCCAGGCAAACCAAGGCCCCCAAGCACTCGAAGACCAGGCGCAGATGAGAACAGCCCAATTGCGTCGCTAACTTGCGACACTGTCTGCAAAACGGATGGCGAAAGCCGCACAATCCAGTTATTTTGTTCAAAATTCGTCGAACTGCTTTCATCGCCCAAGGCGCCGAACTGATCGGTAGCAGAAGAACCCGAAGATGACTCTATGGAAAAACTTGGCTCAGCGACTGTCTCGAACCAGTCAGCTGAAACTGTTTCATAGCCTGACGGAGCAGCCGTAAGAAGGTGCCGGGGTTCAAGTTGCTCAACGCGGTACTGGCCGCCCGAAAGGGCTGCTCGAATCTGCCGCGTTTGACCACGTCGCCGCCAGAAGCGGGTTCTCACCGAATTGCGATTCGGAAAAAGAGTATTCATTCTAAAGAACCTTTCTGCTCTACCGTGCGTAGGAAAGAAACTGGTGTTACCTGGTGGTATTGAGGCTTCGTCGAAACTATTTTGACGTAGTGCATTTCCCATGCCCTTTTGGGAAAGTCACCCAAAAGATTCAAATTCGCTGCGCCACCGAGGCGCCTTCTCATTTAAAAAATGTTCGCGTACCATTGTAACTGAGTCGTGTTCGCGCCCAGACTGAGACGATCGGCAACAAATTGATGCAAAATGCTTCGCTGCGTTGCAAAATGCTCATACTCGCGAGGCATGTCGTATCAAAATGCGACCGCTTCTAAAATGACTCGTAATTGTGCATACTCTTGTTTACTTGTATATCCAGTGAGTCATGAGTGTCCTCATTTTGACGAATATTCATTTCTCTACCCTTTTTTGATAGAGGAGCCCCCCCTCCGTGTTCAGGAACCTTAGTACCATTGGTCTTCCACTGTCAGGACGTCCAAGTGAACTTATTGAACTCGCTTTATCTTTTGGCTTCGACGGCATGGATATCGATATCCTTGACTTCTGCCAACAAGCCGAGATCTATGGTGTGGAACATGCTCGCCGACTCATGGTGAGTGCGCGACTCCAGGCCTCCTCAATTCATCTACCAATTACGCTTGCTGCGGACGATGCAACATTCGCCTCAGAGGCCGAACAACTTCCCAAACTATTTGAGATGGCCCAAGCAACTGAATGTAGCCGTGCCACAGCAACGGTAGTTCCTGGGTCAGATGAGCATGCCTTCAAAGATCTTTTTGAGCTTCATCGAAGTCGTCTTGATCAGATTGGAAGCATGGCTGCGAAGCATGATGTCGCAGTTGGACTTGCCATCGCTCCCGAGGCCGAGCAGAGAGCAGCTTTTTCACATGAATTTATCCACAACTATGAAGGACTACTCGGACTTATTTCTAGTTCTCATGATTCAATTGGTGTAGTTCTTGATAACTGGGCACTTCACGTAGGCGGTGAATCCACGTCTGTAATTTCACAACTACCGGCCAATCGTATTGTCGAACTGCGCATCTCTGATGCTCCAACAGACGTTGCAGCAAATGAACTTACTGCGAGCCAAAGACTCATGCCAGGCGAAACCGGAGTGATCAATTGTGCAGAACTTCTTGATACTGCTGAGAAGGCAGGCTTCGAAGGGCCCGTTACACCGTGGGCCACCCGAGAAGCACTGAAGGGTATCGGCCGCGAGCGAATTGTACGTTTGGCCGGAGATCGCCTTGAAACATTCTGGAAGGACGCTGGCCTTCCTATCGTGCCGAGGTGGTTTGCTCCAGCAGTTACTGATGAGCAGGAACCAAATAATGCAGAAATTTTGGGCCTCAACGAAGAATCGGATAAACCGTCGGAATCAACTGCACCGCAAACTACTGATGCCTGACCTGAGTGTTCCAACGGAAGTTAGGCTCCTTCGCGAACCCAGATAACGCGAGGAGAGCCCGCGCCTCCAATTGCGGAGCCGCGAATAAACTCTGAAACGTATCGAAGGCTTCGGCCTGGACGATCCGGATCCCGAAAGTTATCACCCTTCTGCAAGATCGGAAGGAGATCAGGCATGCTTCCAAAGGACCGAGCTCCGGCTGCCTGACACGGGTACCAGTACCCATTGCCATCTGAGCAAACAAGGTAGAACTCTGGGTAACAGTGCCCCTCAACCCAAACCGTCCTTGCAGGAATACCAGCGGCTCTTGCCATCGCAATAAACAAACAGGTGAGTTCCTCGCAGTCCCCCCACCCATCTGCCAAAGCACGAGCAGCGCCTTTCAATTCACCATTACGATATTCGACACGCTGACGTACAACATCATAAATAGCCTCTACCTTGCTCCAGCCTTCTACGTCTTTTGTTGTCTCACGCATGAGCCGCACAATCGAAGTATTGCGACTTTCAATGTAGGGACTTGGTCGAAGAAATATCCGGAGGTTATGATCAGACTTCGATGGAAGTTGTAGGTCATCTGTTATTTGCGGTGCCAAGATCGCAGAACGCTCGAGTTCATATGTCACTATTGCTTTTGCTTCCCTCCCAGCAGCCAGATCGGGTATCTCAACAATCATTTGTCGAGCCGCACCATTAAGGTCCCGGAACCGTAATCGTCGAATATCGGTCGTTGTATCTTCGTCGACTATTCGCACTCCCTGCTCTGGCCAATCCATAGGCACCGGCAACGTCGCGTAAATATCTCGACAACGTCCGCCTTCGGCTACAACACGAACACCCACCCGGTATCGCTGAATCCCTGAAATGCCAAACTGAGGAGCATGACTGTTCAAAGACGTCTCTTCAAACTGACTAAGAAGCTGCCTGCATGAAATCACTCCCCCAGCTGTCGCTGTAAGCACCCGCAGAAGATCTCGTCGACAGAGATCCCCGAAACTGCGGCTTTGGTGCAAAAATTGAGTCATATTTGAGCAATCGGCAAGTCCTGACCTGTTCGATACCAAGATCCTGTATGGGTGCGATTGGGAAGTCTGGGGAATGAGTCTTTGTCTTTATCATCGCACGGAATGCACATCAATTGTTCAGCATTGGTCCTCCTGCTAGACTTCGAGACTTGCATGAGAGAGGAATTCCAACGGCCACTGTCGTTGAGGACTACTTTCTGAGAGCATGTCAACCCAATTCATTCCTCTAACCCCGCGAACGTATGGTCAACCGAAATCTTATCCGTGAACTTGATTTAGGAGATGAACTCGAACAAGAAATTGATCTGGCAATGGGTGGAAGTGATGCCGCCGATTTTGATGTTGGCCAGGCTCCCTCTCTTGCAATCAATAGTGTTGTTGAAGGAAAGATTTTACGAGTTGACGATGAATTTGTTCTTGTTGATGTTGGGTACAAGAGTGAAGGCCATATCCCACGAAACGAATGGGATGAAACAGAACCCGCCCCAGAAGTTGGGGATGTCATCAAGGTCCTTCTCGAGGACATTGAAGAGAATATTGTTGATGAGCACCGAGGCCTCATAACTCTCTCAAAACGCAAGGCCCGTCGAATCGAAGACTGGCTGCGTGTCATGTCAAGTGTTCGTGAAGATGACGTTGTAACGGGATTTGTCCTTCGGAAGATCAAAGGCGGACTCCTTGTTGATATCGCTGGAGTGAATGTTTTCCTTCCTGCTAGCCAGGTTGATATCAGGCGGCCTGCTGATATAGGCGACTATTGCAACAAAGCAATCCAGTGCCTTGTCTTGAAAATTGATGAAGCTCGTCGAAATATTGTTGTTTCCCGTAGAGCACTTATCGAACAAGAACGCTCTGAGCGTAAGAAGCAACTCATGGAAACACTTGAGGTCGGACAGGTCCGCCGAGGCATTGTGAAGAACATTGCTGACTTCGGCGCTTTCGTCGATCTCGGAGGCATCGACGGTCTACTCCATATTACAGACATGAGTTGGGGAAGAATTGGTCACCCAAGTGAAATGGTTTCGATTGATCAGGAAATCGAAGTTCAGGTGCTACACATTGACCGTGATCGTGAGAAAATTGCACTGGGAATGAAGCAGAGAACACCGAGCCCATGGGCAAAGGTTGCCGAGAGATATCCTGTTGAAACCATTTGTAAGGGTGCCGTCGTAAACGTCATGAGCTACGGCGCATTTGTGAAACTTGAAGACGGCGTAGAAGGACTCGTTCACATTAGTGAAATGAGCTGGACGAAGCGAGTAAGCCACCCGAGTGAACTTGTTTCCCCTGGTGATGAAGTCGAAGTTGTTGTCCTTGCTATTAACGAGGACAAACAAGAGATTTCACTGGGCATGAAACAAACGCAGCAGAATCCTTGGGAAAAAGTAGCTGCTGATTATCCACCAGGAGCCATCGTTAAAGGCGTTGTTAGAAATCTAACAAACTATGGAGCCTTCATTGAAATTGACGAGGGGATCGATGGTCTCCTCCATGTCACGGACATGTCCTGGACACGCAAAGTCACTCACCCAAGTGAAATGGTTGATAAGGGTCAGGAGATTGAGTGCAAGGTGCTCTCTGTTGATCAACAGCGGCGGCGTATCGCGTTGGGCCTGAAGCAGATGCAGGACGATCCGTGGACTGCTGATATTCCTGATAGATATAAGGTTGATGATGTTGTTCATGGAACAATTACCAAGATTACCAATTTTGGTGTTTTCGTTGGCCTTGAAGACGGCCTTGAAGGACTTCTACATATTTCAGAACTATCCGATGATAAGATCGAAAATGCCGAGGAATTAGTTCAGGTCGGTGATCCGATTGATGTCAAGATTCTTCGTGTTGATATTGAAGAACGAAAAATAGGACTCTCCAAGAAACAGGTTTCCGATTCTGAAAATTCGGCACCAGCAGAAGCTGTACCGGCAGAAACATCACAGGCAGAAACATCAAGTGACAGCTAACTTTGGCTGCTGACTTAATCCTGTTCGGAACGACTATGTTCAATTCCAAGGACTGCTCCCAAAGACTCATGCTGCGCCACGGTGGCAGAATCCCTAAAATGTGGCTGCTGTTTGTGGCTATAACGCACCGAAACTTCACCACCCTCTCGAAGAGCACTCATGTCGATCCGGCCCCTTTTCGGTGAGCCGGAAGGGGTGTCCGTTGGTGTGAGTAAGACCTCCCCTGTCTGAGGATCAATGACATCGACCCGCGTTGCAGAGACCATGTTCTTCCTGACGAGCCACAGAACCAAACGACTTCCAGCGACTAACTCTTTTTGATCAATTGACCGCATTGCCTCCGGTGGAATCCCTTCCCATGAAGGTGTAACCGAGCCTCTGATTCCAGCAGGTAAGTCTTTATTGAGTACATGCTGCTGTTCTTGTTCGCCAGGTCCCGAAGACATCTTCGACTCCATTGGGCAGCACATGGACTGAGCGTGATTTTGAACAGCCTCCAACCCTTGCTGGCAGCCCGTAATGACAGATGGAATATCTCCAGTAATGAAGAATCCAGCGGCTACTAACACGATTAATACAACACGAACCATCCGTTTTCCCCGAGGAAGAACACCTTTTTTAGTGGGAAACTTGCGTCACTGAAGAATCGGAAGTATTCCCGAAGTAAGTATTGCACGCGTTTCAGGTGATTCATGCACGGAAAAACATCGTAAATCAAAAGAAATTACTGTTTTTTCGGCTAGCACCAGATGATCCGGATTGCAAGTATCTAGCCGCCTTACGTTTCATAAAAGGGCAGAAAGCTTGATGGACATACAAGAAGACACAAATCGCTTTGGCATCTCGGCTGTTTCCGTATACCGACCATCTTGGATATTGAATAACGCCTGGTTTGGCGAGACGATGCCAAGGAAATTCAGCCGTCATACCGGCATTGAGTCGAGGGCTATTTCGTTAGAAGATGAAGTAACAATGGGGGTACGGGTGGTTCGAAAATTGCAGGCGGAGACCGGCTGCAACCTGGCCGACTGCCGGGGCATCTTATTTGCCTCGCCCTCTTTTTTACCGCCATCAATTGCTGATCGTTTTCTTGGAAAGTCGCAAGCCAAGCATGAACGACCACAGCATGCAGCCCGCCAATTAACCAAGCGGCTGAACGTGCCACATATTCGGACTCTTGGTATTAACTGGTTTTGTTGCGGGTACAGTCGATCCTTAAGCCTGATTCAAAAACGCTGGGCCCCTCGCCTTAATTTACAAAATAATGAATTCATACTCGTTGTGGCAGCGAGTCGTATAAGTCGAATCACAGATTATAGCTGTAGCCAAACCGCTGGACTCTTTGGCGACATGGCCTCAGCAACGCTCATTGCTCCACTTACAAGTCAACGGCACCCCACACACTTCGAACTCCTACATGCAGATGCTCGTCGTGAACAGATTGAGCACCCTGCCTTTAACTTCGAGAGACGAGAAAACGTCCCAATACCATTACCAAACGGTGGAGTTGCACACGCGGATAAACGGATTGTTTACACACTCGATGGCATGGCTATTGCCGACACTGCTCCTCGTCAAATGTCGGCCGCTGTTGCATCAGCACTTGAAGCCTCAAGTCTCTCTGGTGATGACGTTGACTATGTTGTTCCCCATCAAGCGGGTACTGGAATTGTCCGCTTCACAGGAATGAAGCTCGAGGAGTACGGGATCGGTGGGCAGCTTATAAACGGCCTGACTGAACGAGCTGGTAATGTTAGTGCCTGCTCAGTTCCCTTCGCCCTCCGAGAAACATGGGATCAACTTAGTGGTATTATCGCTTGCCCAACAGCTGCCGTTGGTAGCCCTGGGAAACCTGAAGTGCTTCGAGGGTGCGTCCTTCTAAAGTCAACACCGTACCACAAGATACGCCGTACCCAAGCAGCGTAATATTTGCTAGCTCTTAGCGGTGATTCATGTCACAGGACAAACCACCAGCTGCAGGAACATAACAGTTCTTGGCATAGTCCATCACCATTCGATGTGCACTAAACCTCCACGCTAATGATGAAATAGAGTGCATCATCATTTTGATCCAGTCACGAGGAAGTCCATCCACGTCTCGTTCATAGAATAGGGGAATAACTTCGTGCTGAAGCGCATCGAACAAAGCCTCTCCGTCCCGCTGATCAGTGATATCATCTTGGGCATGTGTCTCTCCGCGGCCGATCGCAAACCCATTCCGACCATTAAACGCTTCAGCCCACCAACCGTCTAAAATCGAACAGTTGATACCACCATTGAGCACAACTTTTTGGCCACTTGTGCCAGAGGCCTCGAGAGGACGTCTTGGGTTATTAAGCCATACATCAACACCCTGAATAAGATGCCGACACACATTAATATCATAATCTTCAACAAAGACGATTCTTCCCGCCATCTTTGAATCGTGTCGCAGATTTGCAATTTTTTGTATGAGGGCTTTTCCTGGTTCATCCGCAGGATGAGCCTTTCCCGCAAAAATGATCTGAATCGGCCTATTCTTATCGCAAACTAATTCATGGAGCCGATCTAGCTGAGTGAGAAACAGTGCTGCCCTTTTATAGGTTGCAAAACGTCTCGCAAAACCAATAGTGAGCACATTTGGGTCGAGGACCTCTCGAGCTGATTCGATCGATTCATTACTTTCTCCCCGGCGATTACATTGCCTTGTTACTCGCCGCCGAACAAATTGGAGCAAGAGGTTTTTCAATGCATAGTGGGTTTCCCATAGTTCCCCAGGATCAACATCATAGATTTTCTGCCAGACATCTGGCTCGCCCATTCGGCCAACCCATCCAGAGGGAAACAAACGATCGTAAAGCTGAAGCATCTGCCACGAAAGCCAACTTTGCACATGGACACCGTTGGTTATATGACCAACAGGCACTTCTTCCTCAACTCGCGAAGGCCACAGACCTGACCACATTCGTCGACTTACATGACCGTGCAAAGCGCTCACAGCGTTAGCACGACGTGACAACTTAAGTCCGAGCACAGTCATACAGAATGGTTCGTCGTGATTATGGGGTTCAACACGTCCGAACGACATTAGTTGATCATGCGAAATACCAAGTGCATCGCGAGTTGGGCCAAGATGCTCCTCAATCAGCCCGCTATCAAATCGATCATGACCGGCTGGTACCGGCGTATGCGTTGTAAAAATGGTTTGGCGAGCTACCTGGCTGACTGAGTCATCAAACGAATATCCGTCTCGTTCCATGCGACCACGAACGGCTTCGAGCGTAGCGAATGCCGAGTGGCCCTCGTTGAGGTGATATACGCCTGGGACAATCCCAATCGCCCGAATAGCCTTGACGCCTCCAACGCCCAAAACCATTTCCTGTCGAATCCGAGTCCTTGTGTCACCACCATAAAGCCGACTGGTTAACTCACGATCTTCAGAATCATTTCCATCAATATCGCAATCCAAAAGAAAGAGCTTGGCACGACCAACTGCCATTTGCCAAACCTTCGCATGAATCGGGCCTGACCGAGTTTCAACTGTGACTGTGATGGGGGTTCCGTGTTTGTCAGTGGCAGACTCAATCGGCAGTAGATCAACTCGAGAGTCCAAATACTCTTCATGCTGATACCCATCACCATCAAGCTGTTGCCTGAAGTAACCCTGATTATAGAACAGACCAACTGCAACGAGAGGAATCCCAAGGCCACTCGCACTCTTCACGTGGTCACCAGCCAAGACACCAAGGCCTCCGGAATAAATTGGCACTGACTCATGAATACCAAACTCCGCAGAAAAATAAACAACCGGATTTGAACCGAGCACACCTGCATGCACATTACTCCATGTTGAATCAGCCGAAAGATACTCTTTGAGTCGTCTATGTGCTTGATTGATTCGACTGTACAAGACAAGTTCGGCTGCACGAGACTCGAGACGATCAGGAGTAAACTCTGCTAATAATGCAATTGGATTATGGTCGAGTTGCCTCCAGCGAATTGGATCCAGATCCCGAAATAGATTCGTCACTTCCGGATGCCAACTCCACCAGAGATTCTGAGCTAATGTTGTGCACTTCGCATACAGGGACTGAGGGGAAAGTTCATCCAGAGCAAGGGTCTGCTGAGAGATGTTCGAACTGTTCGGTTCTACAGTGTGATCAACTATGTCATCGATGCGGCTCACGGTGTAACTCCAAGTGAGGGGAGGAGATGGTAGGGCACCAGCCAAGGTTCCATAGTATATCGTGGTACGACGCAAACTGCTTAGGCCACCAAGTGCCGGGGCAAACTTATAGAATCATTTGCTCATACCTTCATAAAACAGGGTATAATGAGAAAATCCATGTCGATCATTTCCCCTCAATTTCCGACCGGTTCATCACTCGCAGAACTCTGCAAGGAGATCAAATCGGTTGATGTAAAAACACGAGAATTAGGGCCTTGGGAAAGTGGTGCCTTCTCAAAACTTGCTTCTCACGGCTGCCTGGCAGGCTGGATTAAAAAAAATGATGGGGGAACAGAGGCTTCGGAAACAGAAATCATGCGACTTCTTGTTTCCATTGCATCCCATTGTCTCACTACGGCATTAGCCCTCACGCAATGGGCGAGCGCTGTTCGTATAGTGTCTCGAGGAAGTCAGGAAATCCGGATGAGTTTTCTTCCTGACCTCGCGGCAGGCCGACAATTTACGACTGTCGGCATATCTCAACTATCAACCAGCCGACAGCATCTAGGACGGCCCATCCTGACAGCAAGACGAACAGACATGGGCTGGTCACTCAATGGCAAGTGTCCATGGGTTACTGGCGCCGACAGTGTGAATACTCTTGTCACAGGTGCAGTCCCCATGGATTCAAAAGATTCTCAAGCAACTCCGCATTTCTTCATCCTCAGGATGAATAGCTCCGGCATACAAGTGGCTACCCCAATGGACTTGCTTGCCTTAAAAGGAAGCCGAACATCGAGCATTGACTTGAAAGATGTCTCAACGGAAGCCGAGATCACACCACAAACTGAAAATGGCCCTCAGACTGGGGGCCTGGGAACAACCGCCTTAGCCATAGGAAGCACTCGATCCTCACTTGCGATACTTGAGCAAGAATCCTTCCGAAGAGATGCACTGAAACCAATTACGGCGGAACTTGAGAAAGAAGTTTCCGCGATTGAAACTACTCTCTTTAAAGCCACGATAGATGGTATTAGCACTCAGGAACGAAATTTACTTCGTCAGCGAGCAAACACATTAGTCACCCGGACAGCGCAGGCGGCACTTACCGCATCGAAGGGAGCCGGCTTTGTACAAGGGCATCCAATCGAACGCCTCATACGCGAGTCCATGTTTTTTCTGGTATGGAGTTGCCCACAATCTGTCACCGAGTCCCTCTTATGCGACTTTGCAGGGATCGAAAGTCATGCCGACGGCCCTTCAATAACCACACCCTGAAACCGCTAGCGCCTAAAGAGCGATACGGGCCATCGAAGCAACAGTAATTTCTCAGGTATCAAGACTACTGGCATTCCACCTAAGTCGTAGCAAAATGTGTCACTCAGTATTCCCAAAACAACATTTCCCTTCAATGCCCCACTGTGGCAAATAAAGCCCCAAACGCATCGATGACCAGACTTTTCAACTACCTTTAATCCTACAATCCTGTCTTCGGCGGGCATGCCGCTGGTCCGCACCAACTGTACCGCATGCCGGGTGTTCCCGGCAGTTGAATCTTGGATCGTACTTAACAAACGTTGCCTGATTGTTTTGCGTGAGCAGCTATACTAATGACATGAGTCGACAAATAAAAAATCCGTTTTATATCGTGCTAGGAGTAATCGGTTTTACCTTCACGATTACTGCCGCGAGTTACTGCCTGTCAGTGCTACGTGGCGTTCGCCCCCAAGCAGCTCTCGCAGAAAAGTCGCATCCTCTTGAGGAGATTATGGACCGTCACGGAACAAGCCTTCTCACAGGGCAATTAATTCTTCTTGCTGTCGCTACAGTTGGTGCAGTGGCCGTTGATCATGTGAATGGTCAAAACAAATCAAATTCCCGTGAGCCCCAACGATTGACGGATGACAATGGGCCTGAAAGTGATTCACCCTTGGAAACGAAACGGTTGTGAACGAGGTCGCCAAGCACATTGCGAATCTCTGTGAAAAAATCCGGCACCATGACCGGCTTTACTACAGTGAATCACAACCTGAAATATCTGATCTGGAATATGATCGCCTCATCGGGGAGCTTCAACGACTTGAGGCTGACAACCCTTCGCTCATTACTCCCGACAGTCCTACTCAGCGTGTAAGTGGTGAGGCGATTGGATCTCTTGACTCAGTGCAGCATCACATACCGATGCTTTCAATCGATAACACATACAGCACGCAAGACCTTAAGGCGTGGGGCACTCGGACCAAAAAGCATCTCCAAGAGGCAGGGAATAATGAGCCTATTCATTGGGTGCTAGAGCTAAAAATAGACGGTGTTGCAGCGTCTCTAACCTACGACTCAGGCCTCCTTGTTCTTGGTGCGACACGAGGAAATGGAGTTGTTGGTGATGATATTACGCATAATGTCAAAACAATTAAGTCAGTACCTCTTCGCCTTGGACTACAAAACCCTCCCCCGCAAATTGAGGTGCGAGGAGAGGTCTTCATGACAAACTCTGCATTAGTTGCACTCAATGAGTCACAATCCGCTCTTGGGCTTTCTCCTTTTGCGAATACTCGCAATGTAGCTGCCGGCAGCATTCGATTACTTGATTCAAAAGAATGTGGCGATCGTCCATTACGTTTTTTTTGCCACGGTGTTGGCAACACGGAATCCCTGAACATTGACTCTCAATTCGAGTTCTACACATGGGCAAAAAATGCTGGCTTACCTGTTGCACCCAAAACAGAACGTTTTGATTCACTCGAAGCCCTCATCGATGCTGGAACAACTCTTATTGAAGGGCTACACCAACTCGACTTCGAGGTTGATGGATTCGTCATAAAGATTGATCGATTCTCCCAGCAGAAGATACTTGGGAGTACGGCAAAAAGTCCTCGGTGGGCAATTGCCTGGAAATTCGAGAAGTTTGAGGCGACGACTCAATTACTCGACATTAGAGTACAGGTGGGCCGGGGTGGCACCGTGACGCCGGTAGCTGATCTTGCCTCTGTTCAATTAGCTGGCACCACGGTTCGCCGTGCAAGCCTCCATAATGCTGATGAAGTTGCACGCAAAGATATTCGGATAGGTGATGTGCTGGTGGTCGAAAAGGCAGGAAAAGTTATCCCGCATGTTGTCCGTGTTGAAAAGCACCTTCGGAAAAAAAAGTTGTTGAAATGGTGCTTTCCAGAGCATTGCCCTGAATGCAACACAGAACTCATTCGTGAGCAGAATGGCGTTTACATACGCTGCCCAAATAACCAGTGCCCCGCACAACAGCGAGAACGACTCAAGTTCTTTGCATCACGCAATGCCATGGATATTGGTGGTCTCGGAGACAAACTTGTTGAACAACTCGTTGCGACTGGCATGGTGCAGGATTATGCAGATCTCTACGCACTCAATGTCTCACAGTTGCAATCACTCGAGCGAATGGGAAAGAAGTCTGCTGAAAAAATAGTGGCCGAAATAGCGAATAGCCGTGATCGTGGGCTGGTCCGTGTACTCAATGCACTTGGGATTCGTCATGTGGGCCCTCGCGTCTCGACACTTCTTACCGAAAAATTTCCGTCGGTGGACATCTTACGAAAAGCGACCGTTGAAGAACTCGCTGCTGTGCATGAAATTGGGGACGTCATCGCGGAAAGTGTTCATGACTGGCTGATGAGCGATTACGGCACGCAGGTGATCGATAGGCTGATGTCCGCGGGAGTGAGTTTGAAAGTTTCACAAACCAGCGAGATACGAGATGGACAACTCTCAGGAAAAACCGTCGTTGTAACAGGAACACTAGAAAGCTTTACACGACAAGAGGCAGAAGCAGCAATCCAAAAGGCAGGAGGGCGATCATCCTCAAGTGTCTCAAAAAACACCGACTATGTTGTCGCAGGCAATGAGGCCGGAAGCAAACTTGCCAAGGCGGAAAAACTCGGCATCACCGTTCTAAATAATGATCAATTCAGAGAACTCTTAGAACTCGAATAGTTGGGTTTATTTCAGTAGAACACGCATCATGACTCAGTTTCATCAACAAGTTGCGTGAGTGGAATAGTTAGCGTAGCCATCGCCAATCCCCACAGTGGACAAGCGGTCAAGACACCGACGAATGGCCATACGATAAGGCCTGCTCGCGCAACGATTTTCTGAGAAACTGTAAACCAAATCCCGACTGCCACGAACGCTTCCCAGGCTATCACTCCGTGCGTAAAGATATTGCATAGATATTCTGACTGAGAAAGAAGCCCGGTAATATCAACTACTTGCCCTGGTTTTCGTGTTGCAATCCACCACACGGCCGAGCCATTCCACCATACATCACCCTTGAGTTGGGAAAGAAGAGCAGCCAAGGAAACGACTGCGGCATGCACCTGTAATAGCCCTACAGCAATACGAGTACGAACTCGAGGTCGACTTACATGCCAACCGAGGCGCTTGTGCAATATCGCATCGACGGAAAAATGTTCCCCTGAAGAGCCAATGACAAGGCACCAAAGAAGGATCGCCATACTGTCATCTGCAGGACCAGCCAGCATTGGACCACGATGAAGCAATGAGGCCCATCCAAGAGCAGCGAGAAGTGACGTGATTGGGGTAAGAAAACCAATAGCAAGAAAGGCAAATAGGGAGACCAGACCGTAAAAAGCTACTAAGAGATGAGTGTTCGTCTCGCACGCGTCAAAAATGGAATAGGCAAAAGACGATCGCCAGGCAGTCACCGAATCAATAGGCAGCCAGCCGCGTGGCCCAAACCACACAGAAAGATCCGTTCCGTAGGTTGCGCACAAAAGCAGGCCAAGGACGCCTGTCATAACACGTACAACAGCAAGCGAACGGCTGCCTGCAGGCAAGAACCAGTAGGCTTCCCATACCTGCTCGAGTGCACCCTCTGAATTTTTATCAATAGAAATACTCTGTGAATTGCCCATCATGCACCACCACTTCCAGAAATGACTGGGGCCACCTCTCGGCGATGCTCACTCTTGATCAGTTGAATATCACCACCAGCGATCTTACGAAGCCGGGCTTCATAGAGAACAATTGGGGCAGGATTATCTATGGGCAATTGTCGCTCAGGTCGAGGCTGAACAAAAATCCGTAGAACAATATCATCACTTTCACAAAGTGTGAAAGCTGCTTCTGAAAAACCTGCTGGCAAGAGACCTTCTCTACCAGCCTCTTCTTCACTGGCAACAACCGAACGCAGCAATCGTTGCCAACGGATCGATTGTGAATAATTCCCATCGACCCACGATGGTTTTATCCAGTTTTCTTTATCATGTTCTCGAAGCTCAAGGTAATGAGCGGCGTCCGCCTGCTGGCCGTACGCAAAAGAATAATCAAAGCCAAGATCAAGCCAGGGAGGTACGAGCCAAAAAGAAAATAGCTTTCCTTTGACAACACTCAGCAGCAAAGAAGAACCACTACTGGTATTACATGCCACAGTAAGGCCTAGTCCAGTAAAATAGATTGCCAAAAAAACAGTGGCACATGCTCGTGGTATTTCTCCCCATGAGCCTCTTTCTGAGTGTTTGTTCTGACCTGAAAACATACGTCATTTCCAACTTTACATCTATTTGTTTTGAACCGATTTATTTAGTCTGATTGCCAGTCTTGGCTTACACCAGAGCAACACAAATTTTTCTTAGAACACTTTCGAGCCGAACGCCAACCGTCACGTTGACACTGATAGAAGAGCACGATAGGTTTGGACGTTACAGAATGCTGAAAAGGCTCTTTTTGAGCATGGAACTATGTGAGCGAGTACCTTGCGAGGGGGATTAGCTCAGTTGGGAGAGCGTCTGGCTGGCAGCCAGAAGGTCAGGGGTTCGAGTCCCCTATCCTCCACTCCAACTTGCCCACATATGAAGTTTCCGTGAGTCAGCGGAAACTTACGACCGAAAGGCACTGCTGGCTGTTGAGTATTTCATGAATCGGCAGGTACATTCGTCAGAGATCGCATGGCAAGATGGAAAAGTTTTGCCCCGCAATCAACTCTCTATTGCCCCAGGTGATGCTGGTTTTGTGCTGGGAGCCACTATAACCGAACAGTTGCGCACTATCGGCGGTGATCTTTTCCTCCCTGATGATCATGCTGAAAGGCTCGCAAATTCACTTCACGAAGTAGGCGTTCATCCAGACGAAACCATGCAGTCAATTTTCTCCGCTGCTAATCAAGTCGCATCGCATAATCACAGGCTGCTCACGCAAAACAAGAATCCAACAGACTACGACCTCGGCGTTATTATTTTCATTACTCCTGGGCTATTAGCTGCGCAGAATAATGGTTTGACCGGAGAACCTTCGGTATCCATTCACACATTTCCACTCGCTTACAGCCTATGGGCTGACTCCTATGCATCTGGCATAAATCTTCAATGTGTTGGTATCCGACAAGTTCCAGAAGAATGCTGGCCGATCACTGCCAAAGTGCGTAGCCGACTTCATTATTTCCTCGCCGAGCAAGAGGCTTCCGCATCCGAAAAAGGCGCCCGGCCTCTCTTGTCCCATGCAGATGGACGGATCAGTGAAACATCAACTGCAAATGTCGCCGCTTTGTATGGAAGGACTATCGTCACGCCCCCTGACCGAGACGCTCTGCCAGGTGTAAGCATGCTTTACCTCAAGAATTTAGCCCAAAACGCAGGCTTCCATTGGGAATCACGATCATTTAAAAGAGATGAACTTCTGACTGCCGATGAAGTCTTTCTGACAAGCACACCCTGGTGCGTACTCGCGGCGGTACAAATTGACAGAAACCCAATCGGGAAAGGCGTCCCTGGTCCGGTCTTTCATGAACTTCTCAACGCCTGGTCTGAAAACGTGCGCCTTGATCTTGTAGAGCAGGCTCGTATCGGAAAGATGCGGCAGCCCGTGCGCTGACTATGGCTGAAAACAAACTGTTGATCAGGGTGTCAAAAATATGTTTGGCGCTATCATTAGATTGTTGGCAGTGTGTCTCCAATATTGGCACATACCAGTACACAAAGGGGAACTTTTGCTAGTGTTCGGCACTGTTCCTGAACTGCATTTTTTAAGGAGTTTAAGATGAATGCCCTATTGGCCAATGCCGGCGGAACGTTGGCAGCACTCTCTTCTGACTGGACGCAAAATACGCCGTTACAGTCGATCACTCTCTACCTTTTCTTCGCAGGAACAGTTGCGATGGGTGCGGGAGCAGCATATTTCCTTTTGATGCGAAACAATGTCGACGTGGCCTACCGAAGCACAATGGTTTGTGCTGGTCTCGTGTGCGGCATTGCATGCTTCCATTATTTTAAAATGACACATGTCTATCAAGAATCCGGCGGGCAATTCCCAACTGCCTTGCGATACATCGACTGGCTCTTTACAACGCCCTTGATGCTTATAAAGTTCCCACTCTTGCTGCGGCTTGGTGACAAGGGTAAAAAGTTTTTCGTACAGCTTGTAACGCTTGACATAGGCATGATTGTTTGTGCGTTTATTGCAGAGACTTCACCAGTTGCCTCAAACGAATGGTGGGGATTTTTCCTGGTCGCGTGCGTCCTCGAACTTTTAATTGTTGCGACTCTCTACACTGGCCTTGGGTCTGCCATTAGCTCGGCCCCAGCGCCTATTGCAAAAGCACTCAATACTATGAGACTTTTCATTTTGATAGGGTGGGCGATATATCCGATCGGATTCCTCATGGCATATGGTGGCCTAGGTGAAGTCCGAGAAATCTTTTACAACGTCGCTGATGTGATCAATAAGGTTGGCTTTGGCCTAGCAGCTTATTGGGGCATTGAAGCTTTGAGCCATTCAACAAAGCAGACAGCTTAGTCATTGATTTCAGGAATGGCGGTGATCCCTGATCGCCGCCATTCCGAATGACTGTGCCTCACGGGAACGTTGCCATGTTCGCGATAAGCCAGACCGCTCAACGGAAACTACTTTTTTCGAATACAATTCGTGACAAAGCTTTAAGTTTATCGTCGAAGGCCGTGTGGTTCACCGTGCTACCTTTGCTTTTGACGGGGACAACGATTGGCTGCTCCTTATATTTCAGGCAGGATACACCCAAATACATTGAGGTGCTTCCATGGCTTTTTGCACTGTTTTTTGTAGGCATGCCCCATGGGGCAGCCGATTTCGCTGTGCTTCGATCGAAAAAAGAAGATCAGAAAGTATGGAAGGCTTTTTTATGGTATGTCGTCTCCATGATTGGCGTATTTACGGTCTTCATTTTCACTCCTGCAATGAGCCTCGTTGGATTCATCGCCCTCAGCCTCTGGCATTTTGGGAGTGCTGAAAAATCCAAACCAACTGGATCTGGTATTTTTCACGATCATCTGCTTCTAAGCTTCGCGAAAGGTGGCATCGTCATAGGCATGCCACTTGCAGCCTCGCCAGCCGCTACATCATCTGTTGCCACAGAGCTTATCACTCTTATTGAGCCAGCCCGTACGCTATTTGGGTTGCCTGTACTCACCCATCCGATTTACTCAGAATCACACATTGCCTCCACGGGCCTTGCGCTTCTAGCTATAGCTTTTTTATCCTGGTTTTTAATTTTCATTTCTTTGGCTCGATACTCAAAAACGCACGGAACGAAAGAACTTGTGAAGGCATGTAGTGTCTTTTTTTCATATTGCCTCATTGGTATCCTCGAATTCATGACATCTCCGCTTTTTGGCATTGGGATATACTTCTTAGCTTTTCACAGTTGGAAGCAAATGCCTGCACTTGCAAAGCACTTCACCCCACCTGATGCAGAAACACACCCTTTGCGACAGGTCCTCATCGTCCACAAGGCAGCGATGCCTCTACTCCTTCCTACATGGATTTTACTTGGTGCAGCGTGGTGGACTCTTTCAAGCACCACTCACTTTCGTGACCTCGCCCTTCTTTCACTTCTTGTCTATCTCGTTGTAACTCCAGCTCACGAAGTTCTTTGCGAGTGGCTATCAACGCAGCCGGAAACGGCCTAACGTCACTCATTGGCACATGCTATGATTTTCCCAATCTAAAGGAAAACCGCATGCCTTTCTCACCAACGTCTTCTGAAACTCCTATTATTGAGCAGTCACATGCAGATGCCTCCAAAGTGGATCCCCCGAAATCCCCAGGACTACTCCGACGACTTTATGGCTGGGTCCTTTCCTGGGCAGATTCTCCACACGGCATGATCGCCTTGGCTGGAATATCGTTTGCGGAGAGTTCTTTCTTCCCAATCCCGCCAGATGTCTTGCAAGTTGCTCTCTCTGTCAGCAAACCGAAAAAAAGCTATCTTTTTGCAGTCGTATCAGTGATCGCAAGTGTTCTAGGGGCTGTTGTGGGCTGGGCAATTGGCTGGTGGCTGTGGCAATTCGTTGATACTTTTTTTTACCGTGTCATTCCTGGTTTTACGTCTGAAAAATTCAACTATGTTGAATCGCTTTACCAAGACAATGCTTTTCTTTGGTTGATACTCTCAGCATTCACACCAATACCCTTTAAGATTTTTACAATCGCCGCCGGCGCCTGCTCTGTACCACTTCCTACTCTGATAATTGCCTCTTCTATTGGACGAGGTGGTCGCTTCTTTTTAGTTGCTACCGTCATGAGAATATTTGGCAAACAGGCTCGAGATATCCTTGACAAGTACCTTGAACGAATAACCATACTTTTTGGTGTGCTTGTGCTTGCTGGTGTTTATGCAGTCAAGTTTCTTAGTGCCCACTAGGTATTTTTATTTTTTAGCTAGATCAGACTGCATACTAGAAAATATTTCATTGAAGACATTACGCACCCACGTAGTTGTTTGAAACACTTCGTCAGCTAGTGCCTCTCCGCTCTCACGATTCAACAAATTCGCTAATTGGTTGCGCTCCCGATTTCCATTAGGAAGCACATGCCCCAGACGTACATCAAGGAGTCTCAGCCTGCCCTCAATTTTTCGTAACAGGTCGTAAGCATCGCGTAGAGATTGAGCTGTTTCATTTTTTATGATCCCCGCAAGTGCAAGAGATTCTAGACCGGCAAGCGTATTTGGTGTCTGGAGATTGACATTATTTTTTCCGTATATCAGTTGAAGTGCTTGAACAAGAAATTCAATATCAACGACACCACCAGGCCCACGCTTGAGGTTATCTTTAGCTGCGGTCTCTTCCATACGGAGTCGCATTGCATAGATTTCGTTTAAATCAGACTCTTTCCAATTGTGGTCGTAGACTGCTTCATGAATAACTGACTTGACACGCTGGACAGCAGTTTCTTCACCAATAACAACACGAGCTTTAACAAGTGCTTGTCGCTCCCAGACAGCAGCTAGCCCTTCGGGTGAAAAATATTGCTGAAAAGCCTCCAGTGAACTCACGATAGGTCCGCTCCTTCCTCCTGGGCGAAGTCTTGAGTCAACTTCGTAGAGACGGCCTTGGGGAGTAAACTGATTAAATACTTGTAGTACTTTATTTGCTATTTCACCAAACAAGAAACCAAAGTCGGAATCGGAACACTCACCTAAGCACTCTTCCGCCATTTTTTCATCGTAAAGAAAAACAACATCAACGTCACTGGCATAATTCATTTCACGACCACCGAACTTGCCCATTGCCAGTACGACAAACCCCATAGATTCAATTGAATTGTCACCCTTTTTTACGAACCGCATCTTCTGAGGCAGCATCGGCTTCTGGCTAGAAACAACGAACTGTAAAAGCGATTCTGCTAAATCAGATAGAGATGCGGCAATCACGTGTGGTGACTGCTGTTCTAAAAGATCATTGATACCGATTCGCAATTGTTTTGATACCTTAAATGCGATGAGACTCGGCAAGACATCTACCGAATGCCTTCCACACAGTTCCCATAATTCATTCGTTAACTCATCTCGGGTTGCCATAACACCACCCAGAAGACTGTCCTGGAGTTCATCAATCATTCCAGGATTTTTTACAAGAAGGTCTGCCAAGAAAGGTGCGGAAGAACAGAAACGTATAGTGAGATCAAGTGCCCCTGGCGATTCACTCAAAAGCTCCCAGAGCATGCCCTTTCCACCAAGCGATTCACTTACAGCAGCAAGCGTATTTAATGTTGCGTCTGGATCCGGTGTTGTGCTTATGCGATCGAGTAATCGTGACAAAATTGAGGCAAAAAAATGTCGACATCGGCGACTTGAAAGAAAATGAGATGATTCTTCACTCAATGCAGTCACCATACGATACGCTCGCGTCACGTCACGAAATCTGCGAGGAACCAGTACGCTATCGATAAGTTCTTTTGGTGGTTTTGGATCAAGAATAAGATCAACGTCGGCTTCTGGTGTCACCTCACCCGGAAAGGCATCATGGAGAAGATGGTCTAGAATTCTTCGATTCAGGCGAGTTGCTGCGTCAAGATCTTCACGAAGTTCCGTTGCTGCATTTACCTGTCTGCCATACCCAAGACGGACTGCTAGCCGCGTAAACTCATCCTCATTTTCTGGTAACCGATGTGTCTGTCTGTCGTAAAGAATTTGGAGACGGTGCTCCACTGTTCTGAGAAGCCGATAGTTCCGTTCGAGGATTTCCCTTTCTTGATCATTCAGGCTTCCATTTGCTGCAAGGCGTCGAATTGCTTCAATTGTGTTTCCAACTCGAACTGCGGCCTCATCACCACCACTGAGTAACTGAAGAAATTGAATAGTGAACTCAATATCACGTATTCCACCGCGGCCTGTCTTCAAATCAGCAGAATCGATGCCTTCACGAATGGACCGACGCTCAATTTGCCGTTTCAACGCGCGGATACCGCTGATTTCGGTCCGTGGCAACCAACGGCTGTAGACCCAAGGACGAAGATTGGCAAGCAGATCTTCCCCCAACTGCAGGTCACCCGCAACACACCGAGCCTTTACCCAGGCCTGCCTTTCCCATGTTCTCCCCTGCCTGTCGTAGTATCTCTCGAGCGCGGCACGCGGTAATACAAGTGGGCCTCGCCCTCCATACGGTCGCAACCGCAAGTCAACGCGATACGCAGTCCCTAACTCTGTTTGGTCGGCAATCAGGCGAGTTACTTCCTGAACAATACGCTCGAAGAATTCACTGGTTGTGTAGGTCTTTGATCCCGCAATATCACCGTCTTCGGAGTAACAGAACACAAGGTCGATATCGCTCGAATAGTTCAGTTCATTTCCACCCAGTTTCCCAAGAGCTATCACTGTAATTGTTGCTGGCTGATTGTCTCTGATGAGGGGAATACCACGACGTTGTTGCTGCTGTAAAATCGACACGCGTAGAGCTTCATCAACAACACAGTCAGCAATCGCTGAAATTTGACCAACAACTGTTTCCAGTCGTTGCTGTTTAACGATATCACCATAGGCGACGCGGAGAATCTCTCGGCGCTTAAACCGCCGAAGAGCTTGCATAACAAAAGCAGAGTCCAGCGAGTCACCTACCTCAGACCTCAAAATATCTCGAAGGGTCTCCCGCTTTTCTGGTCTGCCACCACCTCGCCGAATACGCTCCCAAACGTCCGGCTCAGCAATTACAATCTCACCAAGAAATGGACTTGTAGCAAGAATCGCTAGGAGTGATTCCAGAGACTCTGGCTCTTTTTCAAATAATGCAATTGTTGCATGTGGACTTCGAACAGCTTGAAGGAATCGATCCAATGTGACAAGAAGTCGATCCGCCTCACCGTACCGTGGAAGTAAACGCTCAAGAATTTCGATAAGAAACCGGAGCAAGTCAAAATCTAATTCCTGCTCTACTAATTTCTTAAAAAAATGTTTTGTATTTTCACCATCCGTGAGGCCAATACCACGTGCCCACCGGTCAAGAGCGGACCGGTCTTCGAGGAAGTGTGTGACTTTGCTGGAGTTCATTCGATCTGGCATTGGCATGGTGGCCTGATCAGTTCAAGCAAATAATATTCGAGGGCTTTGTTGGTCTTGATAACCCTTTATGACCGTTGTGCAATCTGTGGCGGAGACTGCGCCGGAACCCGAATCTGGTGTACTGCTGGCCCCGATTGTTCTAGATGATCGAGAGGAACAGCATTCGCCAAGTCATCGGCTACATCCCCAGCAAGGCTCCAAGCACCGGCGGAAATGATATCCACATCGACCATTCTACCAATCAGGCGAAGAGGTGCATCAAAGACTACAATCCGATCGCACATCGTCCTGCCTGTAAGTTGCGCAAGACCATCGGGCCCGGGATCTACGGCATGCCTCTCATCGCGCGTTGAAAGACCTTCAACGAGAACCTGCTGTCGAGAGCCGACGAACCGTTGATTCCCTTCGAGACTCGCAACTGCCTGAGCCTCTTGAAGAAGACGATTTCTTTCCTTTTTCACACTTTCTGGTACATCATCTGCTTGCCTATCGAATGCTTTCGTTCCCGGTCTCGGGCTATACTTGAAAATAAAACTATTTTTAAATTTCACTGTCTTCGTAAGCTCGAGACTTAATGCGAATTCTGCATCTGTCTCCCCGCAGAAACCGACAATAAAATCACTCGACACAGCAACATGAGGAATTGCTTCTCTCAGGCGGCCAAGCATTTCCATGTACTGTCCTATGGTGTACCCGCGCTTCATGCGCTTAAGAACGGCATCTGAACCGTGCTGAGCTGGCACATGAATATAGTGCGAGACATGTGGAAGATCACGGACTGCCTCAATCAAATCCGTTGTCATATCACGTGGGTAACTTGTGACAAACTTAATACGGTCTAGTCCATCGATTGCATCCAGTCCCACCAACAAGTCAGATAGACGAAATGTTTTTCCTCCATCAGACCAACGATAACTGTTCACCGTCTGTCCAATCAGTGTTATCTCCCTGCAACCCTCACCAACTAGTTTCTCAGCTTCAGCAATAATGGCATGTGGTGGCCGAGCCTGCTCTGGCCCTCGTACTCTTGGCACGACACAAAAGGCACAAAATTTGTCACAGCCTGTCTGCGTCCGAACGAATGCCTGAAATGGCGTTG
>CAXEMW010000012.1:0-25280 GCA_963997395.1 uncultured Planctomycetaceae bacterium
AAAGAATTGGTGTTTATCTTAAAGGTGAAATGAATGGTTGGACTGCACCAAAAGACGTCATACTTTACGTTGCAGGAAAATTATCTGTATCTGGTGGTACAAATTCTATAATTGAATATTTTGGACCTGGTGTTGAATCAATAAGTTGTACAGGTAAAGCAACAATAACTAACACAATAAATAGATTAAGAGCAATAGTTAGTGAAGATATTTCTGTAAGGTTCAGACTCTTAACAGGTGTCTCTATGCGATCCGGCCACCCTAAAGCATAAGATATTGGGATACGCATATCCGTACTTCCTAATTGCGCCAGAACAGAGCCATCAACATACGTTACCATGCTATGAACAATCGACTGAGGATGTACTAGAATTTCTATCTGATCAATATTAACATTTGGAATTGATCGAATGAGCTCTTTTGTGTATTCGTTTTTTGGATCTTTGTAAATGCATTCACTCGGACCAAATTCAACAAATCTTCCACTTTTCATAACAGCCATCATGTCACTCATGAACTTAACAACTGAAAGATCGTGGCTTATGAAAATATAAGTTAACCCTAATTCTGACTGCAGGTCTTTCAGTAGATTAAGTACTTGAGCCTGGACAGATACATCAAGTGCCGACACAGCCTCATCGCATATTATAAGTTCTGGATTAACGGCCAACGCTCTCGCTATACAAACTCTCTGTCTTTGGCCACCAGAAAATTCATGTGGATATCTGTTTAGATAATGAATACCAGGAAGCCCAACTTTCTCCAATAAATCCAGCGCTTTTTGCTGCCGATCTTTACGACTTCCTCCCATACCATGAAATCGCATGGGCTCAGTAATAATTTCCTCAATCGTTTTTCTTGGGTTCAATGAACCATATGGGTCTTGGAAAATTATCTGAAATCGCTTCCTGAAGGGACGCAGTTCTGATTGTGACATCGTGGATATATCAACTCCACCGAACATGAATGTGCCACTCGTAGGATTAATTAATCTCATCAAACAACGGCCAGTCGTCGTTTTCCCACAACCTGATTCACCCACAAGACCAAGTGTTTGTCCACGATAAACATCAAACGTGACACCATCAACTGCCTTCACCCATCCAGAAACGCGACTGAATATTCCCCGCCGAACAGGGAAGTGCACTCTTAAATCATTCACGCTCACCAAAGGGCTCTCTGTTTCTCCCGCGTAGCTAATGCCTTCCTCGTAATCATCGCGTGACCCCGAATACCCTAGTTGAGCAAGACGCGTGAGAGGATACAGGTGTCGACCTCGCCCCTTTTCCTCTACACGACGAAGACTTTCATCAGAAACACTCTTCTCCAAAATTTTTAAGCTACCGTCATTTTGCAACTCTGTTTCCATGAAGTCGCTGACCGTTGGAAGTCTTTTATTATTTCCACTAAGCATCGGACGGCATAACAGCAGACTCTTTGTATACGGATGTTTACACTTCGTAAAAATACTTAACACATCAGAATGCTCGACTACATTACCGCGATACATCACTGCTACATCATCTGCAATCTCTGCAATTACACCTAGATCGTGTGTAATAAATATCATGCCCATGCTGCGTTTAACGCAGAGCTGCTTGAGAAGATGAAGTATCTGTGCTTGTATTGTGACATCCAACGCCGTGGTGGGCTCGTCAGCAATTAATAAATCTGGGCTACACGAAAGTGCCATCGCAATCATGACTCGCTGCCGCTGACCACCTGACATTTCATGAGGGTACATATGTATTCGATCGGATGGATCAGGTATTCCAACCTCATGAAATAGTTCTATCGTTTTCCGCCTTGCTTCTTCTTTGCTAATTTTCTTATGGAGAAGAATCGCTTCCATGACTTGGTATCCAGTTGTATACACAGGATTTAAACTAGTCATGGGCTCCTGAAATATCATGGCAATTCGTCCGCCACGAATCTTCCTGAGTTTTGAATCACTTTCTCTCAGCAAATCAATCGATGTATCGTCAATAGATAATGTGATGGTTCCAGATTCAATCTTGCCTGGCGAGGAAACAAGCCTCAAGATTGACATGGCAGTAACACTCTTGCCACTTCCACTTTCACCAACCAAACCAAGCGTCTTGCCTCTTTCAACTGAAAGCGTCACATCATTAACAGCTATGACTTTCTGATTTGACGTTTCAAAAACTGTCGTGAGATCAGCGACATCCAATAGTGATTCTCTCATTTCTTAGCCTCACGTAAACGAGGATCTGTAGCTTCTTGAATCGCTTCACCAACAAGGTTGTAAGAAAGTACCGTTAGAAAAATCCCGACACCCGGAAAAACAACCAACCACCATAACTGTAAGTTACTGCGAGCAGAATTTAGTATTGAGCCCCAACTAGCCGTCGGAGGCGGGGGGCCAAAACCAAGAAAAGAGAGAGCCCCCTCGACAAGAATTGCTGAAGCAATTCCAAAAGTAATCGGTACCAATACTGGCGCTAGTGCGTTAGGAAGAATATGTGCAAACATAATACGAATTGAACCCGCTCCAGATGCGCGGGCAGACATAACAAATTCTGTCTGTTTAAGACGCAAAAACTCAGCTCGTGTTAGCCGTGCAATGCCTGTCCAGCCTGTGGCACCAATAATGGCCATCGTCTTCCAGATCGTAGGCTTTTCAACGACCGCCACTATTGCAAGGATTAAGACAAGAGTAGGAATACAAAGTACAACCTCCGTTAACCGACTGGTGAGACTGTCCACCCAACCACCAAAGTACCCACCAATCGCACCAATAAAAATACCGACGGTACCTGCAATGCCCATGGAAACGAATCCAACTAAGAGCGCTATTGTTGTTCCATGTACCATTTTGGCGAAGATATCAACACCATACTGATCAGTACCAAATAGGTTATTTAACGTGGGATGCCCCTGATCTCTCGATGGATTTGCTGGTCGGCCAGGCCATTCATTTTCTCTCACACGACGATATGGATCTTGAAAAACCAATGGCCATATAGCCCAACTGTTTGGATCTTTTTCTTGCAGGTTCTTTGGATACGTTCCACGGAACTTATCTTTCGTAAATATGGGTGCTTCTAAACTGCGATCAAAGTAGCCCAGACATGGCATATACAATTGATTTTTGTAGCAACAAATAACAGGCTTTGTACCTGCTATTACCGGGGCAAATAATGCAACGATTGTTAAAAAAACAACAAATGAAAGTGCAATTATTCCAACCGTATTCTGACGATAATGCTTCCAGGCCTCAGCCCAAAAGCCTTGAGATGTACCTCCCTCGTACCGGCCGTCTGTTTTCATAGGCTTTTTCTTCATTCCATCCTCACACGAGGATCAACGAGACCATACAGTACATCTGCAAGTAATTGACCGAGTAAAGTAAGCAGGCTGAACATAAAAGTAAGACCCATTATTGTTGGATAATCACGCTCTCGGATACTTTCAAAAAAAAGTCGGCCCATGCCTGGCCAAGTAAAAATCTGCTCGATAATTACAGACCCTCCTACGAGGGCCGGAAGAGAAAGGCCTAAGAGTGTCACCAATGGGATCAACGTATTACGAAATGCATGGACTATGAGAATCCGATACGGACCTGCTCCTTTCGCGCGAGCAGTACGAATATAGTCCTGACGGATTACTTCTTCGAGATTTGATTTTATAAATCTACTATTGTAGGCAAGAACAACATACGTTTGACATACAACAGGAAGAATTGCATGCCAGGCAATATCCTTTATACGCAAAAGCAAAGGAGCGTCACTTGATAAGTCACTCATGCCGAAAAGAGGCAACTCCCAACGTGTATCACGCAACCAGACTGCAAAAATAATCTGAAGGAAGAGGGCGGCGACAAAGGTCGGAAAAGAATAAAGGGCGTAGAGAATCAGCCCGGTAAAACGTTCATCAATACGACCACCTCTCACAGATGCATAAAGGCCGAGTGGTATCGCAAGAAACCATGTCAACAGAAGGGCTGTCCCGGAAATGATTATCGTTGGTCCAATTCGCTCACCAATAAGTTGAGTCACTGGCTGCTTCCGAGTTATCGACCTTCCCAAATCACCGCGCACGACCTTACTAATCCATTGCACGTAGCCGACGGGCCAAGGTTTATCCAGCCCATAAATCTCAAGCATCCGCTGTTGATCTTCAGGATTAAGCTTCCGACTTGGATCACTTTCGCCTAATTGCACCGTTAATGGATTTCCGGGCATTGATCGTGCCAGCCCATAAACAATAAACGTAATCACACTTAACGTCACTACACCAAGTAAGATACGTCGCAGTAAGTAATTCGCCATCACTTATTCCTGCTGTGGCTTCCACAGGCTGCCAAACCCTGGTGAGTAGTGGTACGGCCCACGTGGTGAAAAAACATACCCGCGGACATCTTTTGAGAAGCCATAGAAGCTATTGCGCCAATACAACCATGTGTAAGGCTGATCGTCATAAAGAATTTCCTGAATCCGTCCGTACTTTTCCGCTCGCTTGCTCCGGTCAAACTCCTGTCTTCCTTCGGCATAAAGACGATCGACTTCTGGATTTGAATAATTACAAAAATTTCTCATTGCTCCAGTCTTCCAAAGATTTTCAGAAGTATCCGGATCCGTTCCCGAACCCCAACCACCAAGGTATGCCTGAAATTTACGATTCAGAGTGAGATCTTGTAATACGGTTGACTCCACCGGCCGGACATTCAGTCGTATGCCAATCTGATCGAGATTCTCTTTCAACAAAGTGCATATTGCAATTCGTAATGGCTGTTGATTCACAATGATTGAAAATTCAAAGGGTACTATTCGCCCATCAATCTCTTTATCACGAACACCGTCATTATCTCTATCAATCCAGCCAGCCTCATCCAGCAAGGCCTCTGCTTTATCAAGGTCTTGCTTATAGGGATCAAGTTTTTTCGTTGATGCCATCCATGCCCCTGGATAAAAAATTCCCGCACAAGGATCGTAGAGGCTATAGCAGAGTTCTTCGAGCATCTCATCGTGATCAAAGGCGTAACTCATTGCTCTTCGTACACGTCGATCACGAAAAAATATTGTTTCTATATTCCAACCGAAGTGAAAGCTCACCCACTCTGGGGCTGTTGCTTTTGTGTTACGTTCATAAAAATCTGTCCCAACGGTCTGCGTTGTCCATTGTTCAGGTTGCAAGATCATCTCATGAATCTCGCCTTTTTTAAGTGCCAAAAGTGTTGTGTTGGGATCCTCGATAATTCGAAAACGCACTTCCTCGAAATATGGTCGCTCGCGAACCTGCTTGCCCTGAATAGACGACCAGTTTTTTCGACGACGTAAGACGATCTGCTGCCCTCGTTTCCTCTCAACGATTTCATAAGGCCCACCACAAACTGGTGACTGCTCTAATTGAATATGCTCAGCAGAGTCTTTTAAAGTTGGGTCGGCCTCCCACGTCTTTTCATAAATATGTTTTGGAAGTACTGGAAAATTAATGTTCCATACATTTGTTGCAAGCGCTTCTTTATGAAAGAATACAAGGGTTTGGTCATCGTATGCCTCAACCCAGCGAAGCTGATCGGTACCGCTGCGAACAGCAGGGACCGGCACTCGTGGATCCATGATGACCTTAAACGTAAACGCTATATCGTGAGCTGTGATTGGCTGACCGTCACTCCAGACAAGATCGTCACGAAGAACCACCTTATCAAGCATTCTGTCTGTACTTGTCTGCCACGTCTGAACCGTTTCGCTAGTAGCGAATGGCTCAAGGTCACGACCGAATGAAAACAAACCAAATCCTGTAAGCCCAAGAATATCAAACTCAGCAGACGTACTAATCATAATTGGGTTTGTGCTTCCAAGGTCACCACCAACATGGCGATCGATACGAGCTGAGTAGTCTGCTTCACCATCTTCTGGAAGCCTACCAAGTGCAGAAAGAATTAAATCATTTGACTCCGGCGAGTTATTAGAAACGCCAAGCGCACTGTCTACTGAACCAAGTACTTTTTCTTTCGACTGCGATTCTCGCAAAAGAACCAGGCCATCACGAACCGGCCTATCAATCCAGTTGGCCTCTTTATCAAGATCGGAAAGTTTCGGCACATCAAAAGGATTCAACGGCTGAGGTTCAGCCACTGGAAGTGGTTCTTTTCTCGCTTCCGGTGATGCTGTTAATTCTGAGGGCGGCGTCTGCTGAACTGACTTAGAACCACCGCAACCAACGCACACAAAACACAGTAGAAGGCAACAATATATCGCTACGGATATATTGCCTCGTGACACGGAGGATTCACAGCCAACTACTTCTTGCATACGATGTCTCCTTGAAGAACCTTTACCTAAGATTCGTCTTGCCTGAAGTAACGATGCTACGTGGGAAAGCGCGGGTGGGTCAACGTCCACTCAAGTGGATCAACGCTCGGGCAAGTTATGTCCCATTTTCTCACGTTTTGTGGCGAGGTATCGCTCATTGTATTGATTTGGCGGGGGCTGGATGGGCACTTGGTCAACCACTTCAAGATCGAATCCTCCATAGATAAAGGCATCCGTCTTTTTTGGATTGTTCGTCAAAAGCCGAACTTTGGAGAGCCCAATATCTTTAAGCAATTGAATACCGATTCCATAGTCACGTGAGTCTGCCGGAAACCCTAGGGCCAGATTCGCTTCAACTGTATCAAGACCTGTATCTTGTAAAGCATAAGCACGAATTTTTTGAACGAGACCTATTCCACGACCTTCTTGTGGAAGATACACAACCGCACCAACTCCTTCTTCGCTAATCATGCCTAATGCCATATGAAGTTGATCCCCACAGTCACATCGCAAACTATCAATCAGATCGCCCGTAAAGCAGGATGAATGGAGCCGAACGAGAGGTGCTTCCACCGTATTAAGATCGCCCATGGTAAACACAATCGGCTGCTGAGACTCATAACGGACATTGTATCCCAGAACCCGAAATTTGCCCCACTTCGTAGGAAGATCTGCCTCCGCAACTCGCTCCACCAACTTTTCTTTTGTCCGTCGATAGCGAATCAACTCTTCGATTGAAATAATTTCCAATCCGTGTTTCTTAGCCAGTGCCTGCAGTCCATTGCGATCTGCTCTATTTCCATCCGCATCAAGAATCTCACAAAGGACACCCGATGGCTCTTTCCCAGCAAGACGTGCGAGGTCAATCGTTGCCTCGGTGTGTCCTGCACGCCTGAGCACCCCACCCTCTTTCGCAATCAATGGGAATAGATGTCCGGGACGAACAAAGTCTTGTGAACTACTCTCAGGATTCAGGATCGCAGCAACAGCTACGGCCCGCTCCGCTGCTGTGATACCTGTACGTGCCGACACATGATCAACAGGAATAGTAAATGCTGTACCGAGTGGAGTGGAGTTTGACTCCACCATCCTGGGCAATTCAAGCCGCCGTGCAACATCTGGTAAAACTGACATGCATACCTGACCCCGACCATGGGTAATCATGAAGTTAATAGCATCGGGTGTCGCGTCTTCCGCAGCACAGATAAAATCACCCTCATTTTCGCGATCTTCAGCGTCCACCACAATCACGATTTTTCCTTCTCGAAAAGCTCTGATGGCAGCGTCTATTGAACTAAACTGGTCAGACATGCGTTCTTTTAAGTGGACGAGTTATCCACGCTCCTTTTTTATATAGCTCTAAGTAGTTCACTATAGACCGAATGAAGACCTAGTCTGCCCTAAATCATTCACAAAAAAAAATGGACCACACCATGCTTGCACGGGAAGAGTATATCGAGCAATCCTACCTATTCAGAACGCTTGGCGAACGGATGCTCGACGGTGTTGCAACGCAAGAAGCCCTTAAAAATTTAGGCCACGAAATACTGGCTACTACAAAGCTGCCCCTCGCTATTGATTATCTAGTGAGCGATCTGAAACTTACTGGAACAATTGCACCTGCCATGCGGCAACTCAACCATTATTTCACAGCCTTTCAAAGCTTTGTCATAGCCGAAGCTGAAGACGAAGAAGGACGATTTGACCTTCGTACTGCGCTTGTCATACTGGAACGCGAAGCACGCTATCTCGCAGATGGTGGAACTCCTGAAGGGCTTTTTTTCTATAGGTTCGAGTGCCTTTCAAGGAATCGGCTCGACTATATACGTGGACTATCTGCTACAGCTGCTGATGACATATTCACTGATGATTGGAAAAATTGGATCACAATGGTTTCCCGTCAAGTCGGTTTAGTTGACTTAGCCGATCTGATTTATATTCGGAGTGGTGAACTGATACGACGCCAGAGAGGACAATCTTCGTTTCGCAAGAGCATCGATACACAGAACGACGAGAACACAACTGTTCAACAAACCACAGTTCTATTTGGTGAAAAAGAGGGACGCATTGCCTGGGCCAATCGTGGCAAAGATCCACTTTATCTTTTTGCTGCTTTACAAAGACAACTGGGCTATCCAGTTGTTCCGAAACCAAAACGCCCGCAACCACAATCTGAGTCACCAACTCTCATGTCACGGCGTATTGATCGACTTGAACTACGAGTCAAGCTGCTTGAGGAAGAAACAAAGGACGGGATTGACTTGTCACAGTTTGATCCAAAAAACCAGTCTTTCAAACAACCTCCCGAAGAGTAGCAGGATGAGACTGCCACTTATTTTTGGGTACAGCGTTCGGTTACGTTCTTATTGGAGACAGTAACTCTACTAGATATTCCAGACCACGCCATTGTGCCATTGATCGCATTCACCGGGAATACTTTGTCCACTGAATTGAGATTTGTGGCCACCTAATCGATTAGACGTGAGTATCAATTCTTAGCTCTCTGTAATGACACCAAAAATGATGACATTAAATTTCGAGAAAAACCAACACTTGTTGAGCCGCCAATGAATACTGCTCGTATGCCACAGCTGGAAAATGAGCCCTTCCCCCAGACACTCTTGCGGCCACGTCGCGCGATCACCGGTATCTCTGCAATTCTGCTTCCTTATAACAATGACAATTCGGTTGATTGGACTGGTTTTGAGCAAATCCTTGAGCACACGCTAGCAGCAGGCCTGATCCCTGCAGTCAATATGGATACTGGGTATGCCAGCCTGATAGACGAAGCGACACGACTGGAAGTTCTACAACGAACCAAGGCTGTGACATCTGGGCTCCAATTTGTAGCTGGTGTCTTTGTTGATGATTCGCCCGGGCAGACGTTCGACGCCGATGCCTATCGGCAAGGTATCGAAAAGGTCGAATACACTTCAGGAACACCGATTCTCTTTCAGTCTTTTGGCTTGAGCAAACTGCAGGAAGATGAAGTGGCCCCAGCATATGAGTCAGTCACTCTTTCTTGTGGTCCATTTCTGTTTTTTGAATTGAGTGAAGCTTTTGCGCCTTTTGGAAGAATCTACTCACTGGACACCTATGAACAACTAATGCAAATCCCAAATGCAATTGGCGCGAAGCATTCATCACTTCGTCGCCAACCTGAGTGGCATCGAATTGAGTTACGAAACCGTGTTCGCCCTGATTTCAAAGTATTTACGGGAAATGATTTGGCAATCGACATGGTCATGTATGGAAGCGACTATCTACTTGGGCTAAGCGCCTTTGCTCCGGATGCGTTCGCTCGACGCGATGCCATGTGGGCGGCAGGTGACCCGCGTTTCTTTCGGTTGAATGACACGCTTCAATATCTCGGGGCTTTTTCATTTCGTCATCCTGTCCCAGCCTACAAGCACTCGGCGGCCATGTTCTTAAAGATCCGAAACAGGATCGCGAGCAGTGTCACTCATCCTGATTCGCCTCGGCGTCCGGAAACTGATCTCGAAGTACTATCTGCCATTGCTAGTGAACTACGGCAGCTTCTCGAGGAATTTAACGAATGACTTTTCCACGCATTGCCAGCTTCAAGACCCATGCAGCATTCACGCGTCATTTGAGCGATTTAGAACTTCCACTTCCTTGCGCTGAGTCGGTGGAAAGTGGTCCTGAATCACCGCTCGCTCAATCCATTCAAGTCCATGATTTTATAATCGGAAATAGATTCTGTATTCTTCCAATGGAAGGATGGGACGGAACCGTCGATGGAAAACCAACAGAACTCACGCGACGTCGGTGGCAAAATTTTGGTCGCAGTGGTGCCAAACTGATCTGGGGTGGTGAAGCGGTGGCCGTTCGTCATGATGGCCGGGCAAATCCAAATCAAATGGTTATCAACAGTGAGAATCTGTTAGAGCTTGAGTCACTACGGGAAGCACTCATCACTACGCATGAGACTGAATTCGGTACCACTGCAGATCTTGTCATCGGATTGCAGCTAACCCATTCGGGCCGCTTTGCAAAGCCAGACTTCCATGATCGCATGCAACCACGAACGGCGCAGCGAAATGTGTTGCTCGATTCTCGATGTGGTATTACTGACGATTCCGCACTGTTCAGTGATGACGAATTAACTGTCCTTATCGATGATTTCGTGCATGCGGCATCTCTTGCTGAGCAAGCGGGCTTTCGATTTGTTGACATTAAGCACTGCCACGGGTACCTCGGCCACGAACTACTCAGTGGTTTCGACCGGCCAGGGAAATATGGAGGCTCATTTGAAAATCGCACGCGGTTCCTCCGAGAAATTGTGGAGGGTATCCGCAGTCGTACCTCCTCTCTCGAGATTGGTGTTCGCGTCAGCGTATTTGACTTTCTTCCATTCACGCCGGGCCTGGATGGGGTTGGCATCCCGGAGCAGAACGGTGATTCCAGACTACTATTTGGTGGTGATTCTTCCGGTGTAGGGATCGATCTCAATGAACCTACAACGTTTCTCTCACTTTTAGAATCACTCGGCATCAAATTGATCTGCACAACTGCCGGAAGTCCTTACTACAATCCACACATACTACGCCCAGCTACTTTTCCTCCAAGTGATGGCTACAAGCCACCAGAAGACCCCCTCGTGGGAGTATCCCGCCAAATCATGGCTACCGCAGAATTAAAACGATGCCACCCCGATCTTATCTTCGTTGGTTCCGGTTACAGCTATCTCCAAGAATGGTTACCGCACGTGTCGCAGGAGGTCGTTCAGAGCAAATGGGTCGACTCCATTGGGCTCGGACGCATGGTCTTGTCTTATCCTGAGTTACCAGCGGATGTTCTCGCTGGGCGGATCATGCCACGAAAGAAGGTGTGTCGTACGTTCAGTGACTGCACAACATTCGCTCGAAAAGGAATGGTGAGTGGCTGCTATCCTCTCGATCCATTTTATAAAGAACGTAAAAAAAATTTAAATCGTGATACATGAACTAAGCCATACGCCATGTTCAATAACAGAGGGTCTCACCCCTGCTTCACTTCTTATTTCTTCTGCCCGATTACACCTCGCATGAGCATCCATAGCAGAAGAAACACGATGAGTTGCATAGATAGGACTTCCCACTGTGAAGAGTATTAATCACCAGCGAGACCATCTAGCATCGATTATTTCAGCCATCACATCTGCTACAGACCCGTATCGGCTTCTCACAGAGCGTCTTGCTCTCGAATCATCAAAAGATTTACTTACGTTTGATGGAAGTCCTGTCTCTGTAGGGCCAAACCAAACAATAAAAGTTAAGGAAGCTAGAAAAATCTGTGTTGTCGGTGGTGGAAAAGCTGCTGCAGGATTTGCTGCTGGCTTGGAGCACTTGTTGGGCAGCGACCGTCTTCACAAACATGAGGTGCACGGACTAGTCAGTGTGCCCGAAGGATGTGGGGATCAGCTCGATCATATCGAACTTCGGGAAACACGGGCTCGCGCTCACAATCTGCCAACTGATGCTGTTGTTCAAGCGACTCATGAGATGCTTCATCAACTAAGTACACTCAAGCAGGAAGATCTTGCATTTGTTTTGATTACTGGTGGAGCTTCAGCACTGCTTGAATCACCACAGGCACATATTTCACTTCAGTCATTAGTGCGTCTCACGAAAACTCTTTCACACGCCGGCGTCGACATTCAAACTTTGAATACGATTCGGTGTATGACAAGTCGCGTGAAAGCAGGAGGATTTGCTAAGGCTTGCACCGCAGGCAGACTTATTGTGCTTGTTCTTTCAGATGTGCTTGATGACTCATTGGAAGTAATCGGATCCGGTCCATGCATACCGCACATTGTAGACCCATTAGCTATTGAAAGGATTCTTCTTGATTCAAACATCTCTCAAGATGATCGTGAACTGCTTTCAAAGTCTCTCTATGAGTACGTAAGAAATCACAATGCTGCCTCACATCATCAAACACATTCTAGCGACTGGGTCACTCCCAAGGGCTGTCGAGTTACTCACCTCACTCTTGGAACAAATGCACTTGCGGTCAAGGCTGCATCAGCTGCTTCATCTGCACTCGGCTATGAAATTTTTTCTGCCACTACAAACACGCTCTCGCAGACAGCAAATACAGTGGGGAGGCGTCTCGCGACTTCACTCCGCACAATGGTATCTCTAGATACTACCAACAACTGCCCCCAGGCTTTACTGGAGGGTGGTGAGGCGACTGTGCATGTGCCTCTCAATCATGGAGTTGGCGGGCGTAATCAACATACCGTTGTAGCTGCAGCTAACGCTATTCTGGTTGATCAAAAACACGAGTGGCCAACTGACACGCTCATTGCCAGTTTTGGCACTGATGGTGAAGACGGGCCAACATCTGCTGCGGGTGGATTCATTGATGCCGACGTTGCTAAATTACTCGTTAGCCAACCCAATGGCATTGCAGACGCTATGTCACGATGCGATTCACATGAACTTCTCAAGTCAGCTGGCGGTCTTATTGAAACTGGACCAACAGGAACAAATGTGGCCGATATTCGAATCGTACTCACTCACCCCAAATGAACCTCACAATTTCTATTGATTGGCTTCCTCTTTGACTTCAGTGAGGTGTGCATCTCCAGTGAGTCGAAAGTAATGACCCTGAGGACCTCGATCAATTAGAAATGGACCAACGACTTGATCACAGTCAAGAAAAATCACAGTGTCTTGGTCAGAGGTTAGTCGTCGCTTCGGTTCAAAAGGCTTGCTATACCGCGCACCCCTTGAAATTCGTATTTCATCAATTTCACCGTTGAAAAATGAATTCGCTCGACCACGAGCATCTGGATCAGCACCCACGATGAATGGTAGCCAGTTCACTTTTCGCTTCATTGACGATTTTGTCGGAAGCTGGCCCTCAGGCTTTCCGTCAACATATAAAGTCAATGATTCACCCTCGTAGACCATGGCGACGTGATACCACCGATCTGTCTTAAGTTTCAGATCAGGACGAACATTTTTGTATGAACCTCCTAGAAAAACACTCGCATCGAGTTGACCACGAGAAGCAAATATGCCGTATTCGCTCTGCTCTGTTTTGGTAAGAAGACCAACCCGATTTGCAAACTCTCGAGCGTTAAACCAGCATTCAACCGTAAAAGGTCCTTGTGGAAGAGCCACTTTATTCGATTCAAGCAATACACAGTCACCGTTGCCATCAAGTGTGAGTGCATAATTCACAGCACCCCGAGAAGATATCTCATCACCGAAAATCAACGGAACGTTCCTTTTCACTTCTGGAATGCTATAGCGAGTTGCGGGCGCGAGGTAGTCTTGAGAAAGCGTCACCTGCACCATCTCTGACGATCTTTCAAAATGCTTTGCTTGGTACACTGCCTGGAAATCCGCTTCACAACGTTCACCCGCATTTAAGGTGCCGTGAGTATGATCCGGTGCAAACCGCCAACGATTGTCGACACTATCAAGGGAAATGGTGTACTCGACAGGACGACTTGTTGGATTTGAAAATGAAACGGAAAACTGATTCATGCTTGGCTTTTCACGCGCGGCTGACGAAACCTGTATGCCTCCTTTAAAAGTTAATGGGAGCCGTGCCAACTGAATTGTCTCTTCCTGAAGACTTGAGGTAATTTCCCGCACGTCCATTGCCTGCCCTACTGGAAATGCAGCCATAGCGACCTGGTCTTTCCGCACAGTAACGAGGTGATACTGATGCAGATAACCTGCTTCTGGAACAACTCCTTTTTGACCACCACCAACGGTAGCGAGGGCGATGTATTCAATTCCATCACTTGGATCACTGCGCATGTGATGGATATGACCTGCAAACACAGCTGTGACATTGCCTGCCTCGACAAGCAAAGGATGGACACGTTTTTTCCAATCATCACCATAATTGCCACCGATCCATCGAGGGTGGTGAAGAAAGATAAATTGGTGATTGCAATCCCTCCCGCGCGCAAGAGCCTGCTTCAAAAAAGAAAGCTGTTCGTCACTAATTTTTTGAAGATGTGGTTTTGAAAAACTTTTTTCACCAGTTTCTTCATCTCCTTCATCTGAATAAATCACCGTGAATGCACATTGCTTGTGCTTGAATGAATACCACAGGGGTCCAAAATACATCTCGTAGTGTTCTTGGTGCTGAAACTTTGGCATCTCCGGATCATTGAGCGGCCGCCAATACACATCATGATTTCCTGCAACTGGAAACCAGGGGCATAACAAACGGTTCATAATTGCCTTGAACTCACGCATCTGAATAAGCCATTCGGCCGTCTGGTTATACCCATTGATAAGATCACCGACTGTCATAACGAGGTCAGGCTCAATGAGATTGACATCCCGAACAGCGTCTGCAAGCACATCAACACCTTCTGGTTGCCCCCCGGTCCGATCTCCGAACACCGCAAACGTAAACGCGTCTTCTTCAGAAGGAAGTGGCAGAACGATCTCACTTGAACGAGTGGTAAAAAACCGTTGTGCAGTTGGTTGCATTGTCTTATGAGGGTTTCCATGCCGATGGAGATGGCGGTCATGGGACAAATGAGGAGTTTCATCCTTGGATTCAGTCTTTTCTTTCTCGATGGATGGACTAATGGCCATTATTTGTTCGACACCCAAAAGAGAGAACACTCCGACACAAACAATAAACGACAGTTGTCGCAATACAGTCTGCTGAAGGCAGCATCGCCAGAATCGGATCGTCATGAAAATCTCTCCCTCAAAACATGAACACTGAGACACCTAAACTGAAACATCGCACAACATAACGGCCTCCCGGAGGCCAACAAATGGATCCCGCGTTGGTATAAACTCCTGCCCCACATACCCCTTATAGCCAATGGCCAGTAATTTCTTCATGATCGGCGGGTAGTTAATTTCCTGCGATTCGTCCAGTTCTCCTCGTCCAGGATTTCCGGCAGTGTGCACATGACCAATAATATCTTTGCACTCTTCAATTCGACGGATAACATCGCCGTTCATAATCTGGACGTGATAGATATCAAAAAGTAATCTCACATTATCTGAGCCTACACGCCGAAGCATATTGGCAACAGCATCGACATTATCACCCTGGTAGCCAGGATGCCCCTTCATGGGGTGGCTATCATCACGAGTGTTCAGGTGTTCGAGACAAATTGTTACATTTTGTTTCTCTGCGTAGCCAGCTATTTTCTTGAGCCCGGTAACACAATTATCGAAAGCTTCTTCATCAGTCATGGCACCACTTGCTGGATCTTCAGCATCACGCCACTTAAATCCCGTAAAGGCAATGACTGCTGGAATGCCGGCTGCCGAACAACTGTCAATCATCTGTCTTGTGCGTGCAATTACTTCATCCTGATATTTTGGATTATTAAATCCCTTGATATACGGCTTACCGGGCATGCCGTTGGACGCTATCGCGCATGTGAGGCCATGTTCCTTCAGCATTGGCCAATGATCTGGTTTTGTAAGTTCGATAGACACACAGCCGAGTTCATTTGCAACCTGACACTGCTTCTCTATGCTCCACTTCCCACCCATGGAACCAAAACACCAGGAAACAATTGATTGCTTGATGTGACCTTGAGAAGCCGCGACTGAACCCCGTAACTCCGCCGACGTAGCCGCAATTGCTGCTCCAGCGGCTGTTGTTAAAACACTGCGGCGATTCATCGCTGATGGCAACTGATTCATAGGAGATTCCCTTCCAGTGTTCAATTAGACCAGAATTCTAAACTTATTCAGCCAAAAACATTCTTCATACGGTTGGCATTGTGTTTGATGCGTGTTTCAAAAACAATCAGCATGTGACATGACTATCCATGCCACAGAAAGTTCTTGCTTATAATTCTCTGATTTTTTGGTTTCTCATGCCTCATCTCAAACGCATACTTGTTACTGGTGGTGCTGGTTTCCTTGGCAGTCATCTTTGCGAATGTCTTGTTGAGACTGGTCACGATGTTATTTGTGTTGATAACTTCTTCACCAGTCAGAAAAGGAATATTGCTCATCTACTCGATTGCTCAAATTTTGAACTTGTAAGACATGATATTGTTCATCCACTTTGGCTTGAAGTTGATGAAATCTATAACCTCGCCTGCCCTGCAGCCCCTGGCCACTATCAGTACAATCCCATCAAAACCATGAAGACCTCTGTGTCTGGCGCAATAAATGTTCTTGGTATGGCAAAAAGGTGTCGATCGAAGGTGCTCCAAGCCTCGACAAGTGAAGTATACGGAGATCCAGAAGTCCATCCACAGCCCGAAAGCTATCGAGGTTCAGTCAATCCAATTGGTATCAGGGCATGTTACGACGAAGGGAAGCGTGCTGCTGAGACTCTGTTTATGGATTACCACCGTGCTCATGACGTGAACATTCGTCTCGTACGAATTTTCAATACGTATGGCCCAAGAATGCATCCATATGATGGACGCGTTGTCTCAAACTTTATTCGGCAAGCAATTACCAACGACGCTATCACTATCTTTGGTGATGGATCACAAACACGCAGTTTTTGCTACCGAGATGATCTCGTTGATGGCATCATAAAAATGATGAATGGGCCTGACGACTTTATCGGACCTGTTAATCTTGGTAATCCTCATGAATTCACCATACTTCAACTTGCTGAGTTAATAATCAAACTTACAGATTCAAAATCAAACATCATCAGAAAGTCTCTTCCGAAAGATGATCCTGTACGACGGCGGCCCGAGATCACACTTGCAAAGCAAAACCTATCTTGGGAACCAACCGTGCTTTTAGAAGAGGGACTCATGAAAACAATTGAGTGGTTCCGTTCGATTAATCTTGATGATTTTCGGGCACCAACACCGAACTACGGATAACCGTAGGCCGCGTTTGCTTCGCCGATCTTGAATGACGGCGATTTATCCTCAAAAAAACGTAGGAATAGAAGGTTTCTGCTCCAACGCTCCTTCGTAGAGATACAAGAACGATTGAGACCTTGTTTTTTCGGTGCAATGGCCTCTTTCTTCAGTCAATTGCCCCTATTTTGCCCTTCGCTCCGCCTGAGATATTCGCTACCTTCTGACATTCCGTGAGAGGCGGTGCCTGCGCACCAACCCTCGATTACTGAGTCTCTGTACCCTAAGGATCTGCTTGATCATGGAACGCACGCAGTTGTCGGCAATTGTTCTCGATCTTCTCGAAAAAGAAACCGGCGAAACCTACGACGCTCTCGACGATTCAACGACCCTGAATGAAGGTCTTGGCCTCGACTCACTCGATATGGCAGGCCTCATTCTGCATATCGAGAGCCACTTTGGCATTCAGATTGAGACTGAACTGTTGGACAAAATCACGAATGTTGGACAAATACTCGACACGCTGGAAGAAAAAATTGCTGTCAAAGAAGGGAAAAGCGCCGCTTAGAAGTTCTGGCAATGGCAGACACCGGATATGTGTTGAACTGTCGATCTTGAATCCTTTTCATTTGTATGTATTGGCATGAATCATTCACTGTCTTCATCCGCTGATCTCTCTGCTCTTTGTCTTGTTGAGTCGTACGCATCAGCATCTGCTCATGCTTCTGAGATAGACACACTCGCTCGTGAGAAACATACCCACGGCTGCCACTCCCTCCCTCCACGATTTCTTCGGCATGCAGATGAGCAAACCGTCATCGGCATGCATTCGATCATTCAAGCCATGGCGGCTGATACACAGGATAGCCGTGACATTTGCAACGACGCCGTCGTTGCAGCTACCTGCTTAGGGGGTCAGCCATCTGCCGCACGAACTATGATTGGTCTTCGAGATAAGGGACCAGTCGCAGTGACCCCACATATTGTTCCACAATGTTCTCTTCATTCAGTTGCCTCTGCTGCAAGTGTTGGATTTGGCATGCATGGCCCTAACTTTGGAGTTGGTGGTGGACCACATGCACCGGCTGAAGGTTTTCTACTGGCCCTGACTCTTGCGCCCATGCTTGCAAAAAATTCACCATCTTCTCGCATATGGCTTGTTTGCACAGGCTGGGATCAGCAACCCTGTCTCGACGCGGCAGGTATTCTCACGAATGATCCCATCTGTCGAGGAATGACTTTTGTACTCAAGCCTGAAATGGCACAAACCCACGACGAAACACAACCATACATTCAATTTTCTTCTCAAAAAAACACCCCATCGCCTCATATTCTCCCAGCACACGGCCGTCTGAAAGAACTCTGTGAACAATTCGAAACGGGGACCTGCACAACGATTACCATGACAGACACGTGCACAATCGAAATTTCACCACTCTCACCGAACCAACTTTCATTGAGGTCAAATGAACTCGCCCTCCAAAAGGAGGCTGCCTAATGAGTTCGGAACAATCTTCTCGTGTTGTCATTACTGGAGTCGGTGCTTCGACCCCACTGGGGCATTCATTCAGTGAAATTGGTGATGCGTTACAGGCTGGTCGATCAGGTATTGATTGGTACGATGCTGGCACGTTTAACCGTCTCCAGAAACATGCCGCTGCCAACGTACAAGAAATCCTGCTACCAACAGAAACCGAAAGTTTCATACACACTGAGGAATTCGATAAATCTTCGCGGATCGAGCAGTTCATGATAGGGCCTGCCGCACATGCTCTTGCAGATGCCGGCATCAATCCAAAAGTCGATAGCCTCAAGCAAAAGAAACGCGTCGGAATCATTGCCGGCATTGGAGCGGAACAACTCAAAAATTGGGAACGTGACTTTCTTGACAATGGCCACGATGTTTTTGAGGCAAGCAGTCAGCCATCACTTGTCCACCGAGTTGCTCACATGCTCGGCGTGAATGGCCCCGCAACAACTGTTGCCGCAGCCTGTGCATCGAGTGGATATGCTCTTGCGCTAGGGAAAACCTGGCTCGCAACCGGATTGGTAGATTCCTGTGTTGTTGGTGGATGCGATGTTCTTAGCCCAACAGCACTTGCTGCATTTCATAATCTTCGAGCGTTATCACGAAGAGATGACAATCCCCAAAAAGCTTCACGTCCTTTTGACAAGAATCGTGATGGTTTTGTCATGGGTGAAGGTGGTGTCTTTTTCGTACTTGAAAGACAACGTGAGGCAGAGGATCGACAATGCAAAATATACGGTGAACTAGCCGGAATCGGCATGTCGAGTGACGCGTCTCATATGGTCACACCGTGCAGTGATCCAGTCCAAGCATCTCGCGCAATCACTGAAGCACTTGCCGATGCAAATCTTTCACCAAAACAGGTTGATTACATAAACGCGCACGCTGCTGGCACTCCGGTCGGTGATGCTGCTGAGGCAGGAGCCATTCGCAATGCCTTTGGCACTGCAGCCGCAGAAATATTTGTCAGTTCAACGAAAAGCATGTCTGGTCATCTCATTAGTGCGGCCGCCGCTTTTGAAGCACTTGCATGCCTTGTTGCAATTGAACGAAACATGGTCCCACCAACTATCAACCTTGATGAGCCTGATGAAAACTGTTGCCTCAGGCATGTCCCACATCAGTCAATTTCCTCACCAGTTCATGTAACTGCAAGCAATTCATTCGGCTTTGGTGGCTCAAACCTTTGCCTCGTTCTAAAAAGTGCCGCTTAGAAACTATTTCTTATCACCCTCCGGAGTCTTATTGTGCCTGATTCATCACCAGCCCTTCCATCACTTACACTTCCTGAAATTGGTTCTGCCACTGATACCGTGCTTGAGACACTCGTGGCTCATTGGCACGAAGTTGAACCACAGCATTCAGAAGATGGCCTTGCTGGCAAAGTCTGTGACCTCCATCAGTTCAATTTTCTCCTATGGCATGAAGAAGATATTGCGAGATCTCCCGATGTCACCGATGCAAAAATAGCTGCTGTTAAGCGTGCGATTGATAAGTACAACCAGGCTCGCAATGATGCGATTGAAAAGGTTGATGACTGGCTCATTCAGGACCTTGCAAACCGTGGTATCACGGCTGAAGACGATGCACCAGCAGCTACAGAAACACCTGGTGCTGCAATAGATCGGCTATCGATTCTTGAACTTCGACGCTACCACATGCGTGAACAACTCGAACGAGACGATGCCTCGCAGGAACACCGTGAAAAAGTTGCTCAGAAAATGGTCATACTTGATCAGCAAAGGGATCATCTCATCACTTCTCTCGACCGACTACTTCAAGAAATATTTTCTGGACAACGTCCTTTACGAGTCTTCCGGCAGATGAAGATGTACAACGATCCAGCAATGAATCCGTATCTGTACAAATCCGCCTCAAATCCAGTTACATGACCAAGAGAACAGGGTCGTCTGCGGAAAGAAATGCGTGTTACACATTCGGTCTTATGAATGATTTAACCTGAGATCATAGAAGAATGTCGTGCATCACATCACCATGCACGTCGGTGAGACGGTAGTCTCTACCTTGATGACGGAACGTAAGTTTTGTGTGGTCGAATCCAAGAAGTTGAAGTATTGTGGCGTTGAGGTCATGCACGTGAACAGGGTTATTCGTAATTGAAAACCCTAATTCATCTGTTGCACCATAGATCGTTCCGGGCTTTGTGCCACCGCCAGCGAGCCACATCGTAAAAGCATTCTTATGATGATCACGACCCGGTTCCCGTTTTTTTGTAGTGGGTGTATCTGCATTTCCTTGGGCCAGTGGTGTTCGGCCAAACTCACCTCCCCAGACCACAAGGGTTTCATCAAGTAAACCCCGTCTTCTCAAATCAGCCACAAGCGCAGCCATACCCTGATCAACATCACGGCATTTAGCAGGCAATCGAGTTTTAAGGTTCCCATGATGATCCCAGTCGGAATCAAACAGCTGCACAAAGCGTACTCCTCGTTCAATGAGCCGACGGGCAAGGAGACAGTTTGCTGCAAATGACGGCTTCCCTGGTTTCACGCCATAAAGGTCCAACGTCTCGGCAGTCTCAGTCGACAAATCAGTAAGATCTGGAACGCTTGCCTGCATTCGAAATGCCATTTCATACTGGCTGATTCGTGTCGCAATTTCCGGGTCTTCAGTTTCGGCAAGGCGCAGAGAATTGAGACCGTTGACGGTATCAAGCAATCGCCGCCCATCTTTACGAGATCGACCGGCTGGATTGCTGAGATAGAGCACCGGGTCGCCACTGGAACGAAAACGAACGCCCTGATGAATGCTTGGCAAAAAACCGTTTGACCACAGCTGTGAACCAGCACCACCGGCAGGACCAGAGAGCAATACAACATATGCTGGAAGATTCTCGTTTTCACTTCCTAAACCATACGTTGTCCAAGCACCAAGGGAAGGCCGTCCACCGCGCCCGAATCCACTATGCATGAACATCTGGGCCGGAGCATGGTTGATTTCATCGGTGTGCAGACTGCGTACGACACACAATTCATCTGCCACACCCCCGAGGCAGGGAAGGTGTTCAACGACATCAAGCCCAACATTACCTTGCTTGGAGAATTGAAATGGTGAACCTGCAAGAACTTTTTTATCGCCGATAAATGCCAACTTTAAACCATCGAGTAATGCTTCCGGACAGTTTTCACCATGGCGCTTTGAAAGGACAGGCTTTGGGTCAAGCATGTCGAGCTGCGATGGCGCCCCCACCATATGGAGATGGATCACCGACTTCGCCCGAGGGCTGAAGTGAGAAGCATGCCCAAGAGACCGATTTCTTACACCAGATTCTTGAGCCACCGGAGAATCGCTTGCCAACAATGTCGATAACCCAACTGCTGAGAGCCCTAAACCCTGCCGAAAAAAATGACGGCGAGACACATCAAGAAAATTCATTTTTTGATCAGGCTTTGGCTGTCTCATACGACGTACCATGCTCTCAGTTTTTAGTGATTGTTTCATCAAGATTTAAAATCGTTGCGGCTATCGCATACCATGCTGCAAGCTCATTCGAATCCATGCTTTCTGATGTATCGATTCCAGAATGATCTTTTATGATCGCTTCAACTTTTTTTGGATTCCCTACCAATGCTTGTCGTTCTGAATTCAATAATTTTTGCAACAGATTCACTTCACGTGCTGTTGGCTGCCGGCTGACTGCAATACGGAATCCATAGTTAATACGTGATGTATCAGTATCCTCCGGTGACTCAGAGAGCACCCGTTTCCCAAAAGCAAAGGCAGCCTCGGTGTATACTGGGTCGTTCAATAGAACCAGCGACTGCAGTGGTGTATTAGACCGAGAACGTCTCGTTACACACGTCATACGTTCAGTTGCGTCAAAGGTCATAAAACTTGGGTATGGGCTACCTCGCTTGAGAACAACATAAATGCCACGACGGTATTGTTGCTCACCCGGACTCACTTCGTATGTATATTTCTGACCACCAACCTTCGTCCACAAACCATTTGGCTGCGGTGGATGGATCGATGGCCCACCTTTTTCAGTACTAAGTAAACCAGCTATAGAGAGTGCATTATCCCGAATACCTTCTGCATCCAGACGGAATCGCGGGCCTCTTGCAAGCCATTTATTTTGAATGTCTTGCAACCGTTTCTTCGAAGTCACGGTTGAAGACTGCCGATACGTTCTGCTGGTTACGATGCGACGAACCAGTTTTTTGAGGCTCCATCCATCTTCCATGAATTCGACTGCAAGACTGTCGAGTAGTTCTGGATGGGTTGGTCGTTCACCTTTGACGCCGAAATCCTCGAGTGTGGTGACAATACCTTGGCCAAAAATCTCAAACCAGACTCGATTCACAAACACTCTGGCTGTTAATGGATTGTCTTGTGACACGAGCCACTTGGCAAGCATGAGTCGGTTCGCGGGACCTTCGGTCGTTCCACCGAGCACACCCGGCGTACCCACATCAACCTGCCGTAAGGGGTCAGTAAAGTCACCACGGTTGAAAACAAAGGTTTCACGCGGCTTCGCCCTTTCTTGCATCACGAGTGTCTTCGCCTCTGGAATAGAAGCCAGCTTATTTTGTAATTGCTTGACTTTCTTTTCCATTGTCTTCAAACGCACATCGGCGGCGTCCTGCTGATCCTGTTGATCGACGAACGTCTCTCCACCACAGGTAGTAGGCTGTTCACTTTCATCTTTATTACCATTCTTCTCTGTTTTGTCCCCCTTAAATTTTTTCACATCTTTCCGAGCATCACTGAGATTTTGGCTGATGAATTTTCGTTCCGCAGCCCAAGGATCGTGGCTTAAGTTCATTGATGGGCCAATGAACTTGATTGAGGATGGCACCTTTGGATTGGCTCGTTCTGCTTCTGCTTCTGTTGAATTAAAATACGCGGCGAAGCGGTAGTACTCTTCTTGAGAAAATGGGTCATATTTGTGATCGTGACACTGAGCACATTCAAGTGTGACTCCCAACCAGACAGCAGCCGTTGTATTCACTCGGTCAAAAACCTGATTAATGCGACTCTCTTCTGGATCCGTTCCTGCTTCTACGTTGGTTGGTGCGCATCGATGGAATCCCGTAGCGATTCGTGTTCCTTGATTTGCTTCAGGCAGTAGATCACCAGCAATTTGTGTAATTGTGAACTGGTCGAAAGGCATGTCATCGTTTAATGCATCGACGACCCAATCTCGATACGCCCACATATTCCGCAGGTCATCCCGCTGGAATCCATGGGAGTCTGCGTAGCGCGCAAGATCGAGCCACATCCGTGCCCATCGAACGCCAAATTCTTCACTTTGGAGGAACTCATCAACAAGGCTTTCATACGCGTCATCGCGGTCGTCTGCTTCAAATGCTTCAACTACCTCAGGACTTGGTGGCAAGCCAGTCACGTCAAATGAAAGACGTCGTATCAACTGACTTTTTTTCGCTACTGGAGCAAATTGGAGGTCTTTATCCGTATGCGCCGCCACGATCCAACCATCAATGGTCGGATCGATACTCATTGCGTCCTGTGGGCCAACCGCCGGTGGAGACTGCCAAACTGGAGCAACATATGCCCAGTGCTTTTGCTGTGGAATCGTGTCTGGCAGTTCACCGCCTTGTTGTATCCATTGACGAAGTATGATCTCTTCACGGCCTGAAAGCCCGGGCCCCACGGGAGGCATCGCATCGTCATGCAAACGATCGAGTGACACTCTGCGAAGTAGTTCGCTTTCACGAGGCTTACCAGAAATTATTGCCGGTCCTGAATAACCACCAGCGAGGAATTCAGTTCGATCATCAAAACGCAGGCCGCCCTCTTGCACGTCCGGGCCATGACATTCGAAACAATGTCGTTGAAGGACAGGCAGAACATTTTTCGTAAAGTCAACAGGCTCAGCCCCTTGGGAAACTGAAAATGCAAGCAAGAACGGGATAGACAATTGAGTGGCTTTATGCATGCTTCCACTAAAGATTGATTCTATGGGACCGGCCTTAAGCGACAGCCATTACGGCCTGTTCACCCTAAAACATTACCTGTCAATGTTGCCATACCTTTGATAGTTACACGTCATACACCCACTTCGTGGACAAAAAATACCTGATTAGTAAAAACCAAGGGCATTTTTGTACATTTGCGACCACACTTCTTTGTAAAAGAAATCATCCAATTGTGCATTAAGTTAAATTGAAGGTGGGCGCTCACTTCCTATTTTTTCTTTTTCTTCGGAACGCACGACATGGTCTCTCCCAAAAGAACGTCGCACGATGTTCTCAAATCACTTCAAAGTATTCTTATACTTTTCATTCTGACAAATGTCTGTCATGAGAATTCCGGGTGGGCTGTCGAGAAGAATACTGAAGAACGACCAAACATTTTATTTTTGTTCGCTGATGACTGGGGCCGACATGCCTCGGTTCTTTCAAAGATTGACGGAGCCGGTGGTATCAATGACGTCGTCCAAACACCAAATTTCGACAAGGTTGCTAGTCGCGGTGTGATTTTTCGTAACGCACATGTGAGTGCACCATCGTGCACACCATGTCGTAGCGCCTTACTTACAGGCAGACATTTTTGGCAAACGGGAACTGGTTCAATATTACGAGGTGCTGTCTATGACAGTTCGATCCCGAGTTTTCCGCCGCTTCTTCGAGAGCAAGGCTACTGTGTCGGCTACTCCCATAAGGTCTGGAGTCCCGGTACTCCGGCAAATTCACCATTCACAAAA
>CAXEMW010000013.1:0-24802 GCA_963997395.1 uncultured Planctomycetaceae bacterium
ACTAAGAAAACTACAAAAAACTAAAAGACAATCCACCAATAAAACTACAAAAGCTTTTCCCGGATCAATACTAAGAAAACTACAAAAAACTAAAAGACAATCTACCAATAAAACTACAAAAGCTTTTCCCGGAACTCCGGGGCCTAAGCCCCCCAAACACTTAGGTAATACCAGAGGGATGGTGTATAAATAAACACTTTATTATAATTAATCATTCAGTTGTTTATTTTGATAATTTTTTTTCATTTTGATAAGTCTAATATTAGCTCCTTTTAATAAAGCCAATATAACTTCATCATTCTTGTAATCATCTCTGTATTTAATTGTTGTAATTCCACTCTGTATTAATAATTTAAAACAGTTCACGCAAGGATAATGGGTGATATAAGCCGTTGCCCCCGCCAAATTTTTTCCACATTTGGCTGCATCTGCTATAGCATTTTGCTCTGCGTGAACTGTTGCTTGTTCGTGGTCGTTCTTCACAATAGAATCGTGTGGTGCCCCAACCAAGAACCCATTGTACCCGGTTGCTATTATTCGGTTCGCATTGACTAATACACAACCCACTTTGAGCCGAGAACAAGGACTTCTGCTGGCGGTGAGCTGGGCGATGCACCCAAAGTACTCATCCCAGTCTGACGTTCTATTAAAGCCTGGCATGTGATGATAAATTTTTCCACCACCGGCGACATGATAGCCATTCTCTTTGAAGTGTTTCGGGATAGAGGGAATCCCCGGTATTGCTTCATGCCACCGAACACCATTGTCATAGATGCCGGTACTTCCGGGCTGTCGGCCAGTAAGTGTAGCCACACGTGATGCATTGCATACTGGCGCAGCGCAGTGAGCGTTCGTAAACAACATTCCCTTTTCTGCCAGACGGTCGATATGTGGAGTCTGGACATCTTGTTGGGTGTGTAGGCAGCCAGCCCAATCATTCATGTCATCAAGCACGATCATCAGAACATTCGGTCGTGCTGCTAATACGTATTCAGTGAGCAAGGTCGTGGTGGTAACGTGTGCGAGAATCACCCAAAGAATGGACCCCATGAACTGTGTGCATGACAGTTCTTGTTTTATTTGCACCAGACTTTTGTATAGTCGAATGAAGTATTGTTTGTTCATGTGAATTGAAAATGGAGATAGTGGCTCAGAGGGATTTGAGTTCTTCAATTGATAGTTGGCAGATCTCGATATCTTCTTTATTCACCGAGTAGATAAGCCAAAGTTTTTTCCCCATCACAACTGAATGAGGATATGCGTAGCCATTTCCCTTCGCCTTTCCTTTTTGTCGAAGTCGTGGTGCAATAAAACGAATGACAGCACAGCGATCAAAGATGAGCCCATCGTCAGATAGGGAGATTGCGAGCATCGATCGCCCGCCGTGTTTTGGAGACATGGGAAGAACGTTATTGATGACATAGAAAATTCCGCTGGGTAGTCTGCCCGAGTTGGACCGCGCGCACGCATCTGGAAAATCTGTACGGATCGGCACGCTCCAGTGTGCTCCATGATCAGCGGAAAAGGTGACGTAATTTCGTCGACTCTTGGTTGCTTCAACATCGGCACGGGACGTTGCAATCGCACTGCCTGCATCTCGAAAAAGTCGTACCCACGTGCCGTCATCAAGTTGCCAGGGTGGACTGGGTTCTGTCATCCGGTGGTTATCATCTGAATCGGGATGAATTTTTGGTCCAAAAATCAGTTGTGGAAGATTGGCAGGCTGCCCCAGGTAGGTATTGATTTTTTTGACGAGAGTTTCTTGCCCTTTTGCAAAGTTTGGCAGGTCATGAGTACGTGTATGGAGACTGCCGGAAACCCAGAAGATATCACCAAGGCTTCCGTCAACAAAAACTTTGCGGGCGAGTAAGCCAACCCGTTTTCGCGACACTTCATTGAAACGAAAAATCTTATCTTTCGAATCTATATCAACAACTGAAATTGCAAATAATTCATTATCAATTTCACAAAATCCTTGTGACGTTTGAAATGCACCTGGTTCGATGGTTTCGGAGGCTGGGATGTTGGGTGCCAAGGGCGGAAAGAGGGTGCGCGGTGTGGTCCATGTTCGTCCTTGATCCCTTGAAAAGCAGAAGACGCCATGCTGGCCAGAAGTATTCTCATCACGGACCTGAGTGTCCCAGCACGCGAAGAGGTTATTTTCAAATTTTGCCAGATATGGGTGATGATTAAACATGCCAGTGTCTGGAGTGGCATATTTGAGCGTTTCCACTTTGATTTTTTTCAGGAAACGGTAGCGGAAGTCGAGCCGTTCGTCGGCTGACCATTGAAGATGATGAGAAACGACTGGCTCTGAAAATACCTCTGTTGCCAGCGTTGGTTGAAAACCGCCAACACGAGTCAGGGTAAGAAGAATTCCAATGAAACGCAGAACGGACAGCATGCTCATTGCTACTCCACAAGATATTCTGGATAACGCCAGGTGTGTTTTTTTCCATCAGACTTTTTCTTCACGAACTGCACCTCTTGCTTTAGGCGTTCAAGTTTTTCAGATTCAAGTAACGGGTCATGTGTCTCCCGACGCCAGACAGTCAGCCGTTGTTTGAGATCCTCAAGAACAGTTGAATACTCTGGAATTTCAGCAAGGTTTTGGAATTCATAGGGATCGTCCTGTAGATCATACAGCTGAAATCGTGGTGGCTGTCGCATAAGCGCATATGCTTTTCGAACTTCGTGAGGCGCACTCGCTATCATCGCTGGAATGTCGAAACGACCTGCATAATCTTGGTCGTCATAGTCCTTTTGAAGTTTTGCAATCGTTTTTTCATAGTCTGGGTGGACTGTGTCAGGAAGCAGGCTCTCGATGAGTTTGTATTGCCCATTTCTGACACAACGTTGTGGGAAAAAGTTTGGTGCTGCTGCATGGGTGTGATACTCAGCAAAGAAATGCTCCCGCCAACTTGCGGGCTGGCCCTTAAACAGGGGTCGAAGAGTTTCTCCCGGTAAACCATTGACCTTTTCAGCACCTGCCGCGTCGAGGACCGTTGGCATGATATCAAGCGTCGAGACAAGTTTGTTACAGATATGTGGTGTTACCTGACCGCGCCAGCGCATGATCATTGGAATTCGTAGGCCGCCTTCATAGCATGTGCGTTTACTTCGCAGCATGTCGGCACCATGATCACCGATATAAATCACGATTGTATTCTCACCCTTCCCGGAATCTTCCAGGACTTGTAAGAGATCACCAATCAGAGAGTCGAGGCGACTCATGCAGTTGTAATAGTCGGCTACCAGATCACGAAATGCTGGTGAATCAACACCCATAAATGCCATGGGTGTAACGTCGTCCCTGCTCTGAGGTTTTTGAGGTAACCCATCGACCTGTCGAATCCACGGGTCGTGTGCATCAGGATAGTTCACACTTAAGAAAAAAGGTTTATCGCCCGCACTGATAAATTCCTTGGCGTGTCTTGCGTAGTCTGCAAGGCCATTGCGTTGGAAGTTTGCTGTTGAAATTTCATGGAGATCAAACGGGAAAGCAGAAGCTGGGTTGATATGGAGCTTGCCAATTAACCCTGTTCGATAACCAGTTTTTTTCAAGATACGAGGTAGATTGGGAGTCGTGTCATGATAGAGCCGAAAACCCCATGTTGCGAGGCCGATCTGACCATGCTGGTGCGGATATAAACCAGTGAGAAAACTGGCCCGCGACTGACTGCATCCAGCCTGCGGAACGTAAGCATTTCGAAAGAGAATGCCTTCTTCTGCAAGACGATCGATATTTGGAGTCCGCGCGTAAGGGTCGCCATAGCAACCGACCTCAGGGCCGTTATCCTCTGAGACAATCAAAAGTATATTTGGTTGACTACCATCTGCAGTAAACGTAGTCGCGAGCGTTGTCGCAATTACCATGAAAAAATAAATTCTTCTGTCTGCCATTTTTATTCCTTTACCCAAGCAAGGTTGAATCGAGCGAGTGTAAGATTCGCATAGGCCCAGTCTCGATTTCTTTTGATCTTTGGCTGTGCAACACCAGATTCATAGAAGCACAAGATAGTTCCATCATCGAGTACAGCGAGATCACTATATGCGCTCGGTCCGGGCTCGATTGTTTTACTTGTAGACCATGACATGCCGTCATCATTACTGACATGGATAGTAAGATTTTTTCTCGCCGAGTGCTTTCGTTTTGTCACCTGCACGTTCGAGAATAGAATTGCAGCACCCTCTCCTGTATGTGATCGCAAGCTAGTCACGCCTGCCATGCAACCGGGCTCCTTGATTTCTTTGATGATGTTAGGAGACGACCAGCCTGTTCCACCATCATTGCTGAAAGATACAAGCCTGCGCTGACGTGGATCACCATTTCTGGCAGTCAGCATGACGCTGCCGTCAGATAACTCGACAACGTTTGCTTCATTGCCACCGATCATTGAAATCTCTTCAGTTGACCATGTTGTGCCGCCGTCATCACTAACGAGCGTTGTCGCAACACCTTTTGTTGTCCTCGTAGGCCGGTAGTCAGCTAGCCAGATCGGAACGACGAGTCTTTTGTTGGCAAGTTCAATGCCGTGCCCCGGCCCGGTTGCAATAGCCTGCCAATCAATGACAGAACGGCATGTATCAAGAGCTTTTGTGATCTCTCTCGGTGGCGACCACGTTTTTCCGTCATCGTCGCTATGAATAATGAAGCAACGCATGTATTCAACACAGTACACAAGATGAATACGGCCCGAACGGGTTGCGATTGCTACGGGATTATTTACCGTCTGCTCATCTGGACCTCCCATATCTTTTCCTTCTTTTCCTGGAGGAAGGACCGGATTTCGTGGTAGTCGGGGGCCAAGGTGAGCAACCTGAAAGGGTGGAGAAAATGTCTCTCCACCATCGGTGCTTCGTCGCATCAGAATTTCAATTTCACCACGGTCGGCATTTCGAAATTTTCTCCCTTCGCAGTACGCCAAGATCGTGTTCTCACGAGTGACCACGATTCCAGGAATTCTGTAGAGCGTGTAGCCATCCGTTTGTTCTTCAAAAAGCACACTCTTCTTGAAAATAGGACGAACTTCTACCGCTCGTGCCACCATTGCTGAGTTATAGAGCAGCAGGAAGAAGGTAAGTCGGACAAATGTTTGAAAGAAGTAGTGGGAATACATCATGGATGGACTGTGCCCCCCAACCGTCTCGCAAACATCTTGTCCATATGTTCGCTCATGGTTTGAAGTTCTTCTGGTTGGGTTTGTGCGATATTTTTATGCTCAAACCGATTTCCTGAGAATTCTCTCGAACTTGTTTTGGACGAGTAATCATAAAGCTCTTCTGAGAGTACTCTGCGATTTTGCCAGTCAATCCATCGTGTATATCGTTTTGAAGACGTACGAATGGAGTAGCCCATTACTTCTGGAGCGGTACTTTCCCAAGGTCTATTAAATTGACTGAGAACAGCATTCCGTCCACCTGAGGATGGGTCATCGAGAACGTGTCGAAAACTCTGCCCATCGAGATTGTCAGGCGGTTTTATTCCGGCAAGATCAGTCAGTGTTGGGTACAAATCAACAAGTTCAACAAGAGCATCTGAAGCAATACCTTTCTGTGCAATCCATGGCGTTCGAATCAAAAGAGGAACACGTGTGTCGAGTTCAAAGTTTGTTGCTTTGCACCAACGGTTTTGTTCACCAAGAGTGAAGCCGTGGTCACCACAGAGAACAACAATTGTATTCCTGTCGAGATCAAGCTGTTGTAGGGCATCGAGCAGCCGGCCAACTTGCTGATCGATGTAACTTACGCACGCATAGTAACCATGCCGCAGATGAAGCAGCTGTTCTGCACTCACGTTTTCATCTTTCGGCATATCTTTATAGCCACCAAGTTCGCGGTGCGTGTGGAGAGCAATGTCCGGCATGGCTGTAATCGATGCACGACTCTCTTTGGGCACTTCAAACGATGCAGGGTCGTGCATGTCCCAGTATTTTTTTGGTGCACTGAAGGGAAGGTGCGGCTTAAAAAAACCGGTTGCAAGAAAGAATGGTTTCTTTTGCTGCTTCAAAGTTGTGAGTGTTTTGATTGCAAGGGTGGCAAGTTGACCATCCGGGTAGGCGTTGTCTGGAACCTCTGCCATCTCGCAAGCAGATTGCTTTTTCCCCTTTCCCTTATTGTCTGCCAAAACATAATTTGACCAACCTGGTTTTTTAAGAATTTCTGGGGATGACCACGATATCGGATCGAGTTCACTTTCATTTCCACTAAAGATTTTTCCAAGAGCAAGTGTTGTGTAGCCGTTCTGCTTAAAACGTTGTGGGAGCGTTATGTGGTTGGGTTGAGTGTCACGGAATTTATTTCTGTTATGCCAAACTCGAGTGTGGTCAGGAAGGAGTCCTGTAAGAATTGACGTTCGGGAAGGTCCACAGACTGCTTGTTGAACGTATGCATGATTGAACTGTCGAGCTGTTTTGGCAAAGGCATCAATGCGTGGAGACTTCGCAATCGTATCACCGTAGCATCCCAATGCAGGGCGAAGGTCATCGATTGCAATAAACAGAATGTTTGGGAGTGACTCTTCCGGTGCTGCGAAAATGGCTGGAGTCAGCAGAGCATTTATAGAAAACAGGGCGAGAAATTGAAGCATCTGAATCATCAATACGTCTCACAGCGTCTGAAGAAAATGGCATGTGCCAGGAAAGCGATTGAATATTTCACTTAAGATTTTTGAGAATCTGTTTGCGTCCACGCTGAATTTGTGTGCTCATCAAGTCTCTTGCAAGATGACTATCTCGCTGACGTAGTGCTTCAATCAGCTGACTTTTTCCTTCGCAGGTATAATTCGCAACTTCTGCTGTCAACAGATGTGGCTTGCTTCGTTGCGCATCAAAAATTTCACTAATCGCACGATGCTCGTGAATCACTTTCGCTAATAATTCATTACGGGCAGACGTAATCAGAAGCTCATGAAATTTTTTCTCATTATCGATCCATGCGTTCATCTGCCGTTTGGTTGCCTGTTGTTTTTTCTCTTTGGTGAGTTGTTTGGCTATCAAGCGCGCCTCATCCAGAAGTGATTCCAGGGCTTCAAGCTGAAAGGCCGTTATATTCGCTGCAGCCTCACCCGCTGCACAACTTTCTAACGCATCACGCAGTACGTACAGGTCGTTTAATTGTTGGCCATCGGCCTGTCTGACAAATGCACCAGAACCCGGCACGTGTTCCACAAGGCCTTCTGTTGCAAGGCGGTTAATTGCTTCGCGCACGGGAATAACGCTGACACCAATTTCAGTTGCCAGCACGCGATTGACCAGCTGTTCTCCGGGTATGAACGCGCCATTTGAGAGTTTGCCCCGAATATGTCTATAAGCCTGTTCTGCTAAGGACATCGCTATCTATGTGCTCCGGGATGATGATAAATTGTGCGCTAGTGTAGAATGTTATAACATGAGATAACAAGTTTCTCAATCTGGAGAGTGACAGACTCGTCCAGAGAAAATGGTTCTGCAACGGAACTCCCTCGGTGAATAATTGTCCTACGATGTTTAACGACAGTGAACGTACGGTGGTTTCAAGTAAAGTAAGTGTGAAGTGATCGAGGAAATATAGTGTGCGTCACAGTTTAGAAACTGCTACCGGAGCCACATTCAAAAGAATCGCACAAGATATCTAAGGCCTTTATGCAAAAAAAACTTCTCAATGGACTGATTGCCGCAACATGTACGCCTCTTGATGAGAGTGGTGAGCTTCACCTTGAAGTTGTTCCCTCTATGGTTGATCACCTCATTCGTGTTGGTGTTCGTGGACTATATGTCTGTGGAAGTACCGGGGAGGGGATGTCACTCTCGTGTGATGAGCGAATCTCACTTACCCAAGCATTTGTTGATGCAGTTGCTGGTCGTCTGCCAGTTATTAGCCAGGTTGGACACAATAGCCTGCGAGAAGCACGTCGCCTTGCCAAAGAGGCACAACGAGTAGGTGTCGATGCAATTTCGGCCACCTGTCCATCATACTTCAAGATTTCTGACGTTGAGACACTTACCGAATGTATGGCGGAAATTGCTGGTGAAGCCCCTGAATTGCCTTTTTATTATTATCACATACCTATGCTAACTGGTTCGGCTATTCACATGCCGGAATTTTTAATGCATGCGAGCGGCCGTATTCCAAATCTTGTAGGGATGAAGTACACCGATACCAAGCTGCATGAGTTTCAGGAATGCCTTGAATTAGACAACCGGCGATTTGAGACTGTCTGGGGCTGTGATGAGATGTTGTTGGGAGCTCTTGCCGTTGGTGCGGATGCGGCCATTGGTAGTACCTATAACGTGATGTCGTCGCTTTATGTGCAACTCATTGACGCCTTTCAACAGGGCGATGTTGACCAAGCCCGGTGTCTTCAGTCACGGAGCATCGCAGCGATTCGTGTCATGGGGAAATATCAATTTCAACCTGCATTAAAAGCTGTCCTTGGGATGCTTGGTTGCAATGTAGGTGGTTGCAGGTTGCCACTGAAGAATCTTACTGAAGAAGATGCAATCAACCTTCGGACAGACCTTGAAGCCATCAGCTTTTTCGATTGGGCGCAGTCAGAAGCCTGTCCAACAGTGTGTTAACCATGTTTGGCAGCGAGTCTATGTTTTGCCATCACGCTTGCAGGTTGTTCCGAAAGCACAGTAACGCTGTTCGAGTCTGCATTGCGACAGTTCTCATTCTTGTTCTCTCGCAGCAAATTTCCGTGGGGAGCACATCCCTTTCATGGAGTGAACTACCCCAATTTCCAAACAGTGTCGGTGTTGCTGGGCCCTTTGTTGGTGTGCATAACGATGCTCTGATCGTTGCCGGTGGTGCAAACTTCCAACCACCTGTATGGCAGGCAGAAAAAGAATGGCACGATGACATATTTGTCTTAGTACGATCAGGCAATACCTATTTGTGGAAAGAAGCTGGATCGTTACCAAGACCGATTGCCTATGGTGCAGCGGTATCCACTTCCGATGGCGTTGTGTGCATGGGGGGCAACGACGCAGGAACAACTCTTGATCAGGTGTTTTTGATGCAGTGGGATGCTGCACAGAAAAAGGTTCGTCTTGTTGACTATCCATCACTTCCAGAACCGTGTGCCTTTGGGTCTGCAGTAGTGGTTGATAATGTGATTTATCTTGCAGGTGGTCAGAGTGGTCAATCACTCACGACGGCAATGACAAATTTTTGGTCACTCGACTTATCGAAAAGGCATCAGCCGGATGAGTTTGTGTGGGAAAGTCGGACAGCATGGCCCGGTCCATCACGTGCATTCAACCTGACAGTCCATCAACACAATGGATTTAATCCATGCGTTTATGTGATGAGTGGTCGTCGTCAGAACGATGAAAACCCGGAGAGCATCGAGTTTCTCAAGGATGTTTGGGAGTACACGCCCGCGAGTGATAGTTGGCGACGTCGCTCAGACTCCCCGCGCTGTGTCATGGCCGGTACTGCAGTTGAAAGTGGGCAGAGCCACATTTTGGTATTAGGTGGAGCTGATGGGTCTCTTTTTTTCCAAGGGGACATTCTTCAGGATAATCATCCCGGATTTCCCAAAGAAGCGTTGGCATATCACACCATTACAGATACCTGGAGTACGGCTGGTGAGATTCCTGAAAACCATGTTACGACGATCGCGACACACTGGGATGGTGCACTTATTATTCCAACGGGTGAGGTCCGTCCACGAGTGAGGACATCGCGTGTCTGGAAAGTTCAGACGGTTTCAGGTCAACATGATTTTGGACTAATCAACTACACCGTTCTTTTTTTATATCTTTTCTCGATGGTTGCCGTTGGTGTTTATTTTACACGGAAGAATCAGAATACTGACGATTACTTTCGGGGTGGGAAACATATTCCGTGGTGGGCTGCTGGATTGAGTATTTTTGCCACAATGCTCAGCTCATTAACATTCACGGGCATTCCATCAAAAGCTTTTGCGCAGGATTGGGTGTATGCGGTAGCAAATTTCATGATTCCAGTGACGGCAATTGTTGCTGTTTATGTTGCCATGCCATTTTTTCGGCATATTGATGCAACTAGTGCCTACGAATACCTAGAGAAACGTTTCAGTCGAACGGTTCGTCTTTTTGGTAGTGCCAGTTTCATTTGTTTTCATATTTTTCGAATGGCAATAGTCATGTCATTGACGGGCCTGGCCCTTGCTGTTGCAACACCCCTTACTCCCATGCAGTCCGTATTACTGATGGGTGTTTTGAGCATTGTGTACTGTACGCTTGGTGGTATTGAGGCAGTTATCTGGACAGATACCATTCAGACGTTTGTGCTTTTGGGCGGTGCAATTCTAGCTCTTGCTCTTTTGATCAATGGCGTCGATGGCGGGGTCCGTGGTTTTATGACTGTTGCGCACGATGCGAATAAATTTGCCTTTGCAAACATTCACTGGGATGTCACAAGCAATCAGATTGCCCTCTGGGTAATAGTCTTAGGGGCTTTTGGTCAAAACCTGTCGTCCTACACAGCCGATCAGGCGGTTGTCCAGCGGTACATGACAACGGCAACAAAAGAGCTTGCAGCAAAGTCAATTTGGACGAATGCCATCTTGAGTATTCCTGCTACCTTTTTGTTTTTTGCAATAGGAACAGCACTCTTTGCTTTCTACCAGACACATCCTGAAAAGTTGGATCCAACAATCACAACGGATCAGATTTTCCCATTATTTATTTCCAGAGAGATGCCGATTGGCATTGCTGGATTGATCGTTGCAGGAGTGTTTGCTGCCGCTCAATCAACGGTGTCGACCAGTATGAACTCTACGGCAACTGCGCTGGTTACAGACTTTATGCGTCCCTTCTCAGTCTGTCAGACTGAAAGAATGTATCTGTCAATTGCACGATGGTCCACGTTTTTTATTGGTGTCCTTGGGACGCTTCTGGGTCTGATCTTCGTTGATCCTGAAATCAAATCCTTGTTTGATGCATCGATAAAGACCATCGGTCTTTTTATGGGATTACTGGGTGGACTTTTTATACTTGGTGCCACCTCGCGACGGGCTACTGCATCCGGTGCGTTGGTCGGAGCGTTTTTTGGAGCCATTGTGATGTTTTGCCTTTGGCAGTTTACAACAGTCAATGGCTATCTCTACACCATCAGCGGCATGCTTACATGTGTAGGAGTTGGTTTCCTGGTAAGCACGGTTACCGGACCTCAAGAAAAAGATCTTCGTGGTCTGACGATTTATACACTTGCTGAACTCAACAGCCGCTCCTGATACCAACGATATCATCACTGCTATCTTGATAGGTCTGCCTCGTGCGGCTGCTATCGTAGTTTTTAAATTCCTGCTCTAGGGCCTAGGAAACCTGAGGAGCCTTCTGTCTTCGGTCGGTTCAGTCTGCCGCCAAAGTCAGTGGCTAGAGAACACTATTTCTTGGATGAGCCAGAAAAGTCAGAGGACAGCTCAAAAACAATTTTATTTTCCCCGGTACTCACAGTTGCTGTGAGCCCAGAGGTCTCTTCATCACCATATGCTTGAGGAGTCACATAGGTCGGCTTGGCTCGTTCCATGTCTCTTTCAACCTGTGCCATTTTCCGTTCGTAGTCCGGATCATCGTCTTCTGGCTCCTCAAACTGCGGCCATTCTTCTTTACTAATCGTGACCACGTATTCACCCGGTACAACGCCAGCGCCAGGAGTTGCACGGAATGTTGTAAGCCCAAAGGTGCCGTCCGAGCTTGTTTTTCCAGATCCGGCAAGACCAGATGAAGATGTTGGATGGAAAATAACCGAAGCACCGTCAAGCGGTTCACCATCAAGCATCACAGTGCCACTGACAACAGTCACCGCTGGACCCTTTGTGCCACCGCAGCCAACCACGGTGAATAAAAAAAGCAGTCCAGCGATACAAACTTTTTTGGAGTCGTTTAAGAGATGGAGGTTTTGCACAAGAACTCTCACTGAATCTAAAAATGAATTGGAAAAGATGAAATGAAAGAAACGAATATCAAAAAACATTGGCCTCTGCGGCGGGCTTTTACAACCCGCCGCAGAGGCCAAAATGAGAATCTTAGAATTTAGCCACTTCGCCGCCATGAATTGTGCCGAGTGCACCGATAACGCCACCGAGGCTTGGGCCTTTTCGATTGCCGCCCTTTCGATTCGAAGTGACATCATGATCGATGGTGTCAGCTATGTACCTGACAGAGCCATCACACATTGCTGCATTCGCACCGCCTTGGTGATAACTACTCAGACCGGGCATCATGTTGCCATGTTCAGCCGAACCGCAGCGGGGGAAGTTCGGCGGCGCGCCAGTCTGGAAAAGGGCGTGTGGTTCATTCGAATCCATGCCACGCCGACCAACAGCATGGGTGACTCGAGCGGCTGTGCCTGAATACATCCCGTTTGCATCAAGCAACTCCTGGCACCTAATTGGTTCCGCATTTTGATTGATGCCATTCGTGATGCCTTGCCCACCTTTCTTGGAATCGAGCGAGCCGTCTCCCATTCGTACTTCACCGAGCGCTATGGTGTTCGACAGCCCGTCAGTGATGTCTTTCAGTCTGACGCTACGTTTCTTACAGGTTCCACCTGTCCAGCTACCGCCACCGGAACAGTCAAAGCCTGATATGAAAGCACCTTGTGTATCATGGAAAGTATCTTTTGTTGACTGGCCAAAACGGTCTCCATGGCAGGCAGCATAATTAGCACCAGCTCGAGTACTTGCCCCGTTGGCTTGTACCGTATTGAAAAAATCTGAGGGGCACAGCCAAGCATCAACAATGTTATTCAGTTCAGGCTGGTTGGAATTTGGTGTGTATCCTCCAGCGACAGCCTGAGCCTGTATCTTTCCAAGGATTATTTCGTAACGACTGAGCTCCTCTATGTAAGGTAGAGTGATGTATCGCCATCCCCACCGAGCACTTGAATTATTCGACTGCATGATCGCATACAGATCATGAGAGCGCGAGTTTGCCGGTAGCTCTTGCTTTGCGCTTTCGTAGTTTAAGACGGCAAGTTGAAGTTGTTTGAGTTTGTTGACACAGGAAGCCCTGCGAGCAGCTTCCCGAGCCTGCTGAACAGCAGGGAGAAGCAGGCCTACTAAGACACCAATAATGGCAATGACCACAAGAAGTTCTATCAGCGTGAATGCACGCCTCTGCAAATGTTTTTGCATGATCCCGGTTCCTTTCAAAAATGGAAAAAAGATAAGAGAATCAAAGTTGATTGATCTTGAATACTTAAAAAATTGAAACAAAAATTTCCCACAGGGCTTGGCGAAAATGCCTTGTATAAAACGGTAAATCCCCTGCAACACAACTGAATATGTCGTGTTATAACATCGTCAAGCCCGAAAGAGTTATACAGCAATAATCGGCATCTGCCAATTTTTTTTGCTTTTTTCGTCTATAGCATCAGTTTCAGGGTCGGCCTGCGGTAGGACCACATAGCAACCTGCGTAACTTGCAGGGGTAAATGGGCAACTAGCGTTCAAAATTCAAAGCCAAAACACCAAGGTACAGTTCTTGTTTTGGGAATGTGCATCGGGCTTTTCCTCGTTCCGTTATGCATATTCACCAGCTCAATAGAATCAGGATCCAAGCCCTAAAACGTTTTTGCAATACAGGATACTCCGCTCTAGCTCCGAAATTTGGTGAATCTTTTTGGTCTGGAGCTTGTCTTTGGCAGTCGGCCGAAAGGTGGGTATCGGATTTCCTTTTTTTGCCAGTGTGAGGAATGCAGAAAAATCTTTTGCCAGTGCATTTGGGAAAAGATTCCAGAAATCATGTTCATAAATTGGAAATGATTTTGGAAATCCTGAAATTGTCTCGATATGAACAGTTATATCAGGGCACTGTTTCCTGAATATTTCAAAGAACCTCTTAAGGTCGACGCACCCTTCTCCCATTGCTGTCCACTGGGTCGTAATGCCATTCTCAGACTCCCAGATCATGGTGTCACGAAGACTCGTTGTGAGTACGTACGGTGCAAGATTCAAAAGTGCTTGCACTGGATCCTCGAGTGTCCAGCAAGCGTTTCCGGAATCAAAGTTAACACCTACAAAATCAGGACCGGCCTCTTCTACCAGGTGTTTGAGTTCTCGTGACTGCATGTCACCAGCATGATTCTCGACAGCTATTTTGACTCCGGCATCGATTGCTTGATTACGTACTTGTTTCAAAACCTGAACGGTATCTGCAATTCTCGCTTCTATGCCTCCCTGAGAAAGTCGGTCGGAGCTGTTCCCCAAAATAACTCGAAAAGCTGGAGATCCTAAAGCCTTTGCCATTCGAATACCCAATACGAGATGGTCGTAGGCGGTTCCCCAATCTGCTTTAAATGTTTTCGACGAGGGGCAAATGCTCCATGATCCAAGAACAATATCAATCCCTTTGTCCAATCCATAGCGACGAATATCACGAAGGGAGGAATCGTCATATCGGTCTTCAAAGGGACCAAAGTCTGTCATAAAAACTGAATCACAACCTAACGTGACGGCATGGTCTACAAGTTGTCGAGCATTCCATTTCATTGCCCGAACGGCAAAGTTGTCGAAGCCAAGCTTGATTGTCTGTTCTTTGGGTGCTGCTGCAGAGAACGCTGTGTTGGTGAAAACAAAACTTGAGGCAATGAATCCACGTCTCGTGATGAACATAGTTTTCCTCCAAATCACAGATCGATACCACTCAGTGAATCTTCGTTTTAGCATGTCTGTACGTAAGCCAAGCCAAACACAGCCAAGATGTACATTCATTAGTTAGTCCAGCTCATGCCCCCAAGCTTCGTTCGGATGCCGATGACGTGAGTAGGGCTTTTCGTTGTAAGGTGAGTATATCGGCGCTTAAAATTACGTAGGGTAGTGCAGGTGAAGCAGTTGCGCTTGGGGTATTCTGATCACAGGCTGTCACCCAAGACTGCAGGGCTGAAGAGAAGTTTCGCTTGCTTTCCAGCAGCTTTTGTTGTCTTCACTATGCCGCTCGGTGCGCTGCGAAAACGATCAAAATAGCGTGGTCTTCATTTCGGTTCAGAAAACTCATGATCAAATTTTCATTGTACAACAGACAATCTGTGAGTTACGGAGCAATCATTTTTTCTTTTTCCTACGGGGCTGTACGTCTGCATTCACTCCTACGAGATATTCAAGTAGCAATGCATGAAGCTCTTCTGTCTTATGCTTCATCTCATCAGACAGATCTCTTTGTTCACTGATATCGTTATCGAGGTCAAACAGCTCGAGTCGATCTTCTTCCCAGTTTTTCACCAATTTGAAATTCTCTAAACGAATAGCAGAGGCAACTTTGCGATCGACTCCTTGGTGAAAGATAAGAAAGGGGTGGCGACGTTGAACAAAACCCGTGCCCATGTTCTCAGCAACTTGTCGGAACGAACCGCCGTCAATGTTTTGTGGCATAGACAGTGGGTATCCAGCAAGATCAGCGAGTGTTGGTAAAATATCAACGCCGCTTACTGGTACTGCACTGACTGAATGTGGCTTGACTCCCGGCCCAATCACGAAAAATGGTACCCGGATTCCTCCTTCATAAAATGAATGCTTTCCGTCACGAAGTGGCGCGTTGAGGTGTTCTTCTGCAGTTGGTGCTTTTGGAAGATCATTTCGGCCACCGTTGTCTGACATGAAGATGATCCACGTATTCTTCAGCATCGCCAGCGATTCAATTTTGTCCAAAACACGACCAATTCCAGCGTCCATGTCACTTGTCATCGCTGCAAACTCTGGCATGGTGTGCTTCTTACCTGGAGAGCGATCCTGAAACGCTGTCAAAGTTTGTTCGTTATAAAAAATATCAAGGTGGACAGCGTAATGAGAGATCTGGAGATAAAACGGTTTTTTTTGATAGTGATTCCGTTCAATAAAATGAACAGCCTTATCAGTAATGCTGTTTATTCGTTTCGGATCTGGTGTCGCTGCCGGCCCACCGCTGCCTTTGTGGCCACCTGTACCATTGCCTGTGTAACCATCTGAAAAATCGTATCCTTGTTGATGTGGTGTTATTTCGTCATAGCGATGATCCCATTTTCCAAAGTGAGCAGTTACGTACTCTTTGTTCGCTTGTTTGAGCATCCTTGGAATGTTTAATTGCTTGCTATATGTATCTGTCCATCCCTTTCGATCCGCGTTGTACTCATGCCGGGCTGGAAATTGTCCAGTTTGTATTCCTCGTCGCGTTGGGCAGCATGATGAAGCCGGTGAATACCCTTGAGTGAATCGCATGCCCATGTGAGCAAGTCGCTCCATGTGTGGCGTCATGTAAAAGTCACTTCTTGTCCGTGAATCATCAGGATTCATTAGAACGGAAGAGCCTACCCAGCTTTGGTCATCTGTAAGAATGACGATGAAGTTTGGACTTTCTGCCGAGCAGATTGGAGAAAAAGCTAAGAGCAGAAACAAAGTAGCAAGTGAATTGTTCATTGAGTGTATTCGAAAAGTTCTTCAGGATGTGTTTCGTGTGTTACAAAGAAATCTAGAGTGCTTCCGCACCGAGTATGTCCAGAGTCCAATCCGCCATCATCTTTAGAATTCAATTCATAGTCATCATTTTTCTCACTTCGCTGAACAAAAGTTTTTCTCCACAGCACTCTGCATAACTGCGATATTTAGTGTCCAGTTTTCCACACTTAATAGCAAGAATCCTTGAGGTCACTTCTTGTTTCGTGTTGAAGTTGGAAACATTTCCGCAGTACGACAGTAAAAGCTTGTTAAAGGGAATCAGGAACACCAAAACAATCCCTGATCATCAAAGATACTTAACTCATATAAAAATAAGGTTTATTGTCGTTCGAGTAGACAAAAAAGTCTTCAGTCATAGCGACATTCCTGTCTGGTGAGCGAAGAATGAGAAAAGGCAAAAAAAAGTTTTTATTGAGATGTGGTGTTGGCTGTCTGATTGTGCTTGGCATTGCCCTGCCTGTTGGTTTTTTTGGATGGGTCTTGCCAGCTTTTTACATTGGTTCGGGCTATGTGGCAAAAGTTGTAGGGAGTGTGGTTTTCACAGCAGAAAGGCCATTTGAATCGGCTATCGAAGAAGATGTTGGGCCGTGGAACTTTTTTAGTGTTGATATTGATAAAGACACCCAGTCTGTCACAGCGAGTGTGTGTGGTTTGGCCAAACAGACAGCACAGTACCAGCCTGGTTTGGGAGTGCACTTGATGCATGGTGAGCCGTTGCCGGAATTGGGGCAGAGGCCAAAAATGTCCAAGCCGACGGATTGGGGAGAGAAGCTTTGGCCTTTTGGTAGTGCCGTGGAATTGCCGTCAAACGGCGACGCGGTCAAAAAACTTTCCAAAGTCATCAACAAAGCTTTTAAAGAGCATGATCTACAGAATCCAGTCATGACTAGAGGAGTTGTCGTTATTCATGGTGGCAAACTGATTGCAGAGCATTACGGCACTGGCTTCGATTCAGAGACTCGAATGGCAGGATGGTCGATGACTAAAAGTATGACGAATGCGTTGATCGGCATTCTGGTTCATGAAGGGAAACTCCGTGTCACTGATCGGGCACGCGTGCCAGAGTGGTCCAGTCCAGATGATCCACGATTTCACCTAACCATCAACCATTTACTACACATGACTACCGGGTTGACCTTTGAAGAAACATATTCAAATATTTTTGGTGATGTGACCAAGATGCTCTTTGTAGAACGAAATGCTGGTGCCTATGCAGCATCGAAAAGCCTTATTCGTCCGATTGATAAGCGCTGGTCCTATTCGAGTGGGACAACAAACATTCTGTCCTCCATCATTCGCCGTGCGGTTGGAGAGAGTGATTGCTGGGAGTTTCCTTCGAATGAGCTTTTCAAACCAATCGGCATGTATTCTGCAATCATTGAGCCAGATGCATCGGGTACATTTGTGGGTTCATCTTTTGGTTGGGCGACGGCTCGTGATTGGGCACGATTTGGGCAACTGTTTCTGAATGATGGTGTCTGGAATGGCAAGCGATTACTGCCAAAGGGTTGGGTGAAATATTCCGTGACACCAACGGCTGCAGCAAAAGGACGCTACGCTGCACACTGGTGGACGAACGATCCTTACGGAAAGTATCCAGATAAGCAGCCTCTGCCTGACTGTCCTCGTGATACATTTTTTGCCAGTGGATTTCATGGCCAGCGAGTTTTTGTTGTACCTTCTCGAGATGCTGTTGTCGTGCGTCTTGGCTTAACGCGCAAGCGAGGGGCATTTGACTTCAATGCATTCTTACGCGATGTCTTGCAGGCACTGCCTCGATGAAATTTTTACACTTTTGAATTTCACCATAAAAGATGAATTGCGGGCTGAAGTTAAATTCGAATCTGACAAAAGCCAAAAGAGGGTGAAACGTAAGTTGTAAATTATTTGAAATTGCGACTGAAAGATTTATTTTTTACCAAACGGTATGCATTTGTGAGCAGTAACAAAAGGAATAAATCATGATAGATGAGTTATTCTGGATTCTATTTCGCCCTCTCATGTTTTTCCAAACGCAATGGCTTTCATTCTTTGCTGGAATTCTCTGGGGATACTTTTTAAGAAAATCTGGTGGGACATCTCGCATACAACTCCTTGGACTCGCTTCCCTTCTATGCCTGCAAATGTCCTGTAACGGCATCCTTATCTCGCGCATGCATTGCGGGCAAATCTTTAATGCGGGGCTTCAGACCGCTGGGGGAGTCTCTCTTTTTGCCATTGGCGCAATGATGAGTCGGATTCTTCTTCAAGCTTATTCGCTCAAACGTCTTACAGTTTTATCTTTCCTGAATGGTGTTGTTCTTTTTGGCTGGCAAATGGTTATGACAATGGAATACCTCAGCGAGGAGGATTTCCTATTCTTTTTACTGCCGTGTTTTCTCCTTTTTTTGATAACTGCAATCATTCAATTAGGTGCGCTCATTAGTAAAAAAGTAAAACAACAACCCACGAAGCCAAAAGAACAATTCCTAAGGTTTATTTTGGTTGCTTCGGTACATCTTATTTTCTCGACTATCGCCACTTTTGTTACCACCGTTGCATTTGACTGCGGCATCTAAAGCACATCAGGCCTTCCCAGAGATTTAAGAAGCATCAGACTGGGACGAGGCTTTTCGATATCTGAAGTCTGGGTCGGTTGAGCAGGAAGAGGATGGCAGCGTCTATGAATGCACAAAAGCGAATCTGAAGAAGCTCAAAGCAGTAGTCGTATTTTATAAACTACGATCCATCTACTAGCGATTTGAGATTGATCGAAATCGCTTATGGTTTTTTTACAGCCGGAATGAAAACAACAGCATCAGCAACAACATAGCCATCTGTTCCCGCGGTTGTAATTTCAATAACCCCCGATCCCTTGAAATCGTAGGTACCGAGTGACACAAACAAATTGTCTATCGGTGGAGTGGCTTTTTGATTGACATGTCGTATTTCCTTTCCGTGAGCATGGTAGAGCACGACGGGGACATTTGATGCACGGTTTGCGTTATCTGTATAGGCAAGCCGTACCTCATAGGATCCAGGCTTGAGCGTTGCAGAGAACCGTATAGAGTTCTGGCCTTTCATGCTGTTGGCATCATGCCGATAGCCATGTTCGATATATGGACCGATGGCAGTAGATCTGATCCAGTTGCCTTGAGATTGAGCCGACTGATCGTCGATCACCGTTCCGATAATATCGGTGGATGAAAGAGACTGTTTCGAATCTCTTTTTTGCGTTGTGTGTTCAAGAACTTGTCCGTCTGAGATAAGACGTGTTGCAAGGGACGCATACTCTATGTCTTGAACTGCAATATCGCTTTGAATTGCGAGCGTCGCTGCAGTTGCAGCGCTTTGCCCAAGGATCATAAACACAGGTTCCATTCGCACTGAACCGTATGCGATGTGTGACGTGGACACTGCACAAGTAACAAGCAGATTTTGGCATTCTGCTCGTTGCGGAATGATTGCACCATAGTCGATAGGATAGGGGCCGCCGGGGTTGACTTGAATATCGCCCTCGTTGCGAACGTGCCCTCGTTCATCAACATAGCGCTGTACATTGTGAGAATCCATGTTGTATGAACCCATCCCGATGGATCGATTCGTCGGTATGATTCGACGAAGATGGCGTTCATTGACTACGAAGTCTCCAACCATACGCCGCGCTTCTCGAACATAAATCTGGTGCGGCCAATGGCCCGTATCACTAAATTCATCTTTTGATAGGCCCCATTGACCATACCAGGATCGTACATCTTCAGGAACACGAGGATCATTTGCGAGAAAATAACAAAAACCTTGCTGGTATGTCCGATGCTCATCAAGAATTTCCTGTCGGCGCGCATACGGTGCATCGGGATACTCATAGTTCATGCCAATGTTATCCGTTGAAAAAGACCCATGGTTGTTGGTGTCAGTCTTCAGGTTGGGGAGCATATCAAACTTCCCGTTGATGTGACGTGAGCCTGCAAGCAAATCCCTTAGTAGCAACTCGTATTGTTGAGGGTCATAGCCATTCGGTTTTGGGAATGGTACACGGTTTTCTTTTACTCGGGTCAGGCACATGCGATAGTTGTACGCCTGCACCCGGTGGTCTCCAGATCCTTCTGTGCCAGGGGCAGTATTCTGAATCCGTGGAAGCAAGCCGCTGGTTGGGTCACCCGGAACTTTATACGCACTCACATTATTTTTGAATTGGTGGGAGCGTGCATTGTGAGTCTGGACGCCGTTAAGAGATTCGTTGTATTGCTCGTTTCCTTCTCGACCTACGGTGTATGTTACCCCTGCCGCAGCCATAAGATCCCCCTCATAGGTTGCGTCAATAAACATTGTTCCGTGAAAGACCTTGCCTGACAGCATTGTGATGGACATGATTTTGCCGTGTTGCATGTGCAAGCCAGTTGAGGATCGGTCAAGCCATTCGTCTCGATACACTGGGATACTGTGTGTGCTGACAAATTCTTCAAATATCTTCTCTGCGACGTGTGGCTCAAAGACCCACATGGCCGGATCGCTCCCGTTGATTGTGTGTGTCCCCTGTGCACGGCTGCCGTAGTCATCACGTTTTTGCCAACGCCATGCATCTGGTTGGTCGTAGTGGCGGTAGATGTGCTGGTAAAACTCCAAAGCGATTCCCCCAATCACGGCTTTGTTGCCACTGTCAGTCCATCCCAAACCTCCTGCACTTAGGCCGCCAAGATGTTTATCTGGACCAACAACAACCACGTCGAGATTCATGCGTTTGGCTTGGACAGCCGCTGCAATTCCCGCACTGGTTGTGCCATAAATGACAAGGTCATAGGTCCTGGTATCAGATCCACTAAGTGGTTTTTGAAGAAGAACAAAACCCAATAGTGTGAATGTGGCTAAACGATAAAAGTCAGTCATGGAATTTTCCAATATTATTTGGAAGTAACAGCCACCCGATATTTCTATGCCGCGATGGCGCGAAAACAATTTGAAGATAAAATACCACCGTCCATATATAGGGAATTAAAAACATGAAAAGAACCCTTTTTATGACACTGAATTTAGTGACAGTCGTCTGCTTGATTTTTACGACATTCATGGTCGCGAAAGCCTCAGACTATGAGCCACTCCTTACCTTTCCTGACAACCAACCTCAGTTTGTCGATTTGACTGTAAATGATTCATTACGGGATCGAGACATTCCACTCCGTGTTTATTTTCTACAGAATTCTCAAGCAGCGCCAGTGATCTTGTTTAGTCATGGACTCGGTGGTTCTCGTGAAGGCAGTGGCTACCTTGGCAGGCATTGGGCTGCACGAGGCTATGTTGTGGTATTTCTTCAGCATCCCGGAAGTGACACATCTGTATGGAAGGACGAAGCTCCCTTAAATCGAATGAAGGCTTTACGCGAAGCTGCAAGTGCGAAAAACTTTCTATTGCGCGTGAAAGATATTCCCGCAGTTCTAGATCAGCTAGATAAATGGAACAAGATGGGAGATCATGCACTTGCTGGGAGGCTTGATCTTAGCAAGGTTGGTATGTCTGGCCATTCGTTCGGCGCGGTAACGACACAGGCTGTCAGCGGACAAACGACTCGATGGGGAAAGGAACTTTTCACCGACTCTAGAATATCCGCGGCTCTTATTATGAGCCCAAGTAGTCCAGAACTTGGCACACCTGAATCAGCGTTTGGAAAAGTTACTCTTCCTTGGATGCTCATGACTGGTACGAAAGATATTGCGGTTATTGGCAATGCGGACATGAAATCTCGTTTGGAAGTTTTTCCTGCATTGCCACCAGGCGGAAAATACGAGTTGGTGCTTTTTGGTGCCGAACATTCGGCTTTCACAGAACGAGCTTTGCCGGGTGATAATGAGCCACGAAACCCAAATCACCACCGTGTTATTTTGTCGCTTAGCACCGCTTTCTGGGATGTTTATCTCATGGGGAATACTTCGGCAAGGGAATGGCTCGATGGTGACGGCCCGAAATCTGTTCTAGACAAGCAGGACAAGTGGCAGAGAAAGTGATCTTGTTAGCTTTAAACTTCGTGCACTTGATTCGTGCTGACCTTTCCGAATTTTGCAGGAAGCAAGTGTGACTTCCTTTCCAATCACTACCTGATTTCAGGAATCAAAAGTGATGTATCTACGGGAGATACCACGGTTTGTTTTATGGTTGGTGGATAGGCTTGGAAAATGAATGGAAATGAAAGAATGGTGGGTGCTTCATCTGCACTACCGGGGGGGGTTTTTAAACTCTCTGAAACGGCTAGGAAAATGAAAAAACACTGGGTACACAGATGCCACGAATCAAAGTTGATCTGGATGCTCATGGAGATGATGTGCATGATGATGACAGTTAAATTTTCCAACGGCAAATCACAAGGAGCGTTTCTATTATGGATGCCGCCCTTTTTAAGCGCATCACGACTTTGATCGATTGGTTAAATGCTGAGGTCTACGAATTTCTATACCCATGGATTCAATATCTGATGGCGCAACTTTCAGCTTGCGTAATCGGCAAAGTATTTCATAGAAATAATGGCTTCATGAGATTGACTTCTATTTTTATTTTCATCTGTTTGACTACCACTACTGCAAGAGGTTCCGACCAACCAAACTTTCTCTTTTTCCTTGTTGATGACCTTGGTTGGGCTGATGTGGGATGCAATGGATCAACTTTTTATCAGACCCCACATATCGACTCACTGGCTACGAGTGGCACCCGATTTACCGATGGCTATGCGGCGGCATCAATCTGCTCACCGACCCGCGCGAGTATCCTGACTGGCCGACATCCTGTGCGAGTGAATATCACAGACTGGATTCCGGGCATGTCGAAGACGGGTAAGTTTGAAAAAGTTGAAGATCGTGACAACCTGGCCCTCAGCGAGGTGACTATCGCTGAGACACTACGTGATGCTGGCTACCAAACCTTCTTCGCCGGAAAGTGGCACCTCGGAGAAGCTGGTCACTTCCCAGAGGACCAAGGGTTCAGTATCAACATAGGAGGCCATGAACGCGGCAGTCCTCCGGGCGGATATTACGCCCCATGGCGCAATCCAAAGTTGGTAGCAAAGCACGATGGGGAATATCTCACGGAACGCCTGACCGAAGAAACTATTTCATTTATCAATTCACAGAGAACGCAGGACCCACCATTCTTCGCTTACCTTTCTTACTACAACGTGCATACACCTATTCAGCCCTACAAGAAGAGGGTTGGTGAGTACGAAAAAAAACTTAAAAGCCTGAAGGGTGAAACCCCCATCATCGAAGAACGCAACGCTCGATCTCGTGGACGGCAAGACAATGCAGAACTCGCATCGATGGTAGCTGCCGTTGATGATAGTGTTGGCAGAATTTTGGCCAAGCTCGATGAATGGCAGCTCAGTGACAACACTGTGGTCATTTTTTTCTCTGATAATGGTGGGCTTTGCACCCGTCCCGCAAGCTCTAAAAAGAATGGCAAGGGGGCTGCTGGCCCCGGCTGCAATCTACCGCTTCGAGCAGGAAAAGGCTGGCTATACGAAGGCGGGATTCGGGAGGCGGCGATCGTTCGAGCTCCGGGTAAAGCTCAGGGCATCGTATGCAACACTCCTATGGTAAGCACTGATTTTTATCCCACTATATTAGAGCTGGCTGGACTGCCGCTTCAGCCTGAACTTCACGTCGATGGTCGCAGCCTCGTTCCCTTTTTGGACACAGAACCCAAAGAGCAGGCTGAGCGTGAACTTTACTGGCACTATCCACATTATCATGGATCTGGCTGGGCCCCAGGAGGAGCAATACGCAAGGGCGATTGGAAGCTAATCGAATTCTGGGAATACGACGATGTCGAACTCTATGATTTATCCAAAGACATCGGAGAACAAAACGATCTCAGCAATCAGCATCCAGAAAAAGTTAGAGAACTCCAGCTGGCTTTAGATAACTGGAGAACGAGCATTGGCGCTGTGATGCCAGCAAGGACCAAAGAATAAACGTAGCTGAGAGTCATCAGGCGAGAAAACAGTTGCATGTAATCGAATACGTGTCATCTTGTTTTAATGATACTTTCTAATTTTCAATCTCATTCTTGTAATGTCTTTGATACATTAAGTCTACAGAAACAGGCATCTGGGCTGATCTTCGATCATTTGAAGTAGTACAGAGGGGATGGAGCTTTATGAAAATTCTTAAGGGTATTCCATATCTTGTAATAACCTGCTCGTTGCTGGTTTTGAATATGGGCCAGCATGCATGTGCTTCGGAAAAAGACATACGCCTCTTAAAAGGCTGCGACTGATCAGATTTTGCGACTGATTTTGCGACTGATCATTTACTGTTACGACTGATTAATAAGTCGCATTGAGTATCAGCAATTATTATCAAGTGCATAAAACGCCGGAAAACACGGCATTAAGAGAAAGAGGAGTGGGCGATATAGGATTCGAACCTATGACCCCCA
>CAXEMW010000014.1:0-24291 GCA_963997395.1 uncultured Planctomycetaceae bacterium
TCCTCTTGGTGGAACGGCTTGTCGTGAAGTTATGGTCGTAACAGATAATCTGTCTGGTGACGACCGACTTGTAAACCACGCAGTGTCCTGCTGTGATCCAAACGGAACAGTTTGGCTGTGTCATGTCGAGGATGATCTTCTGTTTCGGCGGTACCTCGATGCAATACGCCGCATACCTCAAATTAATACCGAGCAGGCACAGGAACTCATTGCAGAACAGTTAGTAGCAATACCGACACACTATGCAGAGTCGTGTATTCGAGGATTAAAGGACGCAGGTGTTGAGGTCAACGTTGAGCAGATCGTTGAATTCGGGCACCGGGTAGCCCGGTATAGGAACCTGGTGTCTCGATGCGCTGTTGATCTTCTTGTCACAAATACAAAAGATAAAGACCAGCTTGCAATGCATGGCATGGCGTATGCGCTTAGTGTGGAATTAACAGAAGTTGCTCAGCTCTTACTCTAGAATTCGATTACCCTTTGGAATCAAGGCAGGGATGCACTGGCTGTGAGTCAAATTTTTGCACTGAGTGACGTGGTGGAACATGCAGTACCTGGATGGGTCACCGGTTTCTATCTTCTTGTTCTTGCTGGAATGGTCTTGTGTCTCGCTTTTGAGGAAAAAATTCATGCGAAAAAATCTTTGATTGTAGGAACGTTTGCTGGTTTCTGCCTGGTAACAGAGACGGTTATTGGATATTTCACGGATCGGGCCCACCCCATGCTGCCATTTGGCAGCATTACGTTGCCAAATGGACACGAGATTGCACTCCCAATCTATATCCCGGCAATCGACTGGTCTGTTATCACAATTATTCTGGGTGCGAGCCTGTTTGTAGAGGTGACCAGTCGATCGGGTATTTTCACGTGGCTCGCAATTAAGCTTACAAAGCAATCAAAGGGTGACCCTTGGCGACTGTTGATTTTCTACGGCGCCCTCACAGTCATTTTCTCTGCGGTACTGAACAACGTGACGGCAATGATTATTGTTGGCTCGTTAACGACAGTCTCTTTGGGCAAGTTAGAAAGGCGAGATTTGCTGCTGGGATTTCTCATGACGGAAGGACTTCTAACAAATGTGGGTGGGCTCCTCACCCTCATAAGTAGTGTGCCCAATATCATTGTCGGGCAGGCTGCAGGGATAGAATTTGTTTCCTTTTTCTTGACAGCAGCCCCTTTTGTTTGTGTCGCAACGCTTGTCACGCTTTTGCAGGCACGTTTGACATTCGGTGTAAAAGGTCTTGCTAGTGATGATGAAAAAAAAATCGCAGCCGAGTTGGTCGCCGGTTTTGACGAGAAGGAGAGTGTCCCCTCCGTTCGATTCTTCTGGTGTTCTGTGCTGCTGCTTTTGGGCTTTATTGTGTGCCTGGCAGGCCAATCAGCATTGCCATGGGACCTTGATGAACTCGGCATGGGGTTTGTGGCGCTTTTCTTTGCGGGGATGGCATTGTGGTTCTATAAGAACGAGGTCGACACCTTCTACAAGGCAGTTGATTGGGATTTGCTCGGTTTTTTTGCATCGCTCTTTGTCGTTATCTATGTCATGGAGCAAGCGGAGGTTCTCGCAATTATTGGAAAGGGTATTGGGGCAATGCTAAGCCTGCCAGGCGCAGCTGCCCAAGCCTCACTTCTTGTGAGTGCCGCTGCTGCAAGCTCCGTCACCGATAATATTCCTCTTGCTGCAGTACTGGCAAAGATTCTTGCAGTGAATCCTCTTGTTGTTGGCTCCGAAGGAAGTAACCCGGGCTCACCATTCTGGTGGTGTGTGATCTACGGGGCTAACCTCGGCGGTAATATCACACCTATTGGGTCAGCATCGACGGTTGTTGCAATGACAATTATCCATAAAAACAGTCTCCCACTGACCTTCATGGGGTTTGTAAAAGTCGCCTCTGCCTTTGCCGTCGTACAAATCATTCTGGCAATTGGGTATGTGTGGATTACGTCGCTACTGTTTTAGCGAAGAGCTTTTCCAGTTGGGGAATTTCCAGTAATAAGGCGTGCAACAGTTCCAGTCAGGCTGGGGAAACAACCGGCGAGCTGGATTGATGTTGAAACAAAGCGTGGACTGCGAAGGGCTAAGGAAACGAGGCGGCAGCGACGGTGGTGCCACGCAAGGGCCTGGTGATATCTGCGGTGGTATCGTGCAGCCGCCTGATCAGTTGGTCTAAGCCGGCCATCCTCGGTCACCAGTGCCTCACTCGCGAGTCGCGCTGACCGGAGTGCCCAGCCGATTCCTTCGCCCGTAAATGGTTCGATGTAGCCAACAGCATCTCCAAGCCGGAAAATTTTGCTGCAGTCCGAATCGATGGCACCAGTTTGGTGCGTGAGTTGTGGGGTGGCACGAATGGGCATCTCTCTAAGGGTGGAAAGATTGACCGGGCATGTTGTGCTATCAAATGCCTGAGAAAGAATGTGAGCGAGTGCCTCTGCAAGTGACTTGCCATTGTGCAGCTTCGATGGGTGGATGGCTGCGGCAACATCGATGGTATTATCCTCTAGGCGGATGAGTCCGCAGTAACCACCGTCACCGATTGCCATAATGAGGTGCTCGGGGTCTAGTGGTCCCCCTGTAGACGGCAACGTGGCACCGAGTCCAATTCGATTGTGTGGTGGTCGCGTGCGTCGCTTCCCTTGGCTGAATTGAGTACCGTCGCAGCGGACTGCATTATGAAGACCAGTTGCAAGGAGCAGTCGTCGCGTCTGAATTCGATACATCTCGTTATTCTTCGGTTGTACTGAAAGAAGAACAAAGTCGTCGTCAGTCTGCCAGTGAAGTGCTCGTGTATTTGGAAGCCAGGCTGTACCTGTTTCTACTGCGTGCGTAACGAGTTGGGTATCGAGGTTGAGCCGGGAAAGAACGCCGCCGGTCGCGTATGGCACAGAGGTGGCGTACCCTTGAGAAGCAATCGTCAACCTTTTGAGCGACTGAATCCGGAGGTTCAGTGGGGTACTTTGACGAGACAAAATGTCTAGCTCAGAGAGTGCCAGCGGAGACAAACAGCACCCGCAGACCTTTGGCCGGGGAAAGTCTTCTCGATCAAGCAAAAGCACTCGCAGTCCATTCTTTGCAACCAAGGTTGCTGCGGCTGAGCCAGCGGGCCCTCCTCCAATAATGACGACGTCCCATGGGTCCGCTGCTGCGGTTTGTGAATCAACGGAGGCACTGATGGTAGTTTCGAATTCACACGCCATCAGGAATGGCTCCACATGACACAGATACGCTCTGGCCATGCCCGCCGTAGCGTTGGCACAGCCAGTTCCGCTTCCCTGAATAGACGATGGTATTCTTCGACAGTCCGAGCCGCTTTGACTGATAGTGGGCCATCAATCTGCGCGATCGATGATCGGCTCAGAACACGTGTACCAAGTTGTGCGAGAAACAGCCCGAAGCGTGTCCGCAAGAGATCAGAAAACACAAATCCACCCTGTGCTGCCGCCGCCATGGCTCGGAGCTGTGCCACCGCTTGCGCATCATTGAGATGGTGAAGGAATAAAGAATGAAATGCAAGTGTGCATGATGGGAGTTCACCGTTGAGTACGTCACAGGTACGAAATGCCACATCGAGCTTCTCTGTGGCTCGAGCATGATTGCGCGTTGCCCAGCCGATTGCTCTCTCGCTGATATCAAGTCCGATAAATTCAACACGATGGGGTACTTTACGGGCAACGCGTGCTGCAACCGAGGTGGTCAAATCACCACCCCCACAGGCAATGTCGAGAATGCGGATAGTTTTCCCTGTGCTGGATGGCAGGTTGTGCGTTAGTGCAACAAGGTACGCGGCGAGCTGCGAAGCAGTCCGTGAAACTATATGGATGCGAGCAAGTGCCCTTAGGGCTTCCTCGTGCTGACTTGCATCAAGTGATGGATCATCCATCAACTCTGGCGGTCGTTGAACCAACGGTGGCAACGCGGACATACAACTGTTTCCATCCGAACAAAAATGACATGATTGCAACCTGAGCAGGCGCAGGTCAGCTCTATTGTACGGGTACGCACGGTGCGGTTTGAACGGAACCTTCGTAGATCACTGAAGTGACACCGTTTGGTGTCATGCAGGGATCACAAGTCGGTGAATATGGTGTTGTCGCCGAGGTCGGAACAATGGACTGAGGTGCGGTCATTGGCACCCCAGCAGGTGCTGTTGGAACAACCGTTCCAGGTGCCACCGGGGCCTGAGCTGGTGCAGCAGGATACGCAACCGGCTGTGCTGGCACAGGTTGACTGGGAAGACCGGGTTGGGGATACACCGGAGGGGCGTAAGGAGGGGCATATGCATACGCGTTGCGGCGATGCCAGCCGCACCCGGCTGAAAAACCGAGGGCACCAAGTAACAGTGTGAGACAACAGGCTCGATAGTGGCGCAATAGCATGACAGCATCCTTGGGTCGCCCACCCTTTTGCAGGACAATAGGCCCTCGCATGGTCCAGATCAAGGCCGCTTTCGCTTGCGTATAAACGGATTATTCCGCGGCTTCGAACAGGGCAATACTGGCCGTAAATCCATGCAGACAATTTGTACTGCCAATTGGTCCAATCTCACCCTGCGCAAAAAAGCCCGCTACGGGAAGCGGTCCAAGCAGTTGTTGGAGGCAGGACGCATCGTGGCTTGGCGTAGAGAAGAGTCGCCGTCCACGACCATTGCAGGTGAAGATCAACGCACCTGCAGGACATTTTTGAGTCTGTTGCGTAAGCAGGGCCTGCAGGTCCTCATGAGCTGTATGAGCATCACGAACATGAAACTGAACGGTCTGCCCAGTCCGTATTAAATCCCCAACAGCAACCACACCAGTTTCAGGGTCTGCGCCAACGACATTGCGAACAAGAAAATCACCAGGTTCAAAGTGATCCTGATACTCGCTTGCTACTCTACCTACGTGGAGCGAGTTCTTGACAAGTTGCTTGTCGTGGTCATCGAGCGTCTCATAAACAGCCCGTAGCTGGACGAATGCAGGCCGTCCACCCAATTCGACGAGCATGTTGTCTTCCGCTTTGGTGACGACAAGTGGAGCACCAATGGGCCGACACCCCTGAGAAACAACCGGCCGAACTCGAACGCCTCCCCCAAGAATAATACCAACGGCACCACTCTCGTATGTTTCCCCGTTAATAACCAGGGTGTTTGCACCAGGCTGATTCCCTCCGCTAGCCATGCCACCAATGATTGGGAGGCCGGGACGATCTTCCTCCAGACGGGCAATGAGGCCATCCACTGGAAACGAGAAGGGGTCGGCAAGCAAGAGCATGGTCGCTTCTTTTGGCCATACGAGATCATCTGGCCATCCAAGGAACGTACCCCCGTCTGCGGTCTGCGAATATTCGAGTGTGAAGGGCGTAATGTCGGCATCTGGCAACTTGGCCATCCAAATTGCAATGGCAGGTTCAGATTCGTACTCATCGTTATTTGCTAGCACGGCTTCAGCAGTGGTGCCAAGCAGATAACGTGACGGTGCAAGTTCATTAAGCGACTCCATTGCGGGGCGAATTTCTTCACCATATGCCGCCGAAATAAAGACCACAACAAGGTCTGGCGAGGAACCGCCAAGTTCGACAAGGGCTTCTTGGTACGCAGTGGAAATAGCATCATGGAGGCTTGCAGCAGTTGAAGCCGCCGCGGAACAGCGAATGGACTGATGAGTCTGGGTGTTTGTGGCAGCAGAAGTGGTTGTCATGATAGCAGTGCGTGTTCCTTAGAAGGTAACGTCGGTAAAGCTTTGAATGTGTTCATGGTCGTAGATGCTTTCAAACGGACGATTCCCAGGTCGCATTGTTGCACCTGTAGCCATTCCAACGGCACGTGCAGCATCGAGCTCAGCTCCGATATCGCTCAGAAAAAGAATGTGCTCGGGTTTGACGCCAATGTCGTCTGAAATTTTCCGATAGCTTTCTTGTTCTCGTTTCGGACCCGTTGTCGTGTCATAATGTCCACGAAGATGCGCTGTCAGGTCACCCGCTGCAGTATGACGAAAAAAGAGTTTCTGGGCGTCGATTGATCCAGAAGAATAGATGCGGATGTCGATTCCTGAGGTGGACCAGTCTGCCAATGACGAAGGAACATCATCAAAAACATGGGCAATTAATTGGCCGGACTGGAAACCTGTTTTCCAGATTCGACCCTGAAGGGCCTTCAGCGGTGTTGACTTAACATCCTTGTTCATGAGATCAATCGCCGCAAGAACGATCTGGGTGCATCCGTTGCTGTCTCGAATATCGGCATCAATGCCGGTTTCCTGAGCAAGTTCCTGAGTAATCTTGTAGATTTCGTCGTCATCTGAGTGAGTTTGAAGAAATGCTGCAATGTGCTCCTTTGCGTAGCCAAAAAGCACGTCATAGACAAAGTCGATAGAAGACGTTGTTCCCTCGACATCGAGGAGGATTACCTGCCCTGAAAAGACAATCACGATGATGCTCCGTGCGTGCCATCAAGGTATGCCGGCCCAAGACAGAGTGGCTTGTACTCCTCATGTACGGCGTCGCTTAGGTAGTGAGGCGTCCAACCAGTCTGGTCTTGAAATAATCGTATCGCCCGAATTCGTCGTTCTTTGCAGAGGTCAAACCAATGTCGGGTTCCAAGGGGCACACTAATCATGTCACCACTCCACACTTCAATACCAAAAACGGGTTGGTTGCCTGGATTGATGTGAAACACGCCACTCCCCTGCAGGATAAAACGCACCTCGTCTTCCGTATGCGTATGTTCTTTGTTGAATTTATCAAGCATGGCGTCAAGGTTTGGTGTGTCTGGGTAAACATCTATAACGTCTGCTGTAACGAAACCACCTTTCTCCTTGAGGACATCAATTTCGGGTTTGTAGGCAGATAGAATGTCATCCGCGGGGGCGGCTGGATTGACGCGGTCTTCCAACGGCCAGATGTCGTATTCAATACCGTAGTCAGCGAGGAACCGTTTTATCTCAGTAGTATCTTTGATTTGCCGCATTTCAGCGGGAATAGTAACAATGGCCATGGCGATGTTCTCCTGCTTCTTCTTCGTGCCTGTGTGTTGGATAGTCTGATTAGGTGACCCGTGCGAGCAGTTTCTCTTGCGCTATGACCTCAAACAGAAACTCAAAAATCTCAATGTGCCGTCGAGCTTCAGCCAAAGTCTTTCCCCACGTGTAAAGACCGTGCCCTGACAGGAGGAATCCATGATGTGGTGAGGCTTCTGGCGGGCCACTTTCTGGAGAGATAAGAACTTCTCGAATACGGTCTGATAACTCGACCATATCCTGACTATTCTGGAACACGGGCAGGTCAATTGCTGTGTCATGAGTAGTGATTCCCTCAAGACCTTTCAGCATTTCGTACCCCTCGATTCGAATTGCACCTAAAGTTTGCGGAGAGGCCAATGCCTGTCGAGATAATATCGTGCCCCAAGTAGAGTGGGTATGCAGAATTGCTCCGACGTCTGGAAGTGATCCGGCTATAAGGCAGTGCAGTAGTGTTTCGGCTGAAGATTTTCTTCCATTCGCCTCATGGCCTTGAAGTAACTGACCAGATGAGTCGACTGCGACAAAGTCCTCTCGGGTGAGGGCTGACTTGTCCTTGCCGCTGGCTGTAACAAGTATTTCGAGCGGATTTCGACCTGCGACAACCGAATAGTTACTACTGGTACCTAACGACCACCCACGAGAATGAAACTCGCGTCCAACGGCACATAATGCAGCCCGTAAATCCCCCGACGCAAAAGACTCGCTGAAATTCTGAACTGATATCAATTCGTTCATCCTGAAACCTTATGGGATTGAAAGGTTGGATCGCAAGCAGCGTGCACCGCGGCCCTATGAAACTGCCAACGGCTCCATGCGGCGTGTCCCAAATGTTACGGCTACACCCCCGGTGTCTCATTTGGGCATAGTCCGATTTGCCTCTAAATGTCCGATAGTTTGCACGAGGAACGTACTCAAAGGAGACGCTGGAAGTTTCTTTCCCTGAGAAAACCGGATTATTTTCTTTTAATCAGAAGCTATTTTGTTAAGATTCTGTTAGGGGATGGGTGAAATACTACTGGGAGGAGGGATTCTCCAGCATATTGCGTACACGTTGGCGTTCTGCGCACAGTGTCTTGTGCGACTCCTACCGGGGGCAAGATTATGGCAACTGATGGCATGAGCCTTTGGCAGTCACTATTTGGGCGAAGTGGCTCAAAAGCTGGTTTACCACGAGATACCAATATCATTACGGTTTTGCGAGTTGAGCAGGCGACGAGTCTCGTCAAGAATCACAGTGGGGTTCTTCAACTCAATGGGCTTACAAGCATCACTCCGACCGTAGCCGGTATTCTTGCGCGATACAGGGGCGTGATTTTTTTGAATGGTTTACTTTCGGTACCGGTGCAAGTCGCGACTCGACTGGCAAAACATAGAGGGCCTCTGTATCTAGGAAGCATCGAGGAAATTACCGAAGAAGCCAGGAAAGCACTCCACGAAAATCCGAATGTGCACTATCGTGATAGGGAATCATATGAAGACTCGGTTGACATGCCCGACCTCGATGGAATGTAATCTGTCAGTGAGATAGCTCGTTCGTGCCGAACGGCGAGGCCACTGGTATCAGAGCGTGCAACTGCCGAGCCGTTTTGCAACCCTATGAGACAAGGAAGTTATTCCAAGTATGCAGCTATCTGATGAAGCACGTCAGAAAATAACGGAGTCATGCAGAACCATCCAAATCATTCTGCCGTTTCTTGCGATATCATCTGTCATTTTTCTCGGTATTACCTTCTCGGCTTTTGATGGTCCAATCCTACTGAACCAACAGCCACATCGGGAGAGCCTATTCCTTGCCGGGATGGCGTTCTTCACTGCTACCGTTGTCGCTCCGTATTTTCAACGAACAGCACTTGCGGCTGGTGAACAGCACAAGACAGCTGATCAGCAGGCCATCAGTGCAGCTCGAAAAATTCAATATTTTGTGATCGCCGCCAGCAGCCTTTTAATGGTTGCCGCATATATCAATATCGTGGCTTTTCGCTCTACGAAAGACGCTGTCAATCTCGTTGTAGTCGGCTTACTCCTTATAGCGGTTCTCACACGGATTCCAACACAAACAACCTTCCGACGCCTTGTCGACGAGTCCGTCAGTCAGCGGATGGGCACGGATGATCCCTTGTAGGTAGCGAGTGGCGGGCTATTTTTGTTAGTAAATGAGTTTGTCTACAGTTTCTAAGGAAAGTGGTGTCACGGGTTTTCGCTCCCCCCTTGGAACGATTTGACAAAAATTATGTCTCATATCCGGTGTCTTTTGTTGTCGCCCACGCAGTTTGAATTACGAACACTGGTTTCTCACCTAAGTGACCAGGAGCTCGAAGGAGTTTCCACGGAGGTGTGTGGTTTCGGACCAGTTTCCGCGGCAGCTCAAACCTCGTTATTGGTTGCCAGACATCAGCCTAAAATGGTCCTGCTTGCGGGTATAGCAGGAAGTCTGGACCAACGATGTGCAGTCGGCAGTGCGTATGAATTTTATCGAGTACGAAGCTACGGAATTGGGGTAGGTGATGGTGAACATTTTCTGTCGGCAGGACAGGTTGGATGGAACCAACTCCAGGGAGAAAATAACTCCAATTCCGATGCTATTGGAGATGCTATTAGTAGATTAAATGAGACCCCGAACCTCGATTGCCAGTTTGATAAAAGTGGAGAATTACTCTCCGTGTGTGCCGCCTCAGCGTCAGCGTCCGAAGTGAGTGTGAAGAAGCAACTCTGCCCGGATGCCATTGCGGAAGATATGGAAGGATTCGCTGTTGCTGCGGCATGTCTTATGAACATGGTTCCCTGGGGCATTGTTCGAGGAATTTCAAATCATGCTGGAGACAGGGTGAAAAGCAATTGGCAGGTGGCCAAGGCTCTTCAAAACGCCGCGAAGCATGTAAGCCGAAACCTGGCGAATAATCGATGACACAAACCATACGCCTTGGCATTTCCACATGCCCAAACGACACGTTTGCATTCCATGGACTCATGAAACGTCATGTTGATTGGCGAGGCCTTACGTTTGAAATCGAATTACTAGACATTCAAGAATTAAACGGCCATTTGTTCAACAAGCGGTTTGATGTCGCGAAAGCAAGTTTCCATGCCGCCATCTTGTTGGCTGATAAATACATCGTGCTCCCAAGTGGCTCCGCGTTAGGTTTCGGTGTCGGTCCACTTTTGCTCTCGAATATCTGTGATACTCATCCTACGGATTGTGAACAACTAACACTATGCCCAGGAGAACAGACCACCGCCACACTTCTCTATGACATGTTTTATCCAGACGTAACACGGGTGGAGCAGGTGGTGTTTTCCGAGATTATGCCACGACTCACTCAGAGACAAGCAGACTTTGGCGTCTGCATACACGAGGGTCGTTTTACGTGGGAGCCCTCCGGTCTCTATCTCGTTGAAGACCTGGGTGCGCGTTGGGAAACTGAGACGAAGTGTCCACTTCCACTTGGCGGAATTCTTGCCAAACGATCCTTGGGAGATGACGTGATCTGCCACGTTCAGAACGTTATTCGGGACTCAATCCTTCATGGCTTAGCAAACCCAGAAGAACCGTTAGCCACGATGCGTGCCTATGCACAAGAGCTTGATGACACCGTGCTAATGAAACACGTAGCGTTATATGTCAATGACTGGACCGTCGATCTTGGTGCCGTTGGCCGCAAGTCCTTGGAGGAACTTTCCCGGAGAGCACACCTTATCAATGGTACGCAGACAGACCTTGAAGTGTTTGGTCACACGAATTCAGATTGTTCGTAGGGAGGGTGCAGCAAACAGTTATGGTGGTGGTACTCTCCTCAGAATACCAGTGTCAAAGATAGGGTGCGAAGAGTCGTGCAATGCCATCACGAATTCGTATGAGCAGGGATCTACTATCAACGTCTGCCAACGTTCGCTCTGTTGACTTATTAATGATCTGCGAGATATGCGTATCCATCTGCTGTGCCAGTGACTCGTCGTAACTTTCTACATTGAATTCAAAATTCAGTCGCATGCTCCGCTCGTCCCAATTTCCGCTCCCAAAAAAACTCCATGAGCAGTCGACAACCATGAGTTTCGTATGATCAAAGGGTGGTGGTGACATCCATACAGTGCACCCTCGACTCAACACCTGCCACAGGAGTGCGTCTGAGGCCCAGCCAACCAAAGCAAGATTGTTTTGCTGAGGGAGGACAATGTCGACCTTCACACCACGCAGGGCGGCAACACCGAGTGCCTGGCAGATTGCATCATCAGGTAAAAAATACGGCGTCATTATTTTGACTGAACGGCGAGCGGAACTCAGGGCTGCAATCAGAATCAGTTTGATGCGACCAATTTCATGGTCATCTGGGCCATAGCGGACGCCCCGTGCGAGGTTCGTACCTGAAAATTCAAGGTTTGGCCGCCACGTAGGGTCTGGTTCACCGTCGTGGAGACCCCCTAATGCCTCGCCGGAGGCAAAAGCCCAGTCCTCAATAAAAACCTCAAGCAACTGAGTGACTACAGGCCCTGTTAGCGCAAAGTGCATGTCCTGTACAGCATGATCGGGATGTTTCGAAAGCCAGCATCCATTTCGGATATTAAGCCCACCAGTAAAGCCACGTTCTCCATCAACGATGAGAATTTTCCGGTGATTGCGTAAGTTTGCATAAGGCAGATACAGGGGCACCGTCGTCGGCATAAATCGAGCTACAGGAACCCCTTTTTGCCGCAGGAGACCAACACTCGTTGGAAAGCTGTACCGTGAACCTATGCCATCAATCAACACTCGTACTGAAACACCTCTGTCAACTGCTCGACAAAGAGCATCAATAAAAAGTTTTCCAGTGGGGTCGTTGTCAAAAATATAGGAGGCCATTCCTATACTTCGCTTGGCCGTGTTAATAGCTTCAAGCATTTGTGGGTATGCCTCATCACCCCCATGCAGCGGTTGAATCGTGTTCCCATCGAGTAAAGGACGCTTGGTCACTTCGCCTACGAGGGTTGCGAGGGAACGCAGTGGCACATTCTCTGGTCCGATAGCATCTGCAAGCCGTTCTGTTGAGGGCATTGCAGTCTCTACCCTATGGACCACCTCTCGAAGCCCGGCCCGAAGACGTGTCGCCTTTCTCCTGATTCGGTTCACACCAAACAGGGCATAGGCCACGGCACCAAAGCCAGGCGAAAGCCAAACCAGTCCGACCCACGCCATCGTACTACGGGTATCGCGTTTCGTCAGAAGCGCATGAAGTGATGCACCAATGTTTACACTGATGAGTGTTGCAGCCAGTACGTGCGGCCACAGTTCAGTCCACAACCGCCATGCCGAATCAAATAGTGTCGCCATCGATTCTTAGTGCCCTCATGCTCCGTGGCCATCTAGTATACTCTTGCGAAGCATCCGTTATGGAACGTGATTATTTGTTGAAGTTTTAATGTCGTGTTTCCTTCTGACCAAGAAGAGTCTTACAGTATGGTTTTTAAACTCAATGATGTTTCATTACTTCAATCTGGGGCATTTATCGGCGGAAAACAGTGTGAGAGCATCTCTGGATCGAGAGTTGACGTCATTGACCCGGCAACGTCGGAGACCATCGGTTCTGTCCCTGAGATGAACGGCGAGGATGCTCGGAGGGCGATTATTGCAGCAGAAGCAGCAATGGCCACATGGCGCACGACAACGGCAACCGTCCGTAGTGAACGCCTGCAGGCATGGCATAGGCACGTCATGGATTCTGCAGAAGATCTTGCACAGCTCATTACTGCTGAATGCGGGAAGCCACTGAATGAAAGCCGAGGCGAGGTGGCGTATGCAGCCTCCTTTCTTGAATGGTATGCCGAGGAAGCCAAGCGGGCGTACGGAGACATTATTCCACCCCACCAGGAGGACAAGCGACTGCTGGTGATCAGACAACCCATCGGTGTTGCAGCAGCTATAACACCGTGGAATTTTCCCGCCGCAATGATTCTTCGTAAAGTGGCTGCAGCTGTCGCCGCTGGGTGCACGATGGTCGTCAAGCCTGCTCCGCAAACGCCACTTACTGCCTTAGCCATTCACGTGCTTGCAGATCGCTCAGGGCTTCCAGCTGGGGTTCTCAACACCATAACCGGAAGCATTGACTCCAGCCGCCAGATAGGTTCCGCAATTTGTGAAAGCCCGACGGTTCGAGCGCTCTCATTTACCGGCTCAACACCGGCCGGAGTCAGTCTTGCCCAACAGGCAGCTACGACTGTTAAAAAAGTATCCCTTGAGCTTGGTGGAAATGCCTCATTCATTGTCTTTGATGATGCAGATATTGAGAGTGCTGTGCAGGGCGCCCTCGCGGCGAAATTTCGAAATAGTGGGCAGACTTGTGTGTGTGCAAACCGGTTTTTTGTACAGGGTGGGGTGTACGATCGATTTGTAGAGGAATTCACGGCCGCCGTAGGTGAACTACGGGTAGGGCCGGGTACGGAGCCAAACGTTTCAGTCGGCCCGCTTATCGATTACCGCGCATTAAAAAAGGTAAAGGCTCTTGTTGACGATGCCGTTTCCTGTGGTGCAGAGGTTACCGTGGGTGGGAATGCGGAGCCTACGAACGGACAATTCTTCCCTCCAACAGTGCTTACATCAGCGACTACACAGATGCGACTCGCGACTGAGGAAATATTTGGTCCCGTAGCACCCATTTTCAGGTTTGATAGCGAAGAAGAAGTTCTTCAGCTTGCTAATCGCACGGAATTTGGACTGGCCTCCTATTTCTACAGCCAGGATGTCAACAGATGCTTTCGAGTCGCAGAGGCTATTGAATGTGGCATGGTTGGGGTTAACACCGGCATGCTCTCGACAGTCGTTGCGCCTTTCGGCGGTGTGAAGAGTTCTGGAGTTGGCCGTGAAGGTGGTCGATACGGACTCGATGAGTATCAGGAACTCAAATACATCTGCCTTGGCGGCGTGCGTTAGTTCAAGAACATTACGCAAGTTTGCCAAACGATTGCTTCGTATCTATTCAACAATCTCATCGTTTTTTCTTCTGCGTCTTCTTCTTTGCTTTTTTCTTAACGGTACGAGACGTTTTTTTCTTGGCTTTTTTTGAAGCCTTGGCTTTTTTCTTGCTAGCTTTCTTTTTCGCAGCCTTTTTCTTATTCCCTTTTTTCTTTACAGCAGCCTTCTTCGACTTTTTCTTCACCTTCTTCTTGGCAGCTTTTTTAGTGGCTTTCTTTTTGCTTGCTTTCTTTTTTTTGGTACTGGCCGTACGAGCCTTTCGTAGGGGCCGGTTCAACTCGACTTCGTCAAGGAATTCATTCGCTTCTTCGATGAGCGCCTCCGTCGAAACTGGTTCAACTTCATCAATAATAAAGACCGCAAGTTCGCCCCGCTGTTGAGCGTCACTCAGTGCCTTGTACTCTTCAAGGTCAAGGTCGTCGTGGTCATCGTCTTCGCTTGTTAGAAATTCAAAACCCACACGTGCCTTTTTATCCCATCCATCAATGTGAAATTCGACACCATATTCTCGAAACATAACGTTTCGTTCGATGATATAGCCACGGCGACGGAAAAGACGTGTCAGGTGAGTACACCCTTCGAATTCACTGAGTGTTTCGCTCATCAGAAAACCTTTGAGAAATGGAATAGCGATCCGACGAGTCACAAAACTTTTTGTGAGTACCGTCTTCTGTGGAAAGCATACAGAGCAGTCGGAGAATACGCGAATGCCGTCAGCTATCCACGGACAGAACCGCTCCTGTGGCTCACATTGTCATTTTTACGAATACAACGCGGGAATTCCCTGTCTAACACGGTTTTACTTTTCGAGAGAAGGTTCGCTGCAGTATCATAGTTGGTTGGGTGCCCACGATAGCGATTACATGTGGAGATTTTGGAATGGTCAAACGAATAAATAAAACTATCCAAATGGATGTGGCCAATTGGCTTATCCTCAGCTTTTCCACGATGTTTCTTGGTATTGCTGGAACTGCATCAAGTATGGCAGGACCGTGGGCTGATCGGGCAATTGCGAGACGCACGGCCCGTGCGGAACGAACAGGACTGCGTGAACCTCAAAGGCAAGCAGATACGTTTTATGATGTGGAAAATTCCTCCCAGGGGTTGCCAGTTATTACTCCAGAGAACACATTCCGGCCCGGGGTGATCCGGCGGCTCGCACGTCGTGGCATATCGATTGAAGAATTGGATGCGTTAACACGTGGTGGCCAGCCACAACAGTTTTTAAATGGTCAAGGTTCTGCACGTCCGGTGAATCAATATGGCTATCAAGCAAAAATAGGTTCAGATGCCGGTTCTGAGTCTGTTCTAGATTCTGAAAAAACGGAATTACATTTCGGGCTTCGTGCCGAAGTAATGACTTCCGACTCAGATCGACCACAGCAAGCTGTTGGCCGTGTTCAAACAGAATCCAGAAGTGTTCTCGTTGGTGCTGAAGAACCCGTTTCCTCGAGCCTTGATGAAGGACCACAGTTTCCAGGCATGGATGGCAAACAAACAAAGACACGTGACACACCGGTGGTCACGCATGAACCAATCGAGTTGTTACCTACGCCCAAGCCCGCTCAGTAAACTGTTCTCGTCCACTCTTGTCGCTAGTGGCATTAACATTGAACCAACTCCCATCTGGTCGCAATGTTTAACTTCTTTGCCAGGGCACAACTCGTACAGGAAATTGAAACATCGAAAAGAACAGAAGTCATGAAGACAAAAAAGCGGTCATTGTATAAAACTTTGGTTGTAAAACTAGTGGCACTGGCCGCTGTTTTCTCTTTGGCAGGCATTCAAGAGGCAACAGCTCAAGAGACTGTCGCCATCAACAAATTACGGGGAAGACCACTCCTTGGCGTACAGCGATGGGACATGTTCTCTGGCAAGGGGGCCACGCAACAGAAGGAACTCGGTTATCTACCCGGAGGACCGGGCTTTTTGAGAGACCCCCAATGGCACGACAGGGTGCCTTTCTTCTGTCGACTGACCAAGGACGTTGACTGGATCGAGCATCCCGCCAATGCCGGTCCCGTGTGGTTCAACCATCCCTTCAGCCAGCAACTGCTACAGGAGAGCATGGACAAGGAACTTCGCTATGCCCACAAGGCCGGAATTGATTTCTTCGTCTATCACGGGCCGGCCCGGCAACTTTACGCCAACGGCTGGGAACTGAGAAACAACTTCGATTGCCACCTCTCCAGCAAGACACCAGAAGCCAAAAAAGTAAACTTCACTTGGGCTTTGTATGCGCACCGAGCCATTCGCTACACACGAAGCAAAGTGGCCACCATGATGGATGAGATGATTGAGTACATCACCATGCCGAACTGGCAGACGGTGATGGATGGTCGCCCCTTAATCGTCGTCTACCATCCCGAAAGATTCCGAACAGCCCTGCAGGTCGCCGAGGGGAAGGAGCGTATGACCGGCGACGGATTCACGGAGTATATCAGGGAGCGGGTCGAAGCCGTGGGTTTGAAGAACCCTTACGTCGTTGGTTGCATGGAGCCGAGAGATAGTTTCTTGCACGCCAAATCACTAAAGGAAGAGGGCTATGACGCATTCATGGACTACGAAGGGTCCTATGGCGGTGCGATTGCCAAAAGAGACGAAGCGCCAACCTATGCGGCGGCCACGAAGGAGATTATCAAGACATGCGAACAAGAATACCTGAACCTTGAAATCCCGTTTCTTCCTCCCTGCCCCAGCATGCATTATCGGTGGCCCCACGCCTTCGACAGGAAGGGGCAACCCATCGACGAAATCTATCATAGCCAATGGCCCAAGGATGGCGATCTTGCGGCCCGGCTTAAAGCGGTTTTAGACTTCGTGGTAGCGCATCCCAAAGACTGCGAGGCGCAGACTGTGATCATGTATTCATGGAATGAACACTCCGGGGGCGGCGGCATTTGCCCGACCATGGGCAAGTCGCCCGAGTACGAACCTGAGACACAATGGCTCGATGAAGTTGCCGAAGCGTTGGCGGCTGGAAGTACCCCTAAAAGCCGAACTGGCTCAAACAGCTTAATCGGACCTTAAGAATGCGCTTGTATCCTCTATCTGAAAATCCTTTGCCTCTAATTTATTTTAAACCTGTTTCACTGCACGGGCCTTGTGTGTTGAGGCCACAATAGATGCCCTTTTTATATTTTCGGTGGGACAAGATTGTATCAGTGATCCTAATCTACAAATGATGGTAAAAAGTTTTCGAAAAGTGTGTGGTTTTCAATTTTTTGGTCATAAATTAAATTAAATGTCAACTTGGCGTGGGAAACAAACTCTTCTTGTAAGTAGACTGCAACACACTGGGAACACCACGTAATTACACGATAAAGGATCCGTTCATGTTCAATACAACACGACGTCAATTCATTCAGACCGGTATGGCTGGTGGCATTACGCTCGCCACTGCTGCCCAACCAGTGTGGTCAGCGAACGCCAATAACGAAGTCAATCTGGGGGTCATTGGGTGTGGTGGCCGCGGAAACATTTTGATGTCTGCTTTCTCAAAGTTGTCTGGTGTGACAATTGGTGGCTTATGTGATCCCGATGCTGATCGACTTGAGCAAGCAAAGAAACGGTTCCCAAAAGCGGATACATGGTCTGACCTGCGCGGGCTGATCGACGACCCGTCCATTGATGCGGTTGTGATTGCAACCTGCAATCATTGGCACTGCCTCGCGGCTATTTGGGCTATGGAAGCAGGCAAGGACGTCTATGTCGAGAAACCTCTCTCGCACAGTCAATGGGAGGGTGAACAGACCGTCGCGGCTGCAGAGAAATACAAACGAATTTGTCAACTCGGTACACAACAGCGCTCAGACCCAATGCAGGCTGAGATAAAGGAATTCCTGCATCAGGAGAAAGGCCTCGGCAATATCGTTTCAGTTCAGGTCAATCGGGTTGGCGTGCGGTCATCAATTGGCAAGCGCTCAACACCACTGCCGATACCACACGATATGGACTACGATCTCTGGCTTGGTCCAGCGGAGGACGAACCAATCTTTCGAGATAAACTTCAGTACGATTGGCACTGGAATTGGAATACAGGCTCCGGCGAGATGGGAAATTGGGGCATACATATTCTTGATGATGTTCGAAATGTTGTGTTTCGTGATACCGTGAAAGTACCAACCCGAATCCAGAGTATCGGTGGCCGCGTGGTCTGGGATGATGCTGGTGCCACGCCAAATGTTCAAATGGTTGCCATGGAGACAGGTTCCGTCCCAGTTCAAATACAACTTGCTAATATCGCTGCAGAGCCGAATGGCAAGAAAAGCCCCAAGCATATGGGTCCCGGGAGTGGATACATCGTCCAGTGTTCCGAAGGACACTACGAGGGTCGCCGCGGTAGTGGTGTTGCATTTGACAAGGACGGCAAAGAGATCCGTTCATTCAAGGGAGATAGTGGCAATGGATCGCATCAACAGAATTTTATCGATGCAGTCAGAACGCGTGACCAAAACAGCCTGAATGCCGATATCGTGGTAGGAAACGATTCAACGGCCTGGTGCAACCTTGCAAATAGCGCATTTCGTGCGAGTAGAGAGTACGACTCCAATCTTGTAACACACGGCCTCCCATCGATGTCCGAGCAAGCCGCACGTTTGGGCAAGATTCTCTCCCCGTATGGTCTTAGCCTGCAGTCAAAAGGCCTCAAAGCTAGTGCCGTGCTCGAGGTGAACCCCGAAACTGGAAAGTTTGTCGGTGCTGATGCTGAACAGGCTAATCAATACTACAAACGGTCATACAGGCAGACATACGCCGTGCCAAAACTCACCTGACCATTCGCCATCATCACTAGGGTCTATTACTAAACGCCTAGACAGGTTTTGTTTTTCCTGGCACGGCATACCCTTTCGACGGAAGTGCCCCCTCCCAGGAGAGTGATTTGGGGAACAGGTTAAGTGTGCTTTGTGTTGTCATGAAGTCCCAGGTGACTTTTTTACCGGTATACGCTGCGACTCGACCAAGTACGCCCACCATTGAACTATTGGCCGTCTGCTTAAGCTCAACGATAGGTTTTTCATCTCGGATTGATTCAACAAGGGCTCGATGTTCTTCGCGGTAGGCATCCTTTATGCGGCCTTCTTTCTCCCAGACCTGCTTGCCTTTGCGGTCGAATATACGCGAGCCTGAATTTGCCGCTCCGATTTGACACGTGCCTTCGGTACCGTAGATGACATTATCGTTGAGACCCTGTGAGCCGGGAATCTGACGGCACATAAAAGAAACTGTGCGATTGTTTGGGTATTCGTAGGCAACCGACATGCTGTCCCACATTTCGCTATCCGATGGCCGAGTAAAACGACCACCAGACGCATACGCAGAGAGAGGGTTTTCGCCCATAACCCAATTAAATGTATCGATGTTATGAACCGCTTGCTCGCAGATTTGATCTCCACTGAGCCAGATAAAATGCATCCAGTTTGTAAGCTGATATTCGGTGTCACTCATGCCCTCTTTTCGTGGCCGGTACCAAATGCCGCCGGTGCAATAACGGGCAGTAATATTGACGATTTCGCCTATTGCTCCACTTCGAATCTGCTCAATGGCTGCAATGTAGTTCACTTGTCGACGATACTGGGTGCCCGTGACGATTGCGGTTTTGTTTTGTTCAGCCAAAACGTGTGATGCTTTACATGCTCGGTATCCCACTGCATCAATGCAAACCGGCTTTTCAGCAAATACATGCTTCCCGGCTTCGACTGCCGCCTGTACCATAAGCGGGCGGAATCCTGGTGATGTCGTGAGAAGAACGACATCAACGTCAGGGTCATCAAGTACTTGTTTATATCCGTCAAGCCCTGAATACAGCTTTGTGCTTTTTGCATCAACCTTATCAGGATGTGTTTTGGACATCTCCTTAAACGTTCGCTGACAGTTCTCAAGTTGAAGATCAGCGGCGGCGACAAGAGTCACTCCGCTATTTATTGTCAGGGAGTCATTGATGGCCCCGCGCCCACGTCCTCCACAACCGATCACTGCAAGGCGTAGCGGACGTAGTTCCGACTTGGCGGCCGTCGCAGAGTGGACCATTGTGGAGGCGGCAAGTGACGCAACCGCTGTTGTTGAAATAAAGCCACGGCGATTGTGTTTCTGAAAGTCAGTCTTATTCATGAGATATTCTTTCTAGTGAACCCTGTGACCTCCCTACCCGAGGAGCGCCTGTTTCATTTGCTTGAGGACCATTTCAAGACGAGAAAGATCACCCCCGCCTACTTCCGCCGCTACCCAACCCGTGAACTGGATCTCCCGCAACGCGTCACGAACGGACTCCCAGTCGATATCTCCATCAGTAATATCGACAAATCCTTTTCGCACACCGTTCAGGTCGGCTTTTTCATTTGAATACCCTTTTATATCCAGTTTGACAATCCTTGGTCCAAGGTCGCGAACCCAGGTGGCGACGTCACTGTAACGTGCATGATTGCCGAGATCAAAATAGGCACCCACCCACGGACTGCGGAAACTATCTATGTAATCTGCAAATGGTTGAACCGACTGATTGCGGGATCCTTCCGGATCATAGAACATGCCATTCCATACATTCTCAAACAGTATTCGTTGGCCAAGCTTGGCGGCGAGAGGAAGCAGTTTCTGAATTTCTTCTCGAGCGCGTGCACCAGCGTCTGGGCCATCGGTCGCACGTCCCAAGACAATAAGGACAGCGCTGCCACCAGCTGCATGCGACACTTCCATACAATGTCTTACATTAGCGATGGCAGTCTCACGCTCTTGCTTGTCGGGGCTGGTAAGACGCTGTTTCCAATGTGCATGATTAATCACGTTGTGGACAAAAACACCCGTTGATTCAACCGCTCGTCGAAGCTCATCAGGAGTGACACTGGCGGCATCGTCAAAATCAACGCCATCAAAACCTGCCGTCCGCGAAAGCTCAAGACGTTTTTCGAGTCCCTGGTCTTTGATCATTCCGTACTTGCATGAAAAAAGCAGATTGCTTTTGGAGGTGAGTGTTTCTGTAGCTGAATTCGGTACCTTTGTAAGGGCATCGCTCACAGGGTCCTCACTCATTACAACACGCTGCGTGCATGCTGCAGCGGAGACGGCGGTGAGGGTATTGAGGAATGTTCGCCGGTTCGTCGTCATGGGAGTTCTCGCGTGATGGCAAAAATGGTTTCAATGGATAAAGTATTGCAGCGGAGGGCACAAATGAATACCGCGGAGTGCGCTCCGTAGTCGCAGCATTGCCGCCACCTGGTTCATTTCCCCGGAACATCTTTACCTTTGGTGAACGATCAGATCACCAAAAGAGAGAATACCCCAAACGGGCATTTCTTACATTTGCACCATATGGACTCAGGATTTGTACGGGAAACAGCCGTTCCACGGCCGCTGCACGCTTCTGCAGACTCGTGGTCCATCGACCTGCGGGGGTAAGTCTTCCGATTGTGCCGAGAGTGATTGCTCAGGGCACAATTAATTCCCTGAACAAAACACTGAGGCGTTTGTGTTCTCCCTGAAGTTGATGTACTGTAGATTTTGATGGTTTGAGATGAAGTCTTTTATTTTGTAGTTCCCACGATGGAACTGCACCGCCCGCCTTCATTCTCCGGCGGGTTTGTCTACCCCTTTCGTTATGACCCCGGAAGCATCTCTGGGTTACTCACATAGCGAAAGTACGTACATGACAGATACCATTCAGGAAGCCTCAACGACCCCTTCGGTAGATTCCAACGCCGTGGGATTCCAAAAGCTTGATTTATCAACAGAAATGCTTGCTTCTGTGCAGCATCTCGGCTTCGAGTCCCCTTCTCCCATCCAAGACGCTGCCATACCAGTCATCCAGGAAGGGATTGATGTTGTTGGGCAATCTCAGACAGGTTCCGGTAAGACGGCTGCGTTTTGTATTCCAATTGTGGAAAAGATCAACACAAAACAAAGAAAACCACAAGCACTTATTCTGACTCCAACCCGAGAACTTGCGAAACAGGTCGGGAACGAAGTCCAAAAGTTTGGCAAGTATAAGAAAAAGCTGAAAACGGCTGTTATTTTTGGTGGCGTGTCTTTTCGTGATCAGCTGCGTGACATCCGAGGTGGCGCACAGATTATTATTGCTACACCCGGACGCCTGCTTGACCATATTGAACAGTCGACCATTGATCTCTCGACGATTGAGACACTGGTACTTGATGAAGCAGACCGAATGCTAGATATGGGCTTCCGCGATGATGTTGAAAAAATTCTTCGCAAGGCTTCCACAGACCGGCAGACGATATTCTTCTCTGCCACGATCAGCCGGTCAATTAAAACCTTAGTGGAAGAGTTTTCGACAGAACCCCGATATATCACTGTGAAACAGAATACTGGCCAAGAAGCACCACTGGTAACCGAAAAGGGCTTTAAGGTTAGGCATCAGATGAAGTTCAATGCTTTGCTCCGCATCCTTCGATACTATGACGCGCAAAGCGGCGTTATCTTTTGCAATACCCAGCAGATGGTCGAAAAACTAGCCGAAGACTTAGCGAGCAATGATTGCCTCGTTGATCGACTGCATGGTGGAATGGCACAAGCCCAACGAGAACGCGTGATGGCAAACTTCAGGAAATCTCGTTTTCATTATCTTGTTGCGACTGACGTAGCAGCTCGTGGAATTGATGTGAACGAACTTGGTGTGGTTGTTAACTATGACCTTCCAAAAGATCCTGAGGACTATGTGCATCGCATCGGCCGAACTGGCCGTGCTGGAAAAAAAGGTCTCGCAATTAGTCTCGTGACTGGTGCTGGCATGCGGTCGGTTTCTGCAATTGAGCGATTCACCGGTTCAAAACTCTCCATTGAAGCATTGCCTTCGCAATCCGCAATCCGCAATCTCCAAGGTGAGAAGTTACTCGAATCATTTCGTGTTGACCTTAAAAAGACGGATTTCAGCGTGGAAAAAGAACTCCTCCAACGCCTTTTCGACGAAGGGCACCAGGCCGAAGATGTTGCAGCCGCGGTACTCCATCGAATGTTACCGAAGCAGGATACAACGGATACTGTCTTGGACGAAGAACCGGTTGATCGAAAGCAGAAACGGCGAAAACGGCGTGAACGACCGAATTCAAAGCGGGATTCACGAAAAAAACGGCGTCCCGAAATTCAGCGTGCCGCGGGAAAGCGATCTCCCAAAAAAAGAAAATTTCACGTTAAAGTGCAGAAATAGACGATGAAATTGATCTAACAGCAGTCTGTTGCTGTTGGTACAACCCGAGCGTGGTAGATGCAAGCAGCATTGTGATGCCACGGCTGTTTTTACCAACCCATAGAACTGTAAAAAAATGTTACTCCAAGTATTGTCTCTGGTCGGATGGTTTGCCGCGATGGTCGTTCTGATGTCCTTGATTGAACATCAGATTCATTGCAAGCTTATGCACAAATTGCCGAAGATTACCTTCCTTAAAAATTCTAAGTTGAGGAAAAAGATCTTTACGAGTCATGCCGTTGAGCACCATACGCAGTACCGAAAGGTTTTTCACGACGACCCTATGCCAAAGGGAGAAGATCGTGGTATCCGTTTGAATTTCTGGGAAGGGCTCGTTGAAGGCCTTCCCATTGCAATCATACTTTTTTGGTTTTCTCCAGTGGGTGCCGGAATGTTTATGCTTGTCGTAGCTATTCACCATACGATCTGGAATCAGATTCATTTGGAAATGCATCAGCCGACTGGACGATTTTTTGCGAACTGGTGGCTCTATAAGTTTTGTGCACGACATCACTTCCTACACCATAAATATCCCGACAAAAACTTTAACGTGGCCTTCCCTATCGGGGATTTCATCTGTGGGACAATTGCAAAGCCATCTGCAAAAGATTGGGAAGCCATGCGAGCTGAAGGTATCGCTTAGAAACTTTTAGATACAACGGTGGGAGGCAGTTGTGGCCTCACTTTGTTTGCCAAGTGTCCTGTGGCTCGAGAGCGTCTTTCGTTCCACCGTCTCTTAGCCATTTTTTGGCGTCTTCATTGTCTTGCAGACAAGCATCCCAAAACGCAGTTGTGATGGCTTCAATCGCTCGATGATGTTTTGGATTAGGAGGCGGATCATTCCGTAGCGACCTATCAGAAAAAGCAGAGTGCGTTGCATTGTGTAACACGAGTTCATATGCATTACCATTCGGAAGCGTGGGAAAGACGGCACGTCTGAATGCAACCGATTGATTGCTAAAAAAGGGAAGATTGTCGCGTGTTCCCGTTAATAAAAGACACGGTGTAGTCACCGAACCAAACGCCGATTTGGCGCACTGGAAGGACGGGCTGCTTGGACTCATGAGTACCGCTGCTCGTATCCGCTTGTCATTTTTTGTCGTGCTCAGCAAACGCGGCTGGCCAATTATGAGTTGCGATGTTATCGCACCCATAGAATGTC
>CAXEMW010000015.1:0-23757 GCA_963997395.1 uncultured Planctomycetaceae bacterium
CAAACAAGAACTTGCTGGGCGAGCACCTGTGGACTATTTACAGTAGATTCGACCGTGATTTCTGCACTTTCTGGCTCTTCATAAGGGTCATCGATACCAGTGAATCCCTTAATTTCACCAGCACGGGCTTTTTTGTACAGCCCTTTTGGATCACGGCTCTCACAGATGTCTAAGGGCGCTTTGACATATACCTCGATAAAGTCTGCCTCTGGTAACATTTTTCGTACTGCTTCACGATCACTACGATAGGGACTAATAAATGCTGTGAGCGTAATAATTCCAGCCTGAGTAAAGAGTTCTGCAACCGCTCCGACCCGACGAATATTCTCCTTACGGTCTTCTGCTCCAAAGCCAAGGCCAAATCGCTTCGCGAACGGCTGACCGTGAATTGTTTCAAGAAGGTTGGGAGATGCATTCAGACCATGACGCACATTGTCTCCATCGAGAATGAAACTGCGATGGCCGCGAGCATGCAACTGCTTGTCAACTTCATTAGCAAGAGTGCTTTTTCCAGATCCTGATAAGCCGGTAAACCAAATGACACAGCCCCGGTGGCCTGCACTACGTTCACGTTGATTCCGACTAATTGTGGCTGTATGCCACCGAACATCAACCTCTTCGGTGCCGTTGTTCTGTTTGCCGCGAGGGCCTTCTACTGGTTTATTCAATTCAATTTCCTCACCTGCTAACTCAATTTTTTGCTGAAGTTTGCTCCCTACCACCCTCCCAGCACGACAACCTTCCGAAATTGACCTACTGATCCGTCCGGTTTTATCCGTTCAATAACCACAGCAATTTCTTCACCTGGTTTATGCTCACCAATAATACGAGTACAGGCTCCAAAATCACTGATTGCCGTTCCGTTGATTTCCGTAATGACATCTTGCGGCAACAATCCTGCTTTCTCTGCTGAAGAACCCGGTTGAATACCTGCAATAACGCACTGCCCCTGTAAAGGCATTCCGGCAATACCTAGCTTACCACCTTTTCGGATATCAATTTCAGTCTCTTTGAGCCGTTGCTTCAGTTGTTTGATCGCATCGTCTGAAAGACCAGTACCGAATAGATCAAGACGCTCGATACCCCGTAGCCTGCCAAGGGTTACGGCATCTCTTTGCGCAAGTTGAAGGCCAAACAAACTGACGTGAACAACTTTTTGCAGCCGTGTCACTAATTTCAATGTGCGACTGTCGCCCTTCCAGTCTTCAGCAATTTCAACACGCAGTCCGGAAGGACCGGCCTCACTAAATATTGCTCCAAGTTCTTCAAGCTTCTTTCGCGCAGAAACAGCTTGCGCAGCATCAAAAAAATCAAGAGCTACTTCTGCCTGCTGAGCCATCGCCAAGCTGCCTTGCTCTGCGATTGATTCAAGGGCAGCTTCGGCTTTATTTGACAATTGAGAATCATCCTGCCGAAGCATTGCTCGGAGAGCATCAACTGCTCGTGCAGCAACCTCAGGGTCATTTCCTCGGGCTGCATGCACCAACTGATCGACAGCGATTACACCCATTGCAGCGAGCTGCCTTGAGGCAGCTTCTCGATCGGCATATTGACTTGCACCGAGTTGAGCAATTGCTCGCGACACACGTTCGTCTTGCTCAGAACCGTCAACCGCCTGCAGGACCAGTACTGTCAATAAAACAAGTACAACTTGGGGAGCTAATCGAATCATGCAATCGTTCCACTCGTCAAAAAACACCTATGAGACAAAAACGCTTGCCTGACGTCTCTACAAATATATCAGCCTGAGACTGTCAAACCTTATCCCTTTCTGGCAGGGTACACTTCAGTACAGCCAATCGACGCCAACAAGGCTACCTGCATCTATGAATTTACCAATTATTCAAACAAATACGCCAACAGCTCCGCCACTGCCAATGCACCCAAAAGATGTCATTGCCAGGGGGTGGGATAGCGTGGATATCGTTTTTGTTACAGGGGACGCCTACGTAGACCACCCTAGCTTTGCCAATGGCCTCCTTGCCAGACTCTTGGAATCGGAGGGGTTTCGTATTGCCGTACTCGCTCAACCAAACTGGCAAAATTGCCATGATTGGAGACAGTTCGGTCGACCGAATCTCTTCTTTGCCATCTCTGCTGGCAATATGGACTCCATGATTAATCATTACACCGCAAACCGTAAAGTTCGAAATGACGACGCTTATTCACCAGATGGTGAAATTGGACTGCGCCCTGACAGAGCAACCTTAGCGTATTGCCAACGTTCACGAGAGGCATTCCCTGGTGTTCCCATTATTGCCGGTGGAGTCGAAGCAAGCTTAAGGCGCATCGCTCATTACGACTACTGGAGCGACACGGTGCGTCGCTCGATTCTCCTCGATTCAAAAGCTGACATGCTTGCCTTTGGCATGGGCGAACGAACAATCCTTGATATTGCAAAGGGTTTTGCCGATGGAAAAACAGTTCAAGAGATGAGAACACTCCGAGGAGTTGCCTATCGCCTTGGAGCAAGTGAGTCCGTTTCTATCGATGATAGCACTCGCGAACTTCCGGCGTATGAAGTAACCAAGGTTGATCATGACGCATTTTGTGAGATGACTCGAATAAGTCATCTTGAGACAAATCCTCATAACGCCAAAAGGCTTGTACAGCGACATGGGCGAGAAGCCGTAGTCATTAATCCTCCGGCTTTGCCGCTTGAAGAACACGAAATGGATCGTGTCTACGCACTACCATTCACTCGTCGCCCTCATCCACAATATGGCACAAAACGAATCCCAGCATTTGAAGTTGTTGAAAACAGCATTCAAATCATGCGAGGTTGCTTTGGAGGCTGTACATTTTGCTCCATAACAGCCCATGAAGGTCGAATTATTCAGAGTCGTTCAAAGCAGTCAATTCTTTCTGAGGTAAAACAACTCGCAAGCCAACCTGATTTCAAGGGCACGGTTTCCGACATTGGTGGCCCAACAGCCAACATGTACAAAATGCGTTGTATTCGACCAGATGTCGAAGCAAAGTGCCGCAGACTATCGTGCGTCCATCCCACAGTTTGCAAACTTCTTGGAACTGACCATGGGCCTCTGAAAGAAGTCATGCGGGAAACCCGATCGATTCCCGGCGTAAAAAGGGTGCTCGTCGCGAGCGGTGTTCGCATGGATTTAGCGCGTCGCGACCCGGAGTATCTGCGGGAATTGGCCGAACACCATGTAGGTGGGCATCTAAAAGTTGCACCTGAGCACACCGACCCAGATGTACTCGACCTCATGAAAAAGCCTCCTGCTACTGACTACGTTGAGTTTGACAAGGCTTTCCGTGCGGCAAGTCGTCGAGTAGGCAAACGTCAATACACAGTCCCCTACTTTATTGCGAGTCATCCTGGGAGCGGACTGAATGAAATGATCGACTTGGCACTTTTCTTGAAACGGAATGGATACCGACCTGACCAGGTCCAAGATTTCATCCCCAGCCCTTTCGACATTGCGGCCTGCATGTATCACACAGGCCGTGACCCAATGACAGGAAAGCCTGTCACTGTCACGAAAGGTTTGCGAAATCGCAGAATGCAGAAAGCGTTACTTCAATTTTTTAAACCAGAAAATTATTTTGAAGTGCGAAAAGCGCTTGAACATGTAGGGAGACAAGATCTGATTGGTTCTGGTTGCGACAGTTTGATCCCAGATCGACCACCCCAAGAGGCTCTCGATAAAAAAAGGCGAGAGGCCAACCAATCATTTTCAGAACAAAAGTCTGGTGATCACATTCGCGGACTGAGAAAAACAAAGAAAAAACAACGTGCCAGAGTGTCTCGGTCACACAAAACTATTGGGTACAGGCCTAAGCGGTCAGGAAATGGTTAACTCCTTTACATTTCCACCCTGTCCAAAAAAAACAGCTTGATCTCCACATGTCGCCTGCAATCATATACCGCGTGGAATCCGAATGGCAGGGCAAATGAAATGAGGGAACTCAAATGACACGGTTAATTCTCGTCACTCTTATAACGGCAACGAGCCTTGGCATCTCAGTATTCTGTCGTTCTGCAGAAGCAATCAGCCCTAGAAATCCATACCGAACCTTTAATTTGGGTGGCGTGAACTATGGTTCAATGCGCTGGGAGCGTACGCATCGCCAAGGACGAAGTAGTTGGCCGAAGAACAAGTCTGCTCGACCGCAGGTACGTGGAGACAGGACCATGATGATTGGCGGCATTTCCAGTGGTGCCCTCTTACAACGCGGTGAATCCAGTAATCGGGTGCATCAGAGCGATGTAACAATAAAGTCATCTCGCTGATTCTGTCTCGCCCGCATCACTCGGTGAATCATCTTGATAAATCCGATACTTCTTTGTTACGAGTGCGCCTCCTCGTTCAAGAGTTCGCTTCGAAAGATGATTGCTTTCTAAAACCCAAGAAAACTCCACCTCCTTCATACCCCAGTTGTAAAGTCGCGGCACAAGGGCGGCGTGCAGAACCAGACCGACTCCCCAAGCTTGATACTCCGGAACGACATTCGTACTGATTGCTCTCATTCTTTTGATAGCTGACTTATTCCATAGTAATTTCAAAAATCCAAATGGAAAAAGTCGCCCATTCATGGCTTTGATACGTGGGTTGTAGTCGAGTAAACAGAAAACAGTACCGATAGGCTTACCATCAACTTCGGCTACCAGGGAAAGTTCTGGGACGATCAGGTGCTTCAAGTGAGCAGCCATGTGATTCACTTCCCCCTGCGAAAGAGGAACAAATCCCCACGTTCCGGCGAGACTCGTATTATAAATATCAAGAAACATTCGGACTTCGTCAGTAAACCTTGCTCGATTAAGAGATCGAACTGAAACTCCAAAACGCTCCTTAACGCCTTCAACCATTATGCCAAGTTTTGAATCAATGCCTTCGAGCATCGACATCTCGCCCCAAAACGCGTAGAGGTCTTCGATTTTTTTGAAACCATTCGCTTCAATAAGATCTGCATAATAAGGACGATTATGTGTCATCATAAAAAATGGTGGAGTTGCAAACCCCTCAATTAATAATCCGCACTCATAATTCAGAGATGGATTAACAGGGCCACGTATGGAAGTCATGCCCTGATCCGATAACCACTTCTTTGCAGCATCGAATAATTGGGTAGTCGCCTCTAAATCATCCGCACATTCAAAGAAACCAAAGAAACCGCGGTTTTCTTTGTAACGTTCTATGTGACCAACATTAACAATTGCTGTAATACGGCCAACGTCTCTACCACCACGTGTTGCTAAAAAAGACTTTGTCTTATTGCGTTCGTAGAACGGATGAGGGTGAAACCCTAGCAACTCCTCCTGAGCACGTCGCAGCGGAGGAATCCAGCAGGGGTCACTGGCATAGATTTGCCAAGGCAGGTCTATAAATCTTCGCTGCTGACGACGATGAACAACCGGCTCGATGCTAATTGCCGACACGCAAACCCCCTCTGAATAGTGGCTCTATCTACTTATGGAAATTGCCCAGAACATGTTCGTATTACCCGCAAATTTTCGACTAACACCGAGGAAACCGTCAATGTCAGCTTCCACCAGAACGAATCAAATTTTTATATAAGTTGCCTCAGAATTTTTTCCGATTTAACTCAAAAATACAGAATCTTCGCTGATTCACCGAATTTATTTACTGCAAACCCTTCAAGCCGCATACGTCGACTATCGACGTAGTGAACACTTGATCTTGATAACCATGTCAGATGTCCTCAACTCATACCGCGACAGTAGTAAAAGGTCCTGCCTTGTTACTGGCGCTACTGGTTTGGTTGGCAATAATGTTGTCAGGAGGTTTCTGGATACTGGTTGGAATGTCAGAGTGTTGGTTCGCCCTCGCCACAGTGGGACTACTGCAGCACTGGAAGGACTCCCGGTCCAAAAGATCATTGGTCAACTCGAGGATACAAGTAGTCTCCAAAGAGCTGTTGATGGAATTGATCTCGTCATTCATTCAGCTGCAATGGTTCATTGTGGCTGGCGTTACTACGACGAAATGCATCGAGTCAATGTAGAGGGAACAGCTCATCTTTCCAAGATTGCACGTATAGCCGGAGCTCGATTCATTCATGTCTCAAGTGTTGATGCTCTCGGTTTGCGCTCGGATGGTATCCCCGCAAATGAAGAAACTCCTCCTGGTGGGATGATCGAGTGTCCATACGTATTAACAAAGAGAATGGCCGAGTCTGCTGTCCTAGATCAAGTTGAACGTGGTCTGGATGCTGTTATCGTAAACCCTGTTTACATGATTGGACCCTGGGACTGGAAGCCATCTAGTGGGCGAATGCTTCTTGAGGTTGGTAGTGGGAAGGGTCTGCTCGCTCCACCGGGTGCCAACGATTTTGTTGATGTCCGTGATGTTGTTAATGGCATTGAGGCTGCTAACGAACGAGGTCAAACAGGTCGTCGCTATATCCTTGGAGGCCATGCCCTATCGTATCTTGATGCATGGAAAGTGTTTGCCAAGGTAACCAATCGTCGTCCTCCGATTGGAAATGCCCCACCACTCGCAGTACGTGCAGCTGGACGGATTGGAGACTTAGCTGGCATATTGTTCCGTCGAGAACCCCCAGTCAATTCAGCATCAGCGACTATGTCAATGCTAAGGCACAACTTCTCATGCCAGCGAGCATTTGATGAGCTAGGATACAAAATACGGCCATTAGAAGTTGCTGCTACTGATGCTTGGGCATGGTTTTGTGAAAATGGCTACGCCAAAAATCTTGGAGAGCGTTACACTCAACCAGTATCATGCCAAACATCTTACTCGTCGAAGACGAGGACCATCTCGCCATCGGCATCCGGTACAACCTGACATCCGAAGGCCTGACGGTAACGACCGCTGCTGATGGACACGAAGCTTTGGCTATTCTTAATGAGCCAAATGCTGATATCGATCTTGTTGTACTCGACGTTATGTTGCCCGGCATGAGTGGATATGCAGTCTGTGAAGAACTCCGCTCTCGAGGCAGCCTTATTCCAGTTGTCATGCTTACAGCTCGGACGCTAGTAGAGGATCGAATTCGAGGTTTTAATGCTGGAGCAGACGTTTACCTGCAGAAACCCTTTGATCTCGATGAACTTCTCTCAGTCATCAGAAGCCTCCTCAGTCGACGTAAGAACAGCTCAGCATCTCCCCCAGATGAATCTGCAACAAGTCGCTCTGAAAACAGCTTTGCATTTGGAAAGGCTCATATCAATTTCGACACATGGGAGGCCTATTGCGACAGTCGCCGGATTCGACTCACAGCGCTCGAAATGAAGCTTCTTCGGTATCTAATCGAACATGAGGGACTTGTATTGTCGAGAACTGAGTTGCTTAAGAATGTCTGGGGGATGGATCGCGCGCCTGCAACAAGGACTGTCGACACGTTCATGCTGAACTTGCGAAAGTCATTTGAAGAAAATCCTTCCCAGCCCCGTCACTTCCTATCTGTACGCGGTGCCGGCTATCGATTTATCAGCGACTCGATAGAACATCCGGAGACCTAAACGATTTCAGCTACTGAGATTACCAAGGAGTGCGGCAGCAGCGTCTGATGGATCTGGACTACTCAAAAGAGATTCGCCAACGAGGATCGCTCTAACTCCGGCAGCCTCAAGTTGCTCAACATCTGCTCGTGTGCGAATGCCGCTTTCAGCCACAAGTACACATTCTGAAGGTACTTTGTCTTGTAGCTTCAGGACATGATTAATGTCTGTCTTCATTGTCACAAGGTTCCGATTATTAATCCCTATAAGCGTTGCACCTAGATCGAGCACTCGGGAAAGGTGCTCTTCACTATGCAATTCGACCAGTGGTGTCATTCCAAGATCAATTACCTCTCGGTACAAGCTTCTTAGAAGACAGTCCTCCAAACACTCTGCAATGAGAAGAACGGCATCGGCTCCATAGAGACGCGCCTCATTCACCTGGTAAGAATCAATAATGAATTCTTTTCTCAGGGTCGGTAGTGAGGATGCCTGCCTTGCAGCTCTGAGGTCATCCAGAGAACCACCAAAGTCTTCACCGTCAGTTAAAATAGAAAGTGCAGCAGCTCCAGCTTTTTCATACCCACGAACTATCTCTGCAGGTTCAGCACCAGGACGAATTTCACCTGCTGAAGGACTACGTCGCTTAAATTCGGCAATTAACCGTACCCCACCAGACTCGGAAACAGCCGCAAAAAAGTCACGTGGCTGATCAGAATCATCAAGTTTTTCCTTGATGCTGGAAAGTGGACGTATTGCCTTCGATTCAGTGACTTCTTTTTGTTTTCGACTAATGATTCTGTCGAGTACTGAGGACATCGCTCACTCGCATTATTAGGTAAATGAAAAAGGATTGATTCTGGCACGTTCTGTTTCATCACAATCAGACATTGGAATTCCCTACCGCTCCAAACAGCATCCACGATAGTGGATCAAAATATCCTGCGTTCTGCGGACTTTGTTTCTACTAATGCCTAAAGTGACGTCGTGATGTGAAGACCATCGGTAGCTTCGCAGCGTTTGCGGCGGCAATCACCTCTGAATCTCGCTTTGAACCTCCGGGTTGGATGATCGCTGCAACACCTGCTTGTCGAATGAAATCAATGGAGTCTGGGAATGGAAAGAAGGCATCTGACGCAAGAACGCTTCCTCTCGCACGATCTCCTGCCTTTTCTAATGCTATTCGCACTGCGTCAACTCGGCTCGTTTGACCCACACCGGCTCCTACAAGACTTGTCCCCTGACAAACCGCAATGGCATTACTTGTGAGTCGTCGCACCATGGTGAAGGCAAAGTCAAGCGGCTGCGTCAAATCTTCCGCAGGTGCCTCTTGGGTTACAACCTGCCATGCAGCCGGGTCATCTGGTGTCTCATCTGGTCGCTGTGCCAACATTGCACCCGCCACACTTCGAAGCTCAAGACCAGCCGTAGGACCCCATGGATCACCCGGTGGCACCTCAACCAACCGCACACTTGCTTTCCATGTCGGACGGGTTTTGAGAGCCTCGACTGCCTCTGCAGTGAAAGCCGGTGCGGCGATCACCTCAACGAACATTCCCGGCTTGAGCAGACACTCTGCTGCAGCTACATCGAAAACACGATTCACCGCAACGATTGAACCAAACGCACTTGCTGGATCTGCTGCCATAGCTGCTTCGAGCGCTTCATCGATAGTTGCTGCACTGGCGGCACCACAGGGATTCGTGTGTTTGATAACTGCCGCTCCAGAATTCTGAATCAATCCAGCAATACGGACTGCGGCATCAAGGTCCAGTAAATTGTTATACGAGAGCTCCTTACCAGAAAGCTGCTTCAAGCCAGCAAGACCGAAATGGGTATCCGCTGGTGCATACATTGCAGCCGACTGGTGCGGATTTTCACCGTAACGCAAAGGCAACCTTCGCTCAAGGCTAAGCGTAAGCCGAGTTGGTAATGGCGGGGCGTCGGAGTAATGTTCAGTCGAAATCGGCTTAGCACCTCCCGCAATCAACCCTGCATGACCTGCCATCCAGCGAGCAATGACGGCGTCGTATTCCGCAGTACGTTCAAAAGCTTGGGCTGCAAACAATCGTCGTTCTGCCATCGTGGTGCCTCCACGGCTGATCGCAAATGCCGCTGCGTCGTATTGATCGGGGTCTGTGATCACTGCACTAAAGGCATGATTCTTGGCAGCCGCACGAACCAGGCTTGGTCCACCGATATCAATCAATTCAATTGCATCGCCTGCCGTACACCCATCACGGCTAATGACGCTTGCGAACGGATAAAGATTGACAACGATAAGCTCGAACCGATCAATTCCATGTTCAGCTAAAACTTCAAGATCATCTTCTCTGTCACCGCGAGCCAAGATGCCAGCAAAAATATTTGGATGAAGGGTCTTAACTCTTCCATCGAGTACTTCCGGGAAACCTGTTATTGAGGACACATCCTCAACAGAGACACCATAGCCCTCAAGAGCCCGTGCCGTTCCACCCGTACTAACAGCCACTATTCCAGCAGCCTTCAATGCAGCAGCAAGCCGATCCAAACCAGTTTTATCGTAGACACTTACCAACGCACGACGAATTGGCAACACATCGGTGTCGCCATCGAGTTTTTTTCTCTGGCCAGGATCGACATATGATTTCGAAGAAGTTGAGGGAGATTGGGGCATGGTAATTCAAATCGGAGGGGTAGAAGGACAGCATGATTGCCTGAATTCATGATTAGAACCGGCAACACGGTTTACTCAAAGGGTTCCGCGTAGCTCCGGTCAACGAGGCATGTCTTCGGCAGGGTTTGCCTTCTGCAGATCGACTTCAATGATGGTACCTCGTTTGGTCAAGCGACCTTTCACGAAAACACGCCCCCTCAACTGTTTGACAATTGATTTAACAAGATACAGACCCAGCCCAGTTCCAGGCGTAGCCCGTTCCAGTTCACTTCCTAATCGAACAAAACGTCGAAACACCTGCCCACGATCTGCTATCGGAATGCCAGGGCCATTATCTGCAACCCGAACCAGCACGCGACTTTTCTTCGTGACTTCAACTGTCGCATCGACGTGTGGTTCAGGAAGTGAGTACTTCACGGCATTATCGATAAGGTTTCGAAATACTATTTCTATGTCCGCTTCCCTGCCCTGTACAAAAACATCCTCGAGCTCTTTCTCTACATTGATCACAATACAATCGTGCTGAACGTTATGACGATCCGCAACCCGTACGGCTGCCTCCTTGAGGACTGGGACAATTCTGGTCGCTTCAGCAATGGATAATGCTGGACGATGCATTGTCTTTGCCGCATCGAGAAGATGGTCGATCAGAGTGTCGAGCCGCTCTACATCCTGCAGCATGAATCGGTGAAAATCTGATTGCTCTACGGGTGGTACTGGTCGACGGGTCAGGGTTTGCAGATAGAGCTTCAGCGACGCAAGCGGACTTTTGAGTTCATGAGTCACACTATCAATAAAGTTACTTTGCCGCTGTGAGAGAGCAATTGCCTTGACTGCCAGAGCAAAGTAGATGATGACGCCAACCAGCACGAGAATAAGAAGCGACACGCCAACAGCGAGTAACGCCCAATAGAAAGCAGCGTTTTGAGAGCCTAGTGCAGCAGAGATACTGACAAGAACCCATCCAACTCCAAGCGTGATAATGGAACTAATTAAGACCACACCAAGCGTGATTGGCCAACCAAGTGAGCGCCGCGGTTCCACAAGATCTCCTCGTTTAAGGTAATCTCAACCTACCGTGCTACGCACGTGTTGTGAAATCTGCCTACATGAACCCCGTCTAGTTCGTACAAATATGCCTGATCCACCTCTCAGACAAAGTAAATCACGGGTCCCAATTCATTTGGAAGTTGGGCGAATACGCGTTGAGTTCTTATGGAGCAACGATCGGTGGCGCCATCTTTTTCGCATAGATGATAAGGACTGCCTGCAATCGGTTGAAGGAGACCACATCCCAACAGACAACGACATATTCCCTATCCCTACGGGCATCTCGGAGAGGTGGCCAGCCTCACCCGTTATCACAGAGGTCACACCAACCAAAGCAATGGGGCAGGGAGCCCTTGTCGCAGTCGGACTGGCTGGACGTTCACATTTTTCAGCCAGTTTAACAGCCTCTAAAGCTAAAAAAGACACCATTCTTGTTGAGGTGGCCTGCAGGGTCTTCGAGGCACCAGAATGGCTTGGTTCTACCTATTCATGTAACGAAAAAGAACCTCCAGACGATCTCATTACAATCAAGCCAGAGCCCGTTGAACCATTTGATCGGCCTTTGACCGTTCTTTGGTCGTATTGTGTTTCAGTGGGCGGTATTGAGGCGGTTCACCCTGCATCTTGCGGCAGACTGCTCTTTCCGTCAAATTGTTGAGGGGAAAGCGGTCATCTGGCGATCGCCCCGTAGCAATGTCGAAAGAGTTGATGGAAGGTTCTGATGTTTGATGTTATCGAACGGCTCAAAGCCGAATGGACTGACAAATATGTAGTAATCGACTCGCCAGCACCGGAACTCAGTCGGTTTGCAAAAACCACCGGCACAGTGCGGGCCGTCAATATGAATGGTCGATGCCTCGTAGAGTTTGATCAGTTCAACAACATTGCCTGGTACGACATTGACCCTTCACATCTCAAGGTCGTGACAGAACCACTGCCAAAGCCAGAAAAACAGGCAAAGGCCAAAGCAGCCCCTGCGGTCAAAACTTCATCTTCAAAAGCATCTTCGCCACAGAAAAAATCAACTGCTGATATTCTTGCGGCGGCGCGGGCCGGCGGCTCAAAGCCGGCTGGCAAACTTTCTACTGCTGATATTTTGGCGAAGGCTCGAGGGGCTAAAACGCCCCCCCCTCCTGCGACTGCCGATCCAACGCCCGATGAACCGGCATTACCTGAAGAAAAAATTACCTCGAATGAAACACCTGAGCAGGATGAATCGCCTCAAGTCAAAGAGTCTCCAGCGGGTGATCTGCCAACAACAACGGCAGAAAAAATTGCCTGGTGCAGGCAACACGATGCACAGTAACTCAATCACAACAGCAACCGTCTGGCAATAAAAACCGTTCAAGGAGGAACAGACATGCTTCCACGTCAGATATATAAAAAATTATTTGCCTCAGTTTTTTTTCTTTGCATACCTTTTGTTCTTTCCGGTTGCGGACGCATCGCAAACCATCCGCTGGTGAATATGGCAAAAGAAGAAGTTGCGATAAACAATCGCTCTCAGGCATTCTTGGGTGAACCAATCACCTGGAAAGGAACGGTTACTGGCCGAGCCAATGAAGTCGATGGAATTGGCGCTATGCAAATTCCCGTTGTTGGCCCAAAAGCAGCGGCAACAGTCATTGTTGAAGGAAAGAAGTTCGGTGACGAGTGGGGCGTGACGCTTCTGGAAATTCGTCCAAAGAATGGGGATGAGAAACTCTCACTGACCGCCGATCTTGCTACACGAAGCGGAGTTGAGACACCAAAATTTGATCCGAATGCGACCCAACCAACTTCTCCAAAAACTGCTCCGCCACCGGCTGAAATAACAATTGAACTGCCGCCCGGACTACCCGGACAAGAGTAAGTGCTTTTTCAATTCATCTCGCGAAGGCGGGCGAGTTCCTCTTCACGACCAATGACGAGTAGGATCTGATCCTGAATGAGTTTTGTCCGCCCTTCAGGAAACATCTGAAAACGTCCTTGCATCACATCCCGTAAACCCAAAACGAAGACTCCAACTGAATTACGAAGGTCTGCCTCAGCAAGTGTTTTCCCTTCGAGTGATTCCGGCACAGTGATTTCGACTACACTGTACTCAGGATCAATTGGTAAGAAATCAAGTACATTTGGCCAACTTGACTTGTCAGCGAGTTCTTTCGCAACCTCTTCTTCCGGAAACACCACTCGATTTGCACCAAGGTGCGACAAAATCTTCCCGTGCTCTTTTGTCACACCCTTCACAACTACATCTCGAGCACCAAGTTCTTTGACGTGCAACGTGGCTAGGAGTGATCGAGAGATTGTTTCGCCAAGTGATATGAAAACTGACGTCGAATCTTTAATCGGCAAATTTTCGAGTAACTCTCGATCAGTTGCATCACCGATAATTGCCTCCTGAATTACATTTTTGACAGCATCCAATCGGTCACGCCGCTGATCCACGCCGGTCACCCGACAGCCGTTTGCTGCGAGTTGAGTCGCGAGCGCAGAGCCGAAAGAACCCATTCCAAGCATGATAAAACGTTTGCTACTGGTTGAAGGCATCGCACGTTAGCCGACAAGCGGCTCCTCCTCAGGGTAGTTGGGCTGGTACGCAGGCCGCTGCCGAGACAGCGCTACTGCAACAGTAATGGGACCAAGACGGCCCAGAAGCATCAAGACAGCCAAAATAAACTTTCCAGGAATTGTGAGCGATGCAGTAATACCAGTCGACAGCCCGACTGTTCCAAGCGCTGAAATACATTCAAAAGAGGCATCGAGAAACCAGCGTGGTCGCTCGGCTGCCTTTCCTCCACTTTCGACACCCAGGAGTGCTACGAGCGCAACAAATGCGATTGCCACGAAAACTAATGCTGTAGCAGTTGCTCGTTCCACTGCCCGCTCTGGAATGGTTCGCTTTGCAAAATTAGCTCGTTCCTGTCCACGAAAGCTCGCTCCAGCTCGAGTAAGTAGTGTCATGAAAGTACTGACTTTAAATCCCCCACCTGTAGAACCAGGGCCTGCGCCTATAGCCATGAGAAGTATCGTAAGGAAGAGTGTCGCACTCGCCAGACTTCCATACTCGACTGTATGAAAACCCGCAGTACGGCATGTCGTCGTATGAAACAGTCCTAACAAAATACGGTTTGACAACGGCTGGCCTGCCAAAACACCATCTGACTCAAACACCCAAAAACTTACAGCGCCGAAAGTGAGCAGAACAGCTGTTCCTAATAACATCAACTTCGAATGCATATGCAGTCTATCCCAGAGAGAATCACGATTCCAAAGACGTGACGTGATATCAAAAAGCACGGGAAAACCAAGTCCTCCAACGATAACGAGACCACAAATAATCAGGTTCACGGGAATATTGTCGCTGTAGGCCACGAGACTGTCGTCTCCCAGAGAAAACCCCGCATTGCAAAACGCAGATACAGAATGAAAAGCCGCCCTCCAAATGACCTCGAGAGGCTCACGACTGCCCCACGTCGCAGCGGTCAGTAATAGAAAGCCAATCAATTCTGCTGACAAAACAACAAGGAGAACCATCAAAGCCAACTGGCGGAGACCTCGGGCAGATTTAATTCCTAGTGTTTCGGCAATTACTGCCCGCTGCCTGACAGTTGCTTCTCCACCAATCTGAAAGATAAGCAGCGTTGTGATCGTCATAATTCCGAGACCGCCAAGCTGAATAAGAACCAGAATAACCCCCTGTCCGAAGGGTGAAAAGTCTTCGACAGTAGATCGCACCGTCAGGCCTGTAACGCAGCAGGCACTGGTTGCAGTGAATGCGGCATCAACAAGGGTTAGCGGTGGCTGTGCTGGCGCACGTGCTGCCGGAAGAGCCAGCAAGCCGGTCCCAATTGCAATTGCTCCCAAGTACGTAAAAAACGACCAGCGAGCGGAATAACTGGCGAGAGATCCTGTAAATTCAGCCATCTGATGCGGCGACTTGGGGTTGTAAACCCTGGTCCACCACCCAAAACTCGTTCCAAAGCGTACGACGACGGTCGCGTACTGACCTCGGAACCCGATCCCACATGATACTTTCCAGACCTCGAGTCAGGCAAACCGTCATGCCGAGAGCCCCGCACGAACGAAAAAATCAAAACCTTTTCCCAAATGTTTGACTCCGGCTGCAAGACGTACATAATGCAGAGGTTCACCTCGGTAATTGCAACCTGCCACGGCAATCATGCCGTCCCCGCCGCAGCGTTCGGGAGCCTTCAGGCTGTCGCGTAAACAACCGTTTGAGCACAAAAGTTTGAGGTTCGGGTTTACCCGTCTCTCTGTAGTCTGATCACGATGGTTTTATCTGTAAGGAGTGGTTGGTTTCCATGGCCAGAATTCGAAATGTATTCGAGATTATCGAACTGTACGGGCACGATGAAAACTTTGTTCCTCACGTTAGTGAAGAATTTACACCAACGACGGCACCTGCTGGTTCCCGTCAGAAGATAGATGTTCTTGCTGAAAGAATTCAGCGTGGCATGCCTCTTTGGCATCCCGAAGATTCAACTGATTCAACTGATCTTGTCACGGCTGGTAATACTGCCTGAGTTTGAATCAAAATTATTGAACGGTAAAAATAAGCCAGTACTTCAATTCGAAGAGACTGGCTTATTTTTTGTACCCAAGAAAATAATTCAAAAAGGTGATCAACGACTTCCACGACCTCGGAGAGCAACTGCAATATCTCGTTTCGCTGTCTGTTCCTTTAGTTTCTGTCGCTTGTCGTGAACCTTCCGACCTCGACCAATTCCAAGCAGAACTTTTACTCGCCCTTCTTTGAAGTATGCCTTCAAAGGAACAAGTGTCAGGCTTTTCTCGTAGGCAAGACTTGCAAATCGAACAATTTCTCGGCGATGGAGCAAAAGCTTGCGAGGTCGTTTGGGCTGATGATTCAGTTGATTTGCCTTCACGTACTCCGGAATATCACATCCAATCAGCCAGACTTCGTTCTCTTTGACTCTGCCATACGCCTCGTCCAGTGACATTTTTCCAGATCGGAGACTTTTCACTTCGCTTCCAACAAGGGCAATTCCACATTCCAGGGTGTCAAGAATTTCATAGTGATGCCTGGCTTTTCTATTTTCTGCGACAACACGCTCAGCTGAGTTCCCCTTTCCAGAAGTCCCCTTATTGGATTTTCCGCCATTTTTTGGTTTTGGTGACGCCATGTGGTTTGTCCGGAAAAATAAATATAGTTGCCGTAAGACAACACTCGTTTGTGTGATCTTTCTTGTGCGACGGTACACTGCGGATCATTTCGTAAGGCAAGAAAGTCAAACCCTTACGCATTGCTAGGCATTTGAATTCAAGTGAGACCGCTGGCCAAGCCACATACCATCCGCTGTTACACTTTTTCAAAGTCTAACAGACCCTAAATCAGAAGATATGAGGCCAGTCGGCCACTTTTAAGAAACTCGGCAATTACAGAAGTGCAGTTGCCCTCCTAACTTCTTTCCTTTCGTAGAAAGTAAAAATGATCACTTACTTGAAATTGAGGTGGCTACTGAACATCTCGTTGCTGTGTTGTGTATTCCTATTTGTATTACCGTCAATTTTGTGTGCCGAAGACTGGCCGCAAGCTCAAGGCAGTAACCGTGATAATAAATCGAAAGAAACCGGATTGCTCGACAAATGGCCTGAAGATGGCCCGACATTACTGTGGACATTCCGACAATCTGGCGTGGGATACTCTGGTCCAGCAGTGGTTAGTGATCGTATCTATATCATGGGTGGTCGAAACGGTCGCACAGAGCTGATGTCAATTGACGCTGCTAGCGGCAAACTAATCTGGTCGAAGCCTGTTACTAAAAAGATCTTTGACTTCGAAGGTAACTCTTGGGGGGCTGGGCCACGGGCCACGCCAACCGTTGCAGGCGACATGATCTATGCTTTGGCTGGCGATGGTGAACTTGCTGCGTTCAATACCGAAGGAGAACTCCAGTGGCAAGTCAACATGGTAAACGACTTGGGTGGATCCATCAGCATTGTAGATGCTGGTGAACCGGAAACCTATGGCTGGGGATATTGCTGGTCGCCTCTCGTTGATGACAACAAAGTCATCTGCGTACCCGGAGGCGATCAAGGCATGATTGTCGCCTTAGAACGGGAAACGGGGGAAGTTATTTGGCGGAGCAAAAGCCTAACCAACGACGCAACATACTCCTCACCGATCAAAGCCACTGTGGACGGTGTGGATTTGTATATCGTGATGACGCAAGGCGGGATAGCAGGAATCGCAGCCGTCGACGGCGAGTTGCTGTGGAACTACAAACGTGACCGGCCTTACTCCGATGTAGTCATTCCCACGCCTATCTATCACGACCATCATGTTTATGCCAGCGTTGGATCAGCAGGCTGTGACTTGATCAAACTTGTGAAGCGTGATGAACGATCGTTCGATGTTACGCAGGTTTATTTTAGCCGCAACATGAAGAACGAATTAGGCGGCTTCGTTTTACACAATGGGCACATATACGGTAGTTCCTCACGACGCGGCTGGGTATGTCAAGCATTTGGCAGCGGTGAACTGGAGTGGTACAGCAAGCGAGTCACTGATTCCTTAGGCGAAGGGTCCGTCGCTTATGCAGATGGCCATTTGTACCTTTACGCGGAACGCGAGGCAGACGTGGCACTCATCGAGGCATTTCCAGAAGGCTACGAAGAAAAGGGGCGCTTTGAACTTCCTGAAGAATCAAAAATGAGGGCACCGAGCGGCAAAAACTGGACACACCCGGCAATTGCTGGTGGGAAACTCTACCTACGCGATCAGGAATTATTGTTCTGTTACGATATCGAGTAGTTGATATGAAAAATAAAAATTTCACTAAGATTTAGTGATAAAAAACATTCTCATAGTGGAGGAGCCAAGGAGCCTTTCTCATCTGAGCGCACTCATCTACTCCATCCGTGATCGATTACAGCGTAACATCACCTAATCAGAGCATTAACAATGAATTATTTCCGACGGCATGCCTTACTCGCATTGTTGCTACTTTCTTACTCGCCGGTGTCAGCTGCCGAATGGGCGAACTGGCGGGGACCAGAGCGAAACGGCGTCTCACGCGAAACGGGCTTACCGAATGACGTTGAAGATGTTCTTTGGAAGAAGAACGATGTGAGTTGCCGTTCCACGCCAATTGTCATGAATGACAAGGTCTATATCGTTAGCAGGATCGGAGAAGGTGAAAAGGAACAAGAACGCGTTGTCTGCATGAATGCCAAAACTGGTGATCTCATCTGGGAACATCGATTTGGCATTTTCTTTACGCCGATCGTGAGTGTTCGGCTTGGCTGGACTGTTCCATTCGGTGATCCAGAAACCGGAAACGTTTACGCTCACGGGACGCAAGGATTATTGTTCTGTTTTGATGGTGAAACCGGAAAGGTCAAATGGCAGAAATCATTGACTGAGGAATTTGGCCGTATCACTGGATATGGGGGGCGAGTAACTAGCCCGATCGTCGAAGGAGAGCTCGTCATCATCAGTATGATCAGCTCAAATTGGGGTGCACATGGTGGCGGTGGAGTACGCTTCCTGGCATTTGACAAGAACAACGGAGAGATGGTTTGGTGGAGCACGACTGGCATTCGTCCGTCAAACACATACCGTTGCATCCCTGTTGTCACTACGATTAATAATCAACGGATTCTGATCAGTGGTGGTGGTGATGGGAACCTGCATGCATTTCAGGTTAATACCGGCAAAAAAATATGGAGTTTTGAGTTTGGAAACGGAGCGATGAATCCCTCGCCTGTGGTTGAGGGAACACGGTTGTACGCAGCACACGGCGAGGAAATCCCTGGTCGTGCCACAGTTGGCCGAGTCGCTTGCTTAGATATCGGCAGCTCAGAACCAAAAATTATTTGGGAGCACGACGGAATTGAATTCAAATATCCCTCACCATTGCTCTACCAAGAAAACCTGTTTTTGCCTGACCGGCAGGGCCGACTTTATTGCTTTGATGCGGCCACCGGCGAACGACTATGGAGAGCGAAGTTTGGTCGAAACTGCACCGGCTCACCCACTTATGGTGATGGCAAAATCTACCTCAGTTCCGTTCATGGATATTTCCATATCCTTGATGCAAATAACAATGGCAAGCGGATTTCACGAAAGCGTTTCCAGCCTGCGGACCCAAAGTTCGACGTTGAAGTGCAAGGCTCTGCTGCGATTGCCAACGGGTGTGTCTACTTTGGCACGACTGAAGAGTTCTATTGTCTTGGGAAATATCAGCAGGTAGACGTTAGCCTGCCTCCACTTCCAGCTATTCCATCTTCCAATCCAACTGGCAAGCCAACTCAATTGCAAGTTATCCCAACCGAAATAAATCTGACGGCTGGTCAGCGCGTCGAATTCAAAGCAAAGCTTTTTGACGAGAACGGTCAGTTTATCAAAACGACACCTGTTGATTTAAAGCCGTCTGCTATGAAGGCGGGGCCCGGTCTTGGAGAGGGTGTGACGCTGCCAATTCTGAAGGGTGAGATCGAAGGGACAAGTTTCACTGCACCCAAGATATCTGGAGGTCAAAGCGGTACTTTGCTCGCAACTGCTGGGGACTTGCAGGCGAGTGTCCGCGTTCGGCAAGTTCCGTCTTCCCCATACTTTGAAGACTTTGAAAGCACCGGGCCCGGACTCATCCCGGGTGGCTGGACCAACGCTCAACTTCGGTATATCACAACCAAGCTAGATGATGGCAATACGGTATTAATGAAGACAGCCCGGATTGCGGTCCCATTCTATCGTCAGTGGTATGGGTTTATTGGCACGCCAGATATGGCGGGATATACGATTTCCGCTGACGTGATGGGCGAGCAGGTGCGAGACAATCTGCCAAATATGGGCGTCACGGCGCATCGTTATATTTTGCAACTTGTTGGCAACGAACAGAAACTTCGAGTTTCCGCGTGGGATGCTATGCCACGCGTCGCAAAAGAAACCGACTTCGACTGGGAACCTAACACCTGGTACCGACTGAAGATGACCGTCCGCACTGATAAAGACCGCACCAATGTGCTTGGGAAAGTTTGGAAAAAGGGCGACGCAGAACCATCTGATTGGAACCTTACTTTGATTGATGAAAATCCTAACCTTACTGGCCCCCCTGGGATCTACGGCTCCGCTCTTGGCATTCAGCCGCCCAAAACTGGCACACCAATCTATTACGACAACATCTCAGTTGAGTAAACCAAAGTCACCCCTCACACAGATCTTCTTACACCCTATTTGTTGAGTCAAATCACATGCAAATTACAACGAAACGAATATCTCTGCTTGCAATCACTTGGCTTTTCATTCTTCCATGGATAGCCCTCGTTCATGCTGAAGATCAACCAGACCTGCTTGAACTTCCATCAAAAGACTGGCGAATGTACGGAGGACACCTTAAACGCAACTTTGCGAACCCATTGGCCAAGGACCTTCCTGAATCATGGGATATCCGTAACGGAACAAATGTTGCCTTCTCAATTCAACTTGGTTCACGCGCCTATGGCGGCCCAGTAATGAGTGACGGACGAATCTTGATTGGCACGAATAACGAATTCCCTCGGGATCCGTCAATTGACGGTGACAAAGGTGTAATGATGTGCTTTAGCGATAAAGATGGTGCATTTCTGTGGCAGATTGTTCATGACAAACTTGCTGCAGGACGCGTTTGGGACTGGCCGCAACAAGGCATATGCTCAACACCGTGTATTGAAGGCGACCGTTTCTATTACGTCGGAAATCGCTGTGAGGTTATTTGTGCCGACATCAATACAGGGGAAGTACATTGGAAACTCGATATGATTGGCGAGTTGAACGTATTTCCGCATAACATTGCAACTTGCTCACCGATGATCGTTGGTGACACACTATTTCTCGTCACCAGTAACGGAGTTGATGCAGCACATTTACGCGTTCCGTCCGAAGACAAACCCAGTTTTTTGGCACTGAGCAAAAAGGATGGCAGTGTGCTCTGGTCCAGTAATCGACCAGGTCAATCACGCAGAAACATCATGCACGGGCAGTGGTCGAATCCAACCTATGCTCAGCCTGCAGGCAAGCCGCAAGTGATTTTTCCTGGTGGTGATGGCTGGCTTTACAGTTTCAACCCGACTGGAGACTTACTCTGGAAATTTGATTGCAATCCAAAAGATGCCATCTACCGACTTGGTGGTCGTGGAACCGCGAACGACTTCGTTGGAACCCCGGTGATTTATAAAGACAAACTTTTTATTGCAGTTGGTCAAGATCCCGAGCATGACACTGGTGTTGGCCATCTCTATTGCATCGACATCACGAAAAATCCAAAACGGGCAGATAAGGATGTTTCGCCAACACTGGCTGTATACGAACCAGAGTTTACTGAACAAATTAATCCTGACTCAGCACAGGTCTGGCACTACGGTGGGCCCGTTACAGACGACAGGCCTAGCCCAACTGATGAGACTTACTATTTTGGCCGGTCAATGTCGACCTGCGCAATCATGGACGACATCCTTTACATAACAGAACTAGGCGGCCACGTTCATTGCTTGGACGCTAACTCTGGTGAACTTTATTGGACTGAAAACATGTTCGCAAACACTTGGTCATCTCCCTGTGTTGCTGACGGAAAAGTTTTTGTAGGAAACGATGACGGTATTATGTATGTCTTCAAGCACGGCAAGGATATGGAACTCCTCTCTGAAATCGAACATGAGGATGGAACCAAACTTCGTACGACACCCGTCGCCGCGAATGGTCGCTTGTACTACATGAGCGAAAGCCCAACAAAGCTTTGGGCAATCGAAGCGGGAACAAATAGCAAATAACTTGTACGAACACACCCATACCCTCTGGCATATGGGTGTGTCACAGTGGAGGCAGTTCAGTGAGATTTTTGAGTTTTCTTTTTTTCTTTTTTACATGGCTTGCCCTTTCCGTGCATGAAACGGCTTCCGCTGAGGATTGGAACCAATGGGGTGGTTCACCTCATCGAAACAATGTGGCCGAAGCTGCCGGAATGCCGATTGAATGGGACCCTGGCGACTTTGACTATGAGTCAGGTCAGTGGAAAGCAGATACGAGCACGAACATCGCATGGGTGGCCACACTCGGTAGTCAGAGTTACGGCAACCCAGTTGTCTCAAACGGAAAAATATTTGTTGGAACGAATAACGGTAATGGTTGGATCGAACGCTATCCGGCAAAAGTGGACTTGGGCTGCCTTATTGCCTTTGATGTTACTGACGGAACGTTCCTATGGCAGGATTCAAGTGAAAAACTTGCATCAGGTCGAGTACACGATTGGCCCCTTCAAGGAATCTGTTGCTCCCCTTTGGTTGAGGGCGACCGGCTCTGGTACGTAAGTAGTCGTGGTGAGGTTAAATGCCTTGACACAGAAGGTTTTCACGATGGCGAGAACGATGGGTCTTTTACCGACGAGGCGACAGAAGACAACTCTGAGGCTGATGTCGTATGGGTACTCGATATGATGACCACACTAGGAGTATCGCAACACAATATGTGTTCTTGCAGTGTCACAGGCGCAGGTAACCTGCTCTTTGTGAATACCAGCAATGGTGTTGATGAAGGACATATCAGTTTGCCAAACCCAGATGCGCCGAGCTTTATCTGTGTTGATAAAAGAGATGGAAAAGTCTTATGGACAGACGCCTCGCCAGGCCCGAATGTCCTTCATGGGCAATGGTCGAGCCCTAGCTATGCTGAAGTTGATGGCGTGCCACAGGTCTTTTTTGGCGGCGGTGATGGTTGGGTCTATAGCTTTGACGCGCGCGGAGATGGGAAAGGCGGCGCAAAGCTCCTTTGGGAATTTGATTGCAACCCAAAGGAATCCAAATACTCACTTGGTGGACGTGCCGACAGAAACCACATCATCGGAACACCAGTCTTCCACGAAGGCCTAATTTATATAGCAGTTGGTGAAGATCCAGAGCATGGTGAAGGAGCTGGCCATCTCTGGTGTATTGATCCAACAAAGCGAGGTGACACAAGCCCTGAACTTGCCGTTAGCCTTGAAGCTCCGGACACACCTCTTCCGCATCGTCGTCTCCAGGCAATTAATAAAGAAAATGGCGAAGCGGCTGTTCCCAATCCTAACTCAGCTACTGTTTGGCACTACCCAGGATTTGATGCCGACGGAAACGGGAAGCTCAGTTTTGAAGAAACCATGCACCGTACCTGCGGCACGGTTGCGATCAAAGATGGCTTACTCTTCGTTGCAGATTTTAGTGGGCTTTTTCATTGCCTTGATGTCTCGAATGGAAAACCATATTGGACATACGACATGCTGGCTGCTAGCTGGGGTTCTCCTCTTGTTGTTGATGGCAAGGTCTATATTGGTGACGAAGACGGCGACGTTTGCATCTTTAAGCTATCAAAAGAAATGGAACTCATAGCAGAAATCAATATGGGGAATAGTGTTTACTCAACACCAATTGTGGCCAATGAAACGCTCTATATCGCAAACCGTAGTCATCTTTTTGCAATCAAAGATGGTGCGAAGCCGGTACAGAAAGTAGCTGACTAAGGCGGAGTCATTCGTGAGGACAAAAAGAATCTTCTGGCCAGTTGTATTGAGTGTTTTCGCTTACGGTTGGCAAGTCATGGTCGCCCCAAATGGCCTAAGTGCTGCCAGCCCTG
>CAXEMW010000016.1:0-23610 GCA_963997395.1 uncultured Planctomycetaceae bacterium
CATTACAAGCTGCACAGGCTAAAGTATTTACAGCAGATGCTGCTATTAAAGTCGCCAATGATGCACTTCAAGTTTTTGGCGCTATGGGATATTCCCGTAATCTACCCCTGGAACGTATGGCCCGCGATGCTCGAATGTTTACTATTGGTGGTGGTTTTTCGGCAAGCCCTGGGGGGTGGGCTTTAACGACTCGTCTTGATATACCTTATAAGGATGATTTATACATAGGGCCTGTTGGTCAATATGTAGAAGGAGATGATGAAACACTTGCCGAACTATCAACTCGTCATAGCTGGTAAAAAAGAGACATCATACGGAAAAAAGATTATTCAAGAGACTTATCAATCCGGACTCACAAGCCAGGTTCTTCTACCTGGAGTAGTCTCTGATACAGAAAGGGCATGGCTATACCAAAATTGTGACGTATTCGTCTTTCCGTCTTTGACTGAAGGTTTCGGATTTCCAGTACTTGAGGCCATGCAATGTGGAAAACCTGTGGTCATGTCCAACCGCACGAGTCTTCCAGAAATTGCTGGCGACAGTGGCTGGTTTTTTCATTCGTACAAACCAGTTGAAATGGCCAATACTGTTCAAGATGCTTTGAGAGCTTTTCACAGCGATCCACAATCAGGGGCCCGTAGTCAACAGCATGCAGCTGGCTTTTCCTGGCAAGCCGCTGCCAAAGGATATGCTGATGTCTATCAGACAGTGCTTGAGCAATGACTCATTCATAAGAAATTCGGTCATCGCGCTTGTTAAAAGTAGTTAAAGACAGTGGTACAAGTAAGAATTACTATTTCGAGTTCACCATGAAAATTATCGTTACCGGTGGCGCTGGGTTTATTGGCAGCCATATTGTCGATGCGTGCGTTAAATCTGGTCATAAAGTAGAAATCATTGATAACCTTTCAAGTGGATCATCTGAGAATGTTCCTCGAGACGTTCCGCTTCACCAGGTTGATATTCGTGACACACTTAGCATCGCTAAAATTTTCAAAACATTTCAGCCTGATGCTGTTTGTCACCAAGCGGCCCAACTATCGGTTAGTCGATCGGTTCGCGAGCCTCTGTTAGACGCAGACATCAATTGCCTTGGCCTTCTTTCTGTGCTCGATGCAGCGGTCGCTTCAAGTTGTAAGCGAATGGTCTTCGCATCTTCCGGTGGCGTCTTGTACGGAGATGTTCCAACACCTGCTCCAGAGACAACACCAGCAGATCCGATAAGTCCCTACGGCATTACCAAATGGGTTGGTGAAAAATACCTTGAATTTTATGCCCGAGAGCATGGGCTTTCATCAATTGCACTACGCTATTCAAATGTCTTCGGACCTCGACAAAATCCTCATGGTGAAGCCGGAGTAGTCGCTATTTTCTGCAACCAATTGCTCGACGGTCATCCTGCTTGCATCAATGGTGATGGAAAATATATTCGTGATTATGTCTACGGACCTGATGTTGCTGCAGCGAATCTCTCTGCGCTTACTTTAGACGAACAGGCCTTTGGCAAAGGAAAAATGCTTTCCCTGAATATCGGCACAGGAGTTGGCACTGACGTCAATACACTCGAAAAGAACGTGCGAAGACGGGTAGAACAGCTCCTTGCACATACTGGAAAAAAACAAAGCCTGCCTGACCCTGAATATGGTCCTGAACGAGTTGGAGACCTACGATCAAACCTCCTCGATGCAAGCCGTGCCAGCGATGTCCTTGCCTGGAAGGCAACACATTCATTCGACGAGGGGTTGAAAGCGACAGTCCAGTGGTTTTTTGATCAAAAGAACTACCCTCAATAAAATGTCTCCAAACGAATTTTATTTTGTAGTCGTCTTTGACCTCGAACCTTCTTGTCTTGCTCTTCTTCAGCTCTGGTTCAAAGGTTTAAGACAAGCTGAGCTGTACCTAAAATAGTTCTACTGACGTGATCATTGGTGACACCTGCCAAGGCGGGGTGCTCCCTTGCTGCACTCCTACCAGAGCATCGCTGCCATGTTGGACACAACACGTTAAGCATTTTCAGGTTATCTCTACGAACTGAAGAAACTCAGAATCAATGAAAGGATCGCTTTCGAGTAGCAGTCTCTTAATAACGTAGAGCAGGTATACCAGATCGTTGATGACTATCAGCCAAAGAATTTTATTTTTCCGGCAAGAAATACACACCGCTTCATGTATTTGTCTTCAAAAGACTGTGAAGCTGTCGGTCTTTCCTGGGAAGCCTATGTTGTTCAAGACCAAGAGTTTGTGTTCACAAGATAGCTGTCATCCACAGGCTTCGGTGAATGAAACAACTGATCGCCTTGGTTGGACGGCAACCGTTCAGATGCCCGAACCTGTGCAACGTTTGCTCAAGGATCACAAAAAGTCAGATGAAGCCAACTACTCAGATTTCTGAGTTTCTGGGTCTTTCCTTAAAACAGTTTCGTGTTTCGAAATCATTTCGTAAGAACCAACTTCAAGCCCACTATAAGCATCACGACAGATTCTATTCATAAGCGTATTAGATTTGAGATACAACGGCAGGCCATGCTCACGACCAATAATCCGTCGGGCATCCACCGCCGAATATATAATTTCTGGTGGCATCCATCTTCGTGGCATACCTGTATATCCGAGTGCGTCAACTTTTGTACGGGATTCAAGCAAATGGAAAAATCGTAACGCATCATCTCGCGAGTTAATGGTGAGTGAAACACGATCCACGCACGCAAGTGTTTCACGATATTTTCCACACGGTGCAAATGCGTCACACCGAACTGCAGGGGCTACAAAAATAAGCCGTGTATCTCCCGGTCGGCTCTGCCAAGGACTGACTGGCCTGCCTTTATTTTCTGCCGCAACGAGGTCCTCTAGAGCCTCGAGTGTGATCAGTGCACCAAAGCTGTATCCGATAAAGACGACGGGACGCTCAGGGTCTATTTGGCCGAGGAGCCATGCCAGATAGTGTCCCTCTGTAAAACATCGTTGATATTTGTTTCGTCCATCTTTTAACAAGCAGCCATCCTGCTGACTGGGCCATGAATAAATCATTAACTGTGTGTCCACAGCATGCGATGTGAAAGAATTACAACGCCTTGCAAGGCGTATACCCTGTTGTTTTGCCGACCAGGCGTCGTAGCGATTGCCATGCAGGAAAATAACAAGAGGTCCTTTCCCCGAAAGCAAACTTCCAATGTCGTCTGAAAGCCATCGACAATGCGCTGATTCATATCGCTGGACAGATGGCTTCACTACCTCTGGTAAATGACAAATTCCTGGAAGATGCCTTGTGCTGAATACCCAGATTTCTGGTTCGCTGCACACCTCACCGTTATTCGATGAACCAAAGGCGGGGGCTACAACACACGCGCACAATCCGAAGGCCCAAGCGAGGCCGGACAATCTGCGCAATCGGTACAAACTTATTTCTTTAATGTGAGTCCCTGACATCAGCGTTGAACCACAGTCCGTTGAAATAATCTCTTGAAACCACCATATTCACAGTGAAAATGATGGTTTGTGAAACAATGCGGTTTCCGTAAACATTAACGATCACCATCAACCCTAGCACGGAAAAATTGGTGAGGGGGAAAAACCTTCCGTCACATCAAGAAAGCATGGGGTAGGGTTGCTCAGCAAGACTGATTGACTGTTTCTATCGCTCGATTGCAAACCAGTCACTCAGTACTCAGCGACTTTATTTTGATTCACCGGGAGGTTCCCCTATGACACGTCTTGTTTGCCTGATGACTGCACTCGGCTGTTTAGTCGTTTTACCAGGATGTAGTAGTTGCTTCGGGAATAGTTGCAGAAGACCATCTTTTCTTGAGTTCCGGAATACGAGCCGAGGGCTCTATCAGAATAACTGCAATGCACCATGCGGTAAGGCACCATGCGAACCGTGTGGTACTGCCCCTTGTGGCTGTGAACCATGCGGAAGTCCTACGCCTTGTTGTGAGGGTGGAGTAGAGAGTGGCACGGTCATCGGCCCAACTCCTGTTGTGAGTGATCCAGGCACTTTTTCTTAATACAAAGTGCTTTTCAGCTCGATACGACGATGCACCGCTCTCGCCGGCCACGCATCGGGTCTTGCGACACAGTGGGTGTTCGCTCCCGATTCGAGCGGTTCATCGTCGTATCGAGTTGACTCTGGGATGGATTCTTCTCCATCCTCTCATTTTTGTGCTGCTTCGTAGTTATACTCATCGTCATGTTTGACAATCTTTCCAATTCACTGACCTCTGCGATCGGCACTCTTCGTGGCAGAGGAAAACTTTCCGAATCAAATATGCGCGAGGGCCTCAGTGAGGTTCGAACAGCATTACTCGAAGCTGATGTCGCATACGATGTTGTTGAAGCATTTCTTGACCGTGTTTCTGCTGATGCCATTGGGGCAAAGGTTCTTGATGCCTTGGATCCAGCACAACAACTCATTGGTATTGTGCACCGCGAGTTAATTAATCTCATGGGACCGGTCGACCATGAAATTCCTTTTCGCTCAGGTGACACCACAATTCTTATGCTGTGTGGACTTCAAGGATCCGGAAAGACCACGACATGTGGAAAACTTGCTCGTCGCCTTAAGGAACAGGGAAAAGGTGTCATGCTCGTTGCTGCTGACTTGCAACGACCTGCGGCAATTGAGCAACTGTCAGTACTTGGTGAACAGATCGGTATACCAGTACACACGCCTGAAGACCAATCCGACCCCGTTGCGGTCTGTAAGGCTGGAGTAAAAAAATCAAAGAAGGACGGGATCGATGTTGTCATTCTTGATACCGCCGGCAGGCTGTCTATTGATGAAGAATTGATGGCTGAGCTATCGCGCATTGATCGAACAGTTTCACCTGATCAGGTCTTCTTGGTTGTTGACGCCATGACTGGACAAGATGCTGTTTCAAGTGCAAAAGCATTTAATGAATCGCTTGAAATTGATGGCGTCATCATGACAAAACTTGATGGTGACGCTCGGGGTGGTGCCGCACTATCAGTAAAAAGTGTTACCGGCGTCCCAATTAAATTCATGGGCACTGGTGAGGGAGTTGATGCCCTCGAAGAATTTCACCCTGACCGACTCGCCGGCCGAATTCTTGGCATGGGAGACGTCGTAAGCCTCGTTGAAGAAGCTCAGCGGAAATTTGACCAAGACGAGATGCAGCGACAGGAGGAACGCCTCAAGTCAGGTGAATTTACACTTGATGACTTCAAAAAAATGATGCTCCAAACCAGGCGGCTTGGTCCACTTGGGAAAGTAATCGGAATGATTCCTGGAATGGGAGGAATGCAGGAAACATTAGCCGGTGCTGATCTTGAGAAAGACATCAATCGACTCTTTGGCATCATTGATTCCATGACACCTGAAGAACGACGGAACCCATCACGTATTGTTGATCAGACACGACGGAGACGCATCGCGACTGGGGCAGGTGTCCAGCCCCAAGAAGTCAATGATCTTGTAAAACAGTTCGATGGTATGGCCTCAATGATGAAAGGCATGGCGGGCCTGGGCATGAAAGATCGAATGCGAGAAGTCCAAAAAATGCAATCCGCTATGGGCGATCCAGCAGGCCGGCTCGGTCGACCAAAGGGTGATACTGGGAAGAGATTAACGGCGGATCAGCGGCGAAAACTCAAAAAACAACGGGAAAAAGAGGCCCGTCGGCGGAAACGAGACGCTCGCCGTTGATTTCGAGGCGGAAGATGAAGTTTCTTAAATCCTGCTGGGATTCGCCCCAGAACAAGAAAAATACTCTGCCCACCTTTTTTACGACTCGTTGTGGTGTACCTTAGAAGGCCCGTCGCATCTGCGACTATTCGCATCCTAAGTAGCACCGAGTATCGGTGAAAGGATGTAAACCCAAGTACCGACCAATTCAGAATTTGGAGAGTTGAAACCGTGGCAGTGGTAATTCGTATGAAACGAATGGGACGAACACACCGTCCTTTTTACAGAATTTGTGCAACTGACCGCCGGACACCCCGGGATGGTCGCGTTATTGAAGAACTCGGCACGTACGATCCGAGTGTCTCTGATACGAATGCCCGCTGTACACTCAAATCCGCTAGGGTTGATTACTGGCTGAGCGTAGGAGCCCAACCGAGTGATAAGGTGCGAGTCCTTATTAAGAAATTTGGGACTGATGGCACACACCTTAAAGCGATGGAAGAAGCTCGCTCTCGATTATCCCTACCACGAATCGTACCGGAGGCTGGTGAACCGATATTGGCACCAACTCCAGAAGAGGAACCACCAGCAGCCGAAACAGATGCGACACCTGAAGCTTCAAGCGAAGGCACTTCCCCTGAGGTATCAGCTGATACGGATACAAAGGATGCCAAGAGTACCGAGCCAGTAGCTGATGAGCCAGCATCCGCCGAAGCCTCTCCAACTGCGACGGCCCCAGATGCTGAGGCGAAAACTGATGAGTCCACAGAGTGAGCGAGTGCAGAACGTGCCATGCGGATCGACGTCGTTACGCTATTCCCTGAAATGTTTCGGGGCTTTCTTGATGGAAGTCTGTTGGGTGCTGCGCAAAAAGCTGGTTTGCTCGACATCCGGTTAAAAAATATTCGAGATTTTGCAACTGGTGTCCACCGGCAAGTGGATGATCGTCCGTACGGCGGAGGTCCTGGCATGCTTCTTATGCCCGGACCAGTTGTTGACTGCGTTGAGTCACTTTTTACTGAAAATGGTTCTTCTGAAACACCTGATCCTTCAAGCAGTATTGCAATGCTCTCACCCTCCGGGCGACCACTCACACAAGAGGTTGTTGAGGAGTTCGCTGGACGACAACGCCTTATTCTTCTCTGTGGACGGTATGAGGGTTTTGATCAGCGTATCTGTGACACACTGAAGCCAGACCTCATTTCAGTTGGAAATTATGTCCTTTCAGGCGGTGAAGTAGCTGCTATGGTGATTATTGATGCTGTTGCTAGGCTAATACCTGGTGTCCTTGGTGACTCACAAAGTGCTGTCGATGATTCGTTCTCAGGTACGGAACGCCTCATTGAAGGTCCGCAGTACACACGTCCTCGTGAATATCGTGGTCTCCGGGTACCCGATGTTCTACTAACCGGTGATCATCAACGAATTGCTGATTGGCGTAAAACTCAGGCAATACTTGCCACTCGCAGGCAAACAAACACACACACAGAAAAATAATTTACAACAGCCCAATATATTTTTAGGAGATCCGAAAATGAGTCAGCAAATCCTCGATCATGTCGAGTCAAATAGCCTCAAAACAAAAATTGATAAATTCGAAATCGGTGACACGGTAGATGTTCACAATCGTATTCTTGAAGGGAATAAAGAGCGGACCCAGGTCTTCAATGGTGTTGTCATTGCCCGTAGTGGTTCCGGCAGTCGCGAAATGTTTACTGTTCGCCGAATTGTTTCTGGTGAAGGCGTGGAACGTAAATTCCCTGTTCATTCTCCAAAGATTGCAAAGATCGTTGTGAAGCGATCCGGCGTTACTCGACGCGCGAAGTTGTATTATTTGCGAGACCGTGTAGGCAAGGCTGTACGCCTTCGTGAACGACGAACCGACGTTGTAACCAAATAATGCACGTGTGATCTGATAGTCGCAAAGAGGGCTTGAGTGGCCACCCGCAAAACAATTGGCCTTCGAGGTGAGCAAGAAGCCGTCCGTTATCTTCGAAAACGGGGATATAAAATAATAGCTCACCGGGAGCGCATTCTACGCGGTGATATCGATATCGTAGCTCTGGATAAGCGTACGGTTGTCTTTGTCGAAGTACGTTCTAAAACGAGCACCGAACACGGGCATCCTGCTGAAACAATCGATACACGGAAAAAACAACGTATTTGTATGTTAGCCAATGCCTATATACAGCAGCATCGGCTTGAAGCTTATTCTTTTCGGCTTGATGTCGTTACGGTTCTTTTCTCAAATTCCAAAGAGGTTCAAAACCGTTGGCTCTTTTGGCATTCCGGTGATTCGCCAATCATTGAGCATTTTCAGAATGCCTTCGAAATTGACGCCTAAAACGGCTCTTTCACCGAAAGAAGGTCACTGATTTCATCTGCTGTAGTAAAGACTCGCAAACTGTGACTGGGCACAGCGTGTGCAAGAATCTTGAGGGCGGATTCCACTTTTTGCTTGGACCTTCTGCTAGGAACACGACGAATCGCAACACCTGCTATCTGAGTTCGACGCTGCTGGGCTACTTTTGCATAGACCTCAGGATCTCGTTCTCCAGAGTCACCGACAAGAATAAATTTTCGGTGTGGGAAGTTATCTATTATTTCATTGATTACATCCTGCTTTGATTTTTTTGAAGAACGCATTCTCCCAAGTGGTGTTGAATCCTTTAAACGGAAAAGCTTCAGATGCATTGATCCGTCTGGCAGGCCCGCAGAATGAAAAAAATCATTGAGTGGTTTCGTAAGTTGCCACGGGCTAGCTGATACATAGTGAAAGGCTGCTCCAGACGATGACCATCGTTTGTAAAGATCAACCATGTCTGGAATTGGTACAAATTCTCGCAAGAGGGTATTTGCCAAAAGTTCTCGACGATCCGCAACATTGGTAAGTTTGACCGTATCGTCAATGTCAGAAATAACTGAGATACCACTCGGGTGGACCAATTGAACGGAGCCTGTGGTTTTCACAGGCCTGGAATCTACGTCTTCATCCACCAATTCAAAACAAAGTTTTTGCCCGTACGGTGTCTCTACTGCGCTTGCGGACACTGTTTGTGCATCAAGGTCAAAATTTGCTTCAAAGTGACCAGTGCGCTTTGAGATACCGACATCTAATATTTTTCCCCCAAGCGTAATCTGAACGGACTGTCCTGATATTCGCTGAAACAGAAATTTCTCTGAACGGGCTTGAAAAATTGGTGATCGAAGTTGACCTTCATCCAGTTTTAAAAGCCTCTTCACGACTGCGTAGGCCACCGTTCGCCGACGACTAGCCACTGGAAGGTGCTGCGTGACCATACCGTGAATATTGACCCGCCAGACACCTGTGGCCTCGATCCACTGGGCATAGGTTGGGAAGAACGTGATCATGTTTGGATGAAACTGGGGCCAACGAGCGACGGAATACCGAGTGAAACCTTGCAATGGCCGCTTCGTGTATTCTAATACGTTTTCGGCTGTTGCTACACAGCCTCGGCTAAATGGTACGGAAAATAACGAACATTCCAAAAGATACAGTGGAGACTAATTAATGGGAGTGAAGAAGTCAGGTAAAGGGCGACGAAAACTCGGGCAAAAGAAACGACGTATGCGGGCGAAAATTCGTCATCGTAAGGGCTAAAAATAACGGCAAGAGAAATCTTGTACTGGCTCCGGCAAAATTTATTCTCACTTTTCTTGCCCCGTCCGTGGTGTGTTGTAGTGTTGCTAGGCTTCTCAGGGGTGCTGAGGGCTAGTCTCAATCCACAATAATGGCGGTCCTTGTAGGTCCGCCTTGCCACAGGGAGTAAGGATCAATGTCAAGGACGCCGTGGATCTATCGAGCCATCGCGTGCGTGTCAGTTGTGCTGGCCGCCGCAGGGCTTACTGGCTGCAAAAGCCTTCAGGAACGTTATATTAAATTTGAAGTCTGGAAGTACGAACGGTGCTTTGGTCATCTACCGCCGGGCTTCACACCCAACGGTGCAATTCCGCCTCAAGTTGCTGCACCAGCTACCATGCGACCATGTAGTGCGCCTGGATGTCAACCGTGTGCACCAGTGAATACATGTAATAACTGTGGCAATGGTGTCCCACTTGCTGGAAGTAGCATGGTTCCTGGCGCCGTTGGTTCACCACAGACCATACGAGCTAGTAAGCCTGTTGTTATTTCCGATGAGGTAGTCTTGCCTTAGGAAAGAGGAGTACCTGCTTCTAAAACCTCAACATTATTCCGTGTTGGCAGAAGCTGGGTTCGAATTTCTTAAGCCAACGTCTCTGATTCTGCAGGAAATACTTTGGACTCAACATCTTGTCGCCAAGAGGTTAGGGCATCCAAAACAGTTTCCTTCGTATCAGCATACGACCTGACAAACCGAGGAATACGATCAATAGAGAGACCTATTAAGTCGTGCATGACTAGGACTTGACCATCGCAGTCAGGGCCTGCCCCGATTCCTATCGTTGGTATTTGTAGTGCAGCCGTTATCTCTGCCGCTAGCTTTGATGGCACGCATTCCAAAACAACACCGCAGGCACCTGCTGCTGCTGCTGCTGTTGCGTCAGTGAGAAGTTGTTCTCTGTCTCTTTGAATACGATATCCGCCGAGTTGATGCACCGCCTGAGGACGAAGCCCTACATGGGCCATCACTGGAACACCAGCCTCAACAATTCCGGCTATGACGTCTTGTTGGCCCGATGTTCCTTCAAGCTTAATTGCCTGACAACCTGTTTCCTGCAGAATTCTAGCTGCAGATTCAATTGCTTTCCCCACGCCCAAATGCTGTAACGGAAATGGGAGATCAACGAACACCATGGCTCGTTGAACGGCACGAGAAACAATTTCTCCGTGATAAATCATTTGTTCGATTGTGGCTGAAAGTGTTGTCTCTCGGCCGGCTATGACCATCGCAAGACTGTCACCGACAAGAACACAGTCGACGCCCGCGGAGTCTGCAAGGCAACCTGACCACCAGTCATAGGCAGTAACCATACTTATCGGTCGACCACTCTGCTTAGCACGGGCTAAGTCACGAATCGTAAGGGAACGAGATTCGTTATCTTGGTCTTGCATAAAGTTAACGATCCAAAAAGTTTTTAGGTGTATGTTGTTTTCACTGTAAAAATTTTTAATTCAATCTTTCACTTATTAAATATCGCTTAAGAAATCATCAATATCTTCATCCGATAAAGTCCCTGTAGATTCTTGAGACGTATTCTTCTCATTTAGAAGATCGTCGTCATCAGCATTAAGTTCTTCGTCTGCCTCCAAAAAGAGATCATCGTCCAGGGACCCTACTTCAACTGGATCCTTTTTACTTGGACGTGAAACTGACTCCGCAAATGCTTCGACTGTTTCTCCTTCAGGCTCTGCTTCAAGGAAATCAATCGCTTCTTCAAATGAATCTTCGACTGCTTGTGAAGCACGGTCATCATTTGGTGCAACATAATTAACTCGAAAAGCAAGATCTCCCAGTTGAATCACACTCCCCGAACGGACAGGAACCTTTGTTTTGCTAGGTAGCATCGTGCCTTTTACCATCGTTCCATTTGTTGAGCCGAGATCACGGATAAAGACAGATCCTTTCGACTCCAATAGTTCGCAATGACGACGACTTATTTGTCCGTGAGGAATGCGAAATGAAGCCTGTTGCCCCCGACCAATAACAATTGGAAGGTCTACATCGTACTTTTTCCTGCCAGACTTTGCTGTTTTAAAGACTAGTTGCAACTTCATTTGGCAATCCGAGATCCGGCCTGTACAGGATCAGATCCTGACAGGATACGAGGGTTTCGTTGTGTGCTGAGTTTCGATGGTAGCGACAACTGTGGCAGTTTTCTCGCCAGAGGTGCCAAAACTTCGATTATCCACTCTGAGTCCGATTTTCCAAATGCCCTAGCTGAGTTTTCAGTTTCGGCAGAAATCACGCCGAGAACGCGGGGTATGACCTTGCGACAGGCGCTCTATACCCTATAATCACGGGGTTTTCAGGAGTTAGTGGCTGCATTCATTGCCTACTACCTTCCCAAAAATCAAAGAAGCGGGTGTAGCTCAGTTGGTAGAGCACCACGTTGCCAACGTGGTTGTCGTGGGTTCGAATCCCATCACCCGCTCTCCTCTGTGGAATGGTTGCCATATTAAGCCGGCTCCAAACCACTGAATGGGGGTTACCTCCCGCATTATTACAAACACTAGCACGTACTTTATCTCTCACACTTTTTTAACAGGACAAAGATGTCAGACGATTCAACAGGCCTTGCCGAGCCTCAGCTACTCAAAATTGATGTGACTGTAGAGGAAACTTCTACCTGTCAAAGAAAAGTGAAGGTTTCTGTTCCTCGAGAAGAAATTGACCGGTATTACGAAGAGGCTGTTGGTGATCTCATGCCAACAGCCCTTTTGCCTGGTTTTCGTCCCGGAAGAGCCCCACGCAAGCTGGTGGGTAGCAAATTTAAAACGGAATTAAACGATCAAATCCGGTCCAAACTTCTGAATGACGCTCTCGCACGTGTGAATGAACAGGAAAATCTTGCACCAATCAGTGAGCCTGACCTTGATGTTGCTGCTGTCATTCTGCCAGATGATGGACCAATGACCTTCGAATTTTCTATCGAAGTACGCCCTGAATTTGAGATGCCGGAGTGGAAAGGCCTCTCTATCAAGCGACCAAATAGAGAAATTTCTGATGCCGATGTCGAAGAAGCCGTGGGCAATCTCCTGCGAGAGCGAGGTAGACTTGTTCCAGCAAAGGGGTCGCCCAAAGTAGGCGATCTCATGGTCGCGAATCTAAAATGCACTGATGACGACGGCAAGGTGCTTTCCCATGCAGAAGAGATGGAAATCGTTGTTCGTCCAAAACTTTCTCTTGCGGATGCAGAATTAGATGGTTTCGACAAACTCGTTGCTCAATTAAAGCCTGGCGAGAACGTTACATCCAAAATATCGATTTCCGAGGAAGCCGCTGTTGAGGATCTCCGCGGAAAGACCGTCACGTTGGAAATTGAACTCCTTGATGTAAAACGGTTTGAAATGCCGGAAGTAACTCCGTCACTGCTTACAGAGTTAGGTGATTTTGAGTCAGCTGACGATCTTGGTGAGGCAGTACGAAAACAGCTTCACAATCAACTCGAATGGCATCAAAGGAAACAGGTTCGGCAACAGGTTTCGGCATCCCTCACAGCGTCAGCTAGTTGGGAACTTCCTCCTGAATTATTACGTCGCCAGAGCCAGCGAGAACTGGAACGGTCAATTTTAGAACTTCGTCGGAGTGGTTTCGATGATGACTCGATCCGTCGATATGTCAACGAACTTCGTCAGTCTGTCATGGCAAGTACAGCACGCTCATTAAAAGAACATTTTATCTTGGAGAAAATTGCAGAGTCTGAGAATGTCTCTGATACTGCTGCCGACTATGAAGCAGAAATAAAAGCTATCGCTTCTCAATCAGGCGAATCACCACGGCGTGTTCGTGCCAGTCTTGAGCGAAGGGGTCTTATGGATGTGCTTCGAAATCAAATTATTGAACGCAAAACCATTGATCTTGTTACTTCGCAAGCCAAATTCCAAGACATGCCTTTTGAATTTCCGAAACCGGATGCTGAAGCTATTGACCACGCCGTTTGTGGTATTGCTGCCGGCGAAGATGAAATTCCAACCACACCACTTGCTCATGAAGATTCATCTTCATAGTTTTTTCAGTTATTCTTTTTGATTCATTCGCACTTCTGAAAGTTGCTCATGCCTGTCCAAAGGTTTCCATTACCATCGTCAAACGCTCCGATTGATCCAAGTGCCGCGAGCGCTCACAGAGACTACCAACGGCAGCGACAGATGACACTTGGTGATCTTCTGTTGGAAAACAGGATCATTCTTTTACAGGGTGAGATCTATGACGGAAATGCAAATGAACTTGTCATGAAATTACTCTATCTGCAGAGTGAAAATCGTCGAAAAGATATCCATTTTTACATTAACTCGCCTGGCGGAAGCGTCACTGCAACAATGGCAATTTATGACACAATGCAGATACTTTCGTGTCCGGTAGCCACTTATTGTGTTGGTCTTGCTGCCAGCGGTGGTGCCGTATTGCTCGCCGGCGGTGCCTCTGGCAAACGATTTTCTTTGCCTCACGCCAAAGTAATGATTCATCAGCCATACGGGCAAGTTGGTGGACAAGTAAGTGATATTGAAATTCAAGCTGATGAAATAATTAAAACTCGTGCCGTACTAAATGAAATTCTTGCATCGCATACTGGTCAACCAATTGAACAGATAGCGCAAGACACAGACCGAGACAGGTACCTCACGGCGACGGAGGCTAAAGAATATGGTCTCGTCGATGACATTCTCACCAAACCCCCTGGAGAAGAAGACAAAGACGTCGACTAGGCATCTTTTCTTTCCTTCATCTTTTTCCTGAATAACCGGAATCATTTAAATGCCCCTAATCCCTTATGTTGTTGAAAAAAGTGGCCGCGAAGAGCGGGCAATGGACATTTACAGCCGGCTGTTAAAAGATCGCATCATATTCCTTGGCTCTCAGGTAAATGATGAAATGGCGAATGCCATTGTCGCGCAAATGCTCTTTCTTCAGACTGACGATCCAAAGAGTGATATCCATCTCTATATCAATTCACCAGGAGGAAGCGTTACAGCAGGGCTGGCAATTTATGACACAATGCAATTTGTTAGTTGTGATGTTGCAACATATTGCATAGGTCAAGCTGCATCCATGGGTGCTTTGCTTTTGACTGCTGGAACGGCCGGAAAACGGCGTGCTCTACCAAATGCACGAATCATGATTCATCAACCACTCGCTGGCATGGAAGGCACCGCAGAAGAAATCATGATTCATGCCAATGAATTCCGAAATATCAAAAGTAAATTGAACAAAATTTTGCTGAAACATACTGGTCAGCCTCTTGAGAAAATTGAAGAGGATACTGATCGTGATCGATTTATGTCAGCAGACGAAGCATGTGAATATCATCTTATTGATGAGGTGATAGAGCAAATTCCCACGGGCTAATAGCCCTACACGGTGCGTGAGGCGCAAGGAGGCGCGTCATGAAAAAAACTTTATCTCAATTGGCGACAGCTGGCCCATATTCTGTGGCATTACTCATGTGCCCGATAGTATTGATTTGCGGCTGCAAAAGTGATGTTCATCATCAACTTCTTGAGCGAGAATTGCGACTCCAAGAAGATCAGATCTACTGTCTCCAAGACAAGTTGCAGACACAGTACTATGAACTCGATATGTTGACGGATGAAAACGCATCACTTCGTAAGCAGCTTGGAATCATTGACGACTCTTCATCAAACACCAGGTTACCGTCGTCTCCGACATCTGCTCAACCACTCCTTGTGCCGCCACACGTTGATGTACCGAGCTTTGATGGAGGTGGTAGTAACTCTGACAGTAATGGTCCGGTTTTTGGAGCAGATCCTCCATCTACATCAGGGAGCGAGAAGAGCTCAAACAGTCTTCCTAATCCCAGTGGAGATATGGCGCCTCCTACCCTTGAAGGCGTTCCACCACTGCCACAAGATTCAGGTGACCGAGGTGCCTCTCGACCTATTCGCCAGCTTTCTTTTGCCGAAAGCGTTGGTCACCAATCCGATCTAACACACCTCGTTATTAATCATGAAAAAACGGTGTGTTATGACGCCGATGGTGATGGCTTTCCCGAGGGTGTAACACTTGTCGTTGAACCACGTGATGCCGATGAACGTCTTGTCACAACTGCCGGTGACATTTACGTGGCTGCATATGAACCAACAGCAACGGCACAAGAGGCTAGCTTAGGGCGTCAGTTTGCAGAATGGACAATCCCTGCAGCCAAAGCTCACCAGCACTTTAGGCGTACATCTAGAGCCCGTGGACTCCATTTCGTACTACCATGGCCAACCACAGCACCAGAGAAAACCCCAATTCGGATCTCCGTCCAGTTGACGCAATTCGATGGCTCAACAATTGAAACGGAAGCTATTGCTAAACTTGACTCCGCTTCTGGAGGAAGTCAATAAAAACGACCGGCCTCTTTGAAAGAAAGGCCGGCCGTTCATTGAATAGTTTCTGAATGAGGCTTCTTACTCAAAGCCCTTTTGATTCCAGGAAATTCAGTAAGTCAGCAACGCGGTTCGAATAACCCCACTCGTTGTCGTACCAGCTAACGACTTTCACAAGATTTCCAAGGCCTATGGTGTCGACAGCGGAGAATATGGAGCTGTGTGGATCACCTCGTAGATCAGTTGAAACCAACTGCTGTTCAGAATACCTTAGAATTCCCTTTAATGGACCTTCTGCGGCTGTCTTCATGGCAGCATTAATTTCTTCTGGGGACGCCTCCTTGTCCAACGTTGCAGTAAAGTCAACGACGCTCACAGTCGGGACCGGCACACGAAACGCCATACCGGTAAACTTGCCTTGTAGTTCAGGTATGACAAGACCGACTGCCTTCGCAGCACCCGTTCCTGCTGGCACAATGTTCAAAGCAGCCGCTCGTGCATCACGCAGATTGCCAGCCGCTGTATCGACTGTTTTCTGAGAGTTGGTATACGCGTGAACCGTAGTAAGCAAACCCCGATCAATACCAAACTTCTCGTGAAGAATCTTTGCTACGGGGGCAAGACCATTCGTAGTACAGGAAGCATTTGATATGACATGATGCTTTGATGGATCATACATCTCATCATTCACACCAAGCACGATCGTGAGATCTTCATTTTTTGCTGGAGCCGAAATCACCACCTTTTTTACACTGTCTCGCTTGTGGGCGACCGCCTTGGTTGCGTCAGTGAAAAAACCTGTGCTTTCAACAACGATATCGACATTCTCTGACCCCCATGGAATCGATCCCGGATCACGCTCCGCAAAGACCTTAATGGTTCTGCCATCAACAACGAGATCATTCCCATCGGTTCCTACTGTCCCCTTGAATGGGCCGTAGTTCGAATCTAGCTCGAGAAGATGAGCATTTGTCTTGGCGTCTGTAAGGTCATTGAGGGCAACGATCTGCACCTCACCATCAAGGCCAAATTTTTCATATATCGCTCGAAATGTGAGACGTCCGATACGACCAAAACCATTAATGCCAACACGAATGGACACAGCAAAACTCCTATAACGAGTCGTCAGATCGGTAGTTGTCAGAGTGCCTTCGGGCACAGCCACCGTAAAGTATCTCCGGCAGGACTATACACGCGCACCAACTCCTTCTCAATCACCCACAGGTTTTGGCGGGCCACTGCACCAATCAAAAGTTTTTGCCCTCAAATTCTTAAGAAATCACGGCCGTCGTCTATCCTCATCTGGCGAAGAGCTTGTCGAAAAGGAGTTTTTCTCCACGGAAAGCCCGACACGAAAAACTCCTTTTGACACCACCTCGTTTTCCAGCGATTCTTTCTCCATGAAACAAACACATTCAAATACCCAAAGCCCGGTTGAGAAATCAGCTGTTCTTGAACTGAACGGTGTAAAAAAATCTTTTTCTGTTCCGGGTGGTGATCCTCTCCTGATTCTTGACATACCCTTTTTTCAGATCGCTGCAGGTGAGCTTGTTGCACTTGAAGGCCAAAGTGGTTCTGGCAAGTCAACACTTTTAAATGTCGTTTCTGGCATTATGCGTCCCGACAGTGGCCAGGTCCTGATAGGTGGTCTGAATATCGTCAAACTAGCTGAGCCACAGCGAGATCGACTACGAGCTGATCGAATCGGCCTTGTATTTCAACAATTCAACTTACTTCCAGGATTCACTGCTCTTGAGAACGTACTTGTTGCAATGAGCTTTGGGTCACAAGTATCGAGTAAGGAAAGGGCTGAGTCACTCCTTGAAGCCGTTGGCCTGGCGGACCGTTTCCATCATAAGCCAGCAACCATGAGTATCGGCCAACAACAACGAGTTGCAGTCGCCCGCGCGCTTGCAAATCGGCCACGAGTGCTTCTTGCTGATGAGCCCACCGCAAGTATCGATCCCTCACATCAACAACAAGTTATTGATCTCCTACAGACGACATGCCGGGAAGAAGAAGTCGCTCTCTTGGTTGTCACACATGCACCCGAGGTAGCAGAGCAGTTTCCAGTACGCCATCGCTTGGAAGATTTTAATCGGGCTGCCGCAGTTCATCCAACAACAAATGGAGTGTATTGATGAGTTTGCTTGGCATTGCATGGAGAAATATTAAGCAGCGGGCATTTACAAGTGGCCTCACCGCATTATCGATGTCTCTTGGTGTTGCGCTTGTCGTAGCAACCTTAATCACAGGTGGTGTTGTAAAACAAGCCTTCGAGTCTGGTGCAGGCCTGGGGTACAATATGATCATTGGGGCAAAAGGAAGCCCACTACAACTTGTGCTCAATAGTGTTTATCTAATCAGTAAACCGATTGAGAACATTTCGTGGGCGACGTATACCGAATTTTTGCCCGCTCGTGAACGTCCTGATGGGCAAGATGGAACATGGGCAGCGAGTACTCAGACTGCTGTTCCCATCTGTATGGGTGATTACTTTCGTGGTCACCGAGTAGTTGGCACAAATTCTACTTATTTCAATCGACTCACTCGTGGTAATGGCCAACCTTTTGAGTTTTCTTCAGGGACTAACTTTGACGATGAGGATCTCTACAGTGCTGTATTAGGAAGCCAAGTCGCACTTACACTGAACCTACAAGTTGGTGATAAAATTGCACCGACGCATGGTGCTGATGATGGTAAAGTCCATGATCCATTTCAGATCACTGGCATTCTATCCAGAACTGACACACCCATTGATCGTGGTGTGTTTGTCAATATGGAAGGCTTTTATCTTCAAGACGGGCACGCCAAGCCGATTGATTCAAGTGAAAACACCGAGCAAACCGGACCCACGAATAACGACTCACCCGGTAAAGGTCTTCTTCCATATAATCAACGCGAGGTAACCGCCATTTTGCTTGAGACAGCTGCTTTTCCTGGTCTCCCTGCAGAACTCACAGCAATGGGGCTCCGAAATGCGATTAACGAGGGTCGCGATGCACAGGCTGCACTTCCAATTGCTGAGATTCGTGTGCTCCTTGATCTTTTTGTCACACCTCTTGAGTTGCTGCTGCTGTTAGTCACCACTCTTGTCGTAATTGTTTCTGCGATCGGCATCCTCGTAAGTATGGTTGGTTCATCTCTTGAACGGAGCCGGGACGTGGCAATCATGAGGGCGTTGGGGGCTCGTCGCAGCGTTGTTCTGGCAACAGTACTCATTGAAGCTATTCTCCTTGCTGTTGGAGGAGGAATCATTGGATTGCTCCTTGGGCACGGTACAGTCGGACTCATTGGACCTTGGATAGCAACGAACGCAGGTGTTACGGCCGGATTTTTATCGTATACGACGGCTGAACTGTTCCTTGTACCTTTTCTCATCGTACTTGCGATTCTGGCGGCATTATTACCAGCTGTGGCTGCCTATCGCACCGATGTCGCCCGATGGCTTGGGTAAGGCAAAAAACGTAGAAAAGCGAGCTTTCTTCTCTACCTTGATTCGGCATTACGATGTGTCTTATAAACTAATGGTATGCGATTTCCGGTCTCTTCTTTTGCTCGACTCTCTATTCTGATGCTTGCCATCAGTTCTTTGTTCATTGTGGCACTTGAACAATCTCTTGCCTGTCCTTTTTGTGCAGCAGTCGGCTTAACTTTCTCTCAGGAGATTAAGCAGAGCGAAGCTGCTATCATTGCCCGCCTTGTTGAGCCACCTCCCGCATCGGCTCTGGGACCCAATGCTGAGGGTCCATTACCGCAGGCGAAATTCGAAGTGGTCAATGTCCTCAAAGGAGAAGACCTTCTACGGTCAACTAATTTGCTTGATGCGAACACTTTGATTGATGCAATCATGCTCGAGGCAACCACCCCTGGGGATCTGTATCTGATCATGGGAATTGAGCCTCCTGAATTCATTTGGTCGAATCCAATTGCCATCAATGAACGCGCTGTTACATATCTTAAAAAACTCGATCAACTCCCTGAATCTGGTCCAGATCGTCTTGCATTTTTTCAACAATATCTCGAAGACAAGGATGATGTGCTGGCCCGAGACGCATATGATGAATTTGCAATCGCACCATACGACGATGTACGTGGTCTTGAAAATAGAATGGATCCAACTGCACTGCTCCGCTGGATAAAAACGCCAAGCATTCCATCAAACAGGCGTCGTTTGTACGCCACGATGTTAGGTATATGTGGAACACCAGCTTATGCAGCTGAAATAGAGAAAATTCTTCTTGGTGAAGACCTTGGTGACGACTCATCTGATCTGCGAAGTGGGTTAGATGCGTTGATTGCCTGCTATGTTGTGCTCGTTGGTCCAACGGGTCTTGATCTCATTGATAAACTTTTTCTTGATCGTAGTTCTCGGGAAATTCCATTTACAGAAACGTATGCCGCGGTCATGGCGCTGCGTTTTCTTGGTGAAGAATCAGAAACAATTCCACGCGAACGGGTTCTTGAATCCTTGCGCTTGTTGCTCAATGAACCAAAACTTGCAGACCTTGTCATTGCTGATCTTGCCCGCTGGCAGGATTGGTCTGTGATAGCAAAGTTGACGGCTATCTACGTTGACGCAACTCCCGAAAACATTTTTGTGCGCGAGCCCATCGTGAACTATATGAAAGCTTGCCCGCTTCCTGCAGCAGCAAGTGCTTTGGTAAAACTTCGTGAAATAGATCCCGAAGCTGTTCGTAGAGCAGCTACATTAGCGGGTCTTGCTGGTCTCACAACAACCACTGAAGCAGACCTCCCTGCAGAGCAGCCGTCTGTCACGCCAGTACGGGTTGCTGATGTCGTTGCAGATGACGTCACTACAGATCGCTCAATGGTGGTTAGCACGGGCTCACAGCCAGCAGCAGAAGGACCCCGGCCTGGTGACGGTCCGATTCTTCAGCCTACGAACGTGCCATCAACAAAATCCTCACTACGGTGGATTTTTTGGCTCGTGCTTGTTGTAATTGTAGCTTTTCTATCTCGCTATCTTCTTCATTCAGGAAAACGGGACACGGCTGGTTAGACAAATCCAGTCGAGGTACGGCAGTCATGAAAAAAGGACTTTTTGATACTCCTGTAAAAGCTACAAAACGTAGTTCTGAAAACAACGAGGATCATGCCTACAAGGCTTTGGCTGGCACATCAATTGCTGCTGCTACACTCGCCTTCCTGTCACCCCTCGCTTTTATTGACTGGTGGTTGCTTGCAGTACCTACGGTTGGTTTTTGTCTAGGCCTCGTAGCCTTACGAGACATTATCAATCGTCCAGATATTTTCACTGGTAAGCGGCTCGCTAAAACAGCTACTATCTTTTCGTTGGTTTGCCTTATTGGTGGAACGATATATTTGTCATGGGTATATGCCGCTGAACTACCTGAAGGTTTCGAGAGAGTTCATTATGGCGTGTTGCAACCCGCAGAGGGTTCGCCAGCGGCATCAATACCTGACTCTGCACGGGCTTTAAATGGTCATAACGTGCTGCTCAAAGGCTATATGTATCCTGGGAAAAAACAATTTGGTATTCGTCAATTTTTACTTGTACGGGATCAAGGAGATTGCTGCTTTGGGGGTAATCCAAAAATTACTGATCGTGTTCTTGTTCATCTTCGAGATGAAAAGGGTATGTCATTTAGCTCTCGTCAGAAAAAACTTGCTGGCACATTCACCGTTCGTCCTACCGTTGGCCAAGACGGTATTGAGGGGGGAGTCCTTTATCATCTTGAGGAGGCATTTCCTCGCTAAAATTCTTGTTACTTCCCTTGCCCTCTCATTTTTTTCCGGCTGTGGTCAGAATACGGAAGCACCACTCTCTTTTGATGAAACAAGTCCGCCAGAGACTCAAGAACATCAGTTACAGCAACGTCAGAGAATCGATCAAAGCAATATTCGTGAGATATCCTTTGACGATATTGTCTTCGAAATGGAAGAAGACACACCTTTTTCCCAAAAACTCTTACCAGAACGAGTCACCTCTTTAGTAGGACAGCAGATTCGGATTCGTGGTTATATTCTTCCAAGTTTTCAACAGACTGGCTTAACCCAGTTTGTATTGGTTCGAGATAATATGGAATGCTGTTTTGGTCCGGGCGCAGCGTTATACGATTGTGTCGTTGTTAAAATGCTTCCCGGTAGAACAGCTGAGTTTTCTATTCGTCCTGTAGCTGTTACTGGAACCTTCGGCATCAAGGAATTAAAAGGCCCAGACGGAAACCACCTTGCTGTCTACTCGCTCATCGGAGAATCTGTTCGATGATCGGCTTGAAGAAAACCATGTTGTCGATCGTGTTGGTGCTTTCAAATACTGTATTTCACAGCGTATGCGCTACGCTCTTCTTACTCTCCACTCTCACTTCGACAAGCTCAGCATGTCCATTTTGTGGTCCTGTTGAGACACCTCTCTCCTATGGTATCGCCCGATCGAGCGACCTTGCCATTGGTGAATCTCTGACAGAGGCGGTTGCAAATAGACAAGGCCAACGACGTCAGCCCTTTTCACTTCTTTCGAGAATACTCCCCTCATCTTTAGGAAGAAAAGTGATTTCTATTGAGCCGGCCGAACCTCCTGTAGAGGCTGCTGTTGAAACTACTTTTTCTGGAACCGCTTTACTTTTGAATCTTCCTGCCGTTGGCTGGACAGCACGTGCTGCTGATGAAATGTTTATTGGCTACACCCTCCAAATACCTCCGTTGAAACAACAGATTTTTCAGGATAAAAATCGTCTGGAATGGTTCGTAAAATGGCTCGATCATCCCAATCATGCTATTTCGAAAGATGCCTATGCCGAATTTGCCCTCGCTCCATTTCAGGAGGTTCGAGACTCCGCTCATGCCTTTTCTCAGGCAGAGGTTATTGATCACCTGCGTGACCTGTCCCTTCAACAGCAAAGGCGTGGATTCTATGGAATGATCGCCGGTGTACTGGCTCGTCAATCACCCAAAGAGTCTCAATCGGCGTGTACCAATGCGCTTATTTCGATACTTACAGAAGACCAATCAAATGATTTTCAGGCTGGCCTCGATGGCGTTCTGGGAGGGCTATTTATTGCTTTAGGTGAACAGGCTTTGCCTATTTTAGAACGTCGGGGTCTCTTTGAGAATGAGGCGAGCCCTGTTGATCAACGACATCTCCTTCAAGCATTACGCTTTTGCTGGGAATACCCATCTGACACCGTTCCTCGAACAGAAGTCATCTTAATCACCCGGAAACTCCTCCCTGTGCCACACCTCACACGTGAGGTGATTGTTGACTTATCACGGTACATGGATTGGGACTTTCGTAACCAGATTGTTGCGATGTGGGATACTCTTGGTGGTGAGGGCCCACTTATTCGGCCAGCTATTATTGGGTATCTCTTGGCGTGCCCGTCAGAAAAAAGTGCTTCTCTTCTCGCTCAGCTCAGGGAGAAAAATTTCGAGCTGTTCGAAAAAGCTCAACAAGCGGCGGCAATACCCTTTCCTGCTGCTGCACCCTAGTGCTTCGTCAATCGTGCGTCGAACGATTGAATATCCTGACCGAAGCTGCGAGATAGACATCCAGTTTTTACTGCAGCTGCGTCTCAGCAGCAGAGTCCGGATTTATAACTGCAGTAGCCGCTGGGGTCACTGGTTCTTGCCAACCGGTAGTGACAATATCCGCATCCCTCTGTTGTAATCGCTTTGTATCGTCTGCGGTTGAAATCGAATCGATAGCTGATTTCTTTGTCCCTTGAAGTGACGACAGGTTTATCTCTTCACCTGGGAAACCATGTGCCGCGGCTGGGAAACTTGGCGTATCATTTGGTATTGGAGTTGGAAGTTCTTCAGCATTGAAATCTGATGGCAACGTCGCTGGCAATTCACGCGTCGCTGGATCGCGTGGGGGCATCTGCTGTGCTCGGGCTGCAGCACCAACTGCATCGAATTGTTGTGTTATCGGACCACGACTGAATACTCCAGGACGAGAATGACCGTAATCTAGATAGAGACTGGCATCTCGCTG
>CAXEMW010000017.1:0-23497 GCA_963997395.1 uncultured Planctomycetaceae bacterium
ACGCAGATGAGTGGACATTCGATGGAATAAGCCAGTGGGCGAACTGGACGGGTGGCGACACCGTTGTCCATCAATATGCTTTCGGGGCATTTACGAATTGCAACATTCTCGATAATAAAACACGGAACTATCCAATTCGTTCAATTCGTGATGACAGATATACCCTGATCTGGTCACCGCAGTATCAGGACATCACATCCAATGTAACATTGACGCAGGCTCTTCAGTGGACTGCCGATGGAGAGACTGACAAATACCCTGATGTCGCCGCCTCGTGGGTAGCATGGTCTCATACACAACCAAATGCTCGTAACAAGGCTCTGGTCCATCGTCTTCATCATCGACCCGAATGGGCTCTTTATGATCGAAAAGCTGATCCACACGAGCTTCAGAATCTTGCAGAGTCGAACGGCAATAAGCAAACATTCCAAAAGCTTCAAAAGGCACTTCGGAATTGGCTAGAACGCTGGGATGACAGTGATCCAGTCGCCACAGAAAAAGCTTTTATTCAGAAGCACTAAACACTCTTAATATTCCTTTGCGTGAGATTTAAAATGATGACTGCGTATAACAGAACAACTTCCCAACTGTGTCAGTGCAGACTTTCACACTCCTGCGTAGGTGCCTTTCTTCGAGTCGGTGCATGCCTGACAATTGGTCTCTTTATGGGCTGCCTTGCTCGGTCTGCGCGTGCTGATAATCAGCCTAATATCCTTGTGATTCTCTCCGACGACATGGGATATTCCGATATCGGATGTTACGGTGGTGAAATTGAAACTCCCACCTTAGATCGACTTGCACGGGATGGTGTTCGATTCACACAGTTCTATAACACAGGTCGCTGCTGCCCAACACGAGCAAGCTTGCTGTCTGGTTTGTATCCTCACCAGGCTGGTATCGGTCACATGATGGATGACAGGGGGTTCCCAGGCTATCGTGGAGAATTTGGTAGCAACTGCTACACAATTGCTGAGGCCCTGCAGCCTGCCGGCTATCAGAATTACATGGCTGGTAAATGGCACGTCACACACGGACTCTCACCCAAAAAAGCTGAAGACAAAAAAAACTGGCCTATCCAGCGAGGATTTGACCGATTCTACGGAACGATTCACGGTGCCGGAAGTTTCTTTGATCCAAATACTTTGGTCAGGGATAACACCTTGATTTCACCCTACGCTGACCCCTCCTACAAACCAGATTCATACTATTACACTGATGCAATCGCTGACCATGCCGTCCGTTTTATTCGTGAGCACGATCAGACAAAACCTTTTTTTATGTATGTCGCTTTTACTGCCGCTCACTGGCCAATGCATGCAAAAGAAAAAGATCTTGCAAAATATAAAGGTCGTTACAAAGAAGGTTACTCAACGATTCGAACAGATCGTTATCAAAAGATGCTCCAGCACGGTCTTGTGACGGAGGATTCCACAACACTCTGGCCCCTCGAAGAGCAATGGGGTGAACACGGTGAATACTGGCCGTGGGATGAACGAAATATGGAGGTCTATGCCGCCATGGTTGACTCGATGGATCAGGGTATTGGAAAAATCGTACAAGCTCTTGAAACCACGAATCAATTCAACAACACACTGGTCTGCTATATGCAAGATAACGGTGGCTGCGCAGAGGGAATGGGCCGACGGAGTATTGGAAAACCAAGAGCGTCAGCACCGCCACTCCCTCCTATGAAGGCTGACACACTCCAGGTTGACATGATTCCAAAACAGACTCGTGACGGGTATCCCGTTCGACAAGGCAAAGGTGTCTTGGCAGGTCCCGCTGATACCTATATTGGGTATGGTCAAGCGTGGGCGACTGTCTCCAACACACCCTTTCGAAAGTACAAGCACTGGGTCCATGAAGGTGGTATTGCAACACCACTCATTGTTCACTGGCCAGACGGCATTGTTGACCCTGGTCGAATGGAAGGAACACCCGGTCATCTTATTGACATTATGGCAACTGCCATTGATGTTGCTGATGCAGACTACCCAAAAAATAAAACTCCCCTTGAAGGACTGAGTCTGCAACCACTCTTTCAGAAAAAGACATTACCAAATCGAAAACTCTATTGGGAACATGAGGGCAACCGAGCAATTCGAGATGGAAACTGGAAGTTGGTCGCTGGATTTAATCAGCCTTGGGAACTCTATGATATTTCCAGTGATCGATCCGAACAGCATGATCTTTCACAGGAGCAGGCCAACCGTACGAAGAGCATGGCTGAGGCATGGGACGCCTATGCTGCTCGAGCACAGGTCATTTCTTGGGAGAAAATTCGCCCCAAGAAAAAATCAAACGCAAAGAAAAAGTGACATGACTTTGCACTTCTAGCTCTGCAGAGTCTTCTGGTTCAGGTTTTCATCCGTGGGTCTAACGCATCACGGATTCCATCACCGAGAAAATTAAGCGCAAAGAGCATGGTGGCCATAATGCCACCAGGAAAAACCAGTGTCCACCAAAATACCAGCATCTGATTTGCTCCATCATTAATGAGGCTTCCGAGGCTTGGCTGGGGTGGTTGTACGCCAAGACCAAGAAAAGAAAGAAATGCTTCCTGCAAAATCATCGAAGGAACGGTAAGTGTAAACGTCACAATGACTGAGCTAAGTGTATTTGGAATCAAATGCTCAAAAATTATGCCTCTATTTGTTGTTCCAAGACTTCGAGCCGCCAAAACAAAATCTTGCTCTTTGAGACTCAACACCTGGCCGCGAACAACACGTGCTGTAAGCAGCCACCCAACAGCCCCCAAAGCAAGAAATAGCAAAACCAAACTTTTACCAAGAATCGTAACCAAAATAATTACGAGAAACATATACGGCAGTGCATAGAGAATGTCGACAATTCGCATCATAAGACTGTCGACAAGCCCACCGAAATAACCTGACACGGCTCCATATATCGTCCCAATAAAAGCAGCGACAAAAGCTGCGAGCAAACCAACAGAAAGACTCACACGAGCTCCAGATAGAACACGTGCGAGTAGATCACGACCATAAAAGTCCGTGCCAAAAGGGTGTTCTAATGATGGGGGTTGTGGACCATACGCAAGATTTTGTGTGTGGTCATCGTAACCCCAAACGACCTGCAAGAATGCTGGACCAAAACAACAACCTATCCCTAAGAGCACCAAAAAAAGGCCGCTGATCCATGCTAATTTATTCTTCTGCAGTCTTTTCCATGCATCTTCCCAAAGTGACGACCCCGCCTGGGAGTCGATCTCATCTGATTGTAACCCAACTTGAATACATTTCATGAGACATCTACTCGTGGATCCAAAAATCCATACAAGACATCAACCACAAGATTCAACAAAAGAAGAAAAAATGCATAAAGTAAGACGATACCCATAACAAGAAAGTAATCTCGATTAAAAGCAGCATCAACGAAGTAGGGCCCTATTCCGGGAACATTGAATATTTTTTCAACAACAACACTTCCGGTAAGCATGCTCGCTATTGCAGGCCCGAGATAACTCACTACTGGTAAAATCGCGGTAGGAAACATGTGCCGCCAGACAATTACCCATTCTGCAACTCCTTTCGCTCGTGCTGTACGAATGAAATCACTTCGGACAACATCAAGCATGCCACCTCGCATTAATCTTGCTATTGAACCTGCGTAAATAGTACCGAGCGTGAGACCTGGCAGTATCACATGGTGCCAGTCACCCCAACCAGCTGGCGGCAGCATATGCAACCGAAGAGATACCACTAACACAAGCAAGGGTCCAAGAACAAAGCTGGGCACACTGATGCCAACGAGGGCAGCAGTCATCGCGGTATAATCCCAGACTGTATTTTGTCGAATTGCTCCAATGATTCCAGCCGTAATGCCCACAAGTAATGACCAGAGCAGCGCAACGGCGGCTAACGTAAGGGAAACGGGAAAACCATTTGCAATAATCTCATTGACTGATCGCTGTGGATACTTTGTTGAAAGCCCAAGATCTCCTTTCAAAAGGTTCCCAATGTAACGAATGAACTGTTCTGGAAGTGGCTTATCAAAACCATACTTTGCCTCAAGTTTTTGACGAATCTCAGCAGGTATTTCCTTTTCACTCGAAAAAGGTGAACCAGGAGCCAATCGCACAAGGGCAAAAGACGCCACAACGATAACAAGAACCGTTGGGACAAGTTCCAGCAATCGTCGCAAAAGAAGACGAATCATTTATGCACCTGTATAGCTTTCCGGGACGTGTTCACAGACTCACTATTTTCCTCACCCGGTTCAAAAGATTCGTCGATCCACATGTATTTCCAAGGGTGTCGATCCTGGTGATTTCCCCAAATGCCTCGCACATATGGTTTTATCAACTGTGTTCGTGTGTACACATAAAGAGGAATCAAAGGTTGTTCTGCAAGAGCAAATGCCTCCGCTTGTCTCAAGCTCTTGAGCCGCTCCTCTGGATCATTGTGTTGATTGGCTTGCTCTAACAAAGCATCATAAGTCTTACTTGACCAGTTTGAGTGATTGTTTCCACAGTCACTGGTAAGAAGCTCCAAAAATGTATACGGGTCTGCATAATCACCAATCCAACCCATCCGAGAAATTTGAAAATTCATTTGCTCAGCATTTGCCAGAAACACTTTCCATTCCTGGTTTTCTAATTCCACAGCAATCCCAAGTTCCTGTTGCCACATCGCCTGGATTGCTTCAGCAACTTGTTTATGCCCTTCTGATGTATTGAATGATAGCGTGACTTCTGGCAGACCCTGACCTGCTGGATACCCTGCTTCCGCAAGCAGTCGCCGAGCCTCGGCCGGATCATACACTGGAAGATGAAGTCCTTCGTATCCAGCAAGACCATCAGGCACAAGATCTGATGAGCCTATTTGTCCACCACGTGTCACATGTTTAACAAGTGAGTCACGATCAATGGCAAGAGACAGCGCCCGGCGAACCAGTGGATCATCGAGCGGGGGTTTCGTCGTATTGATCCAATAAAAATAAACACCCAAATAGGGATGGCTGTGGAAATCCTTATAGCTCTCTAGATGATCCATAAATTCAGCAGGAAGGGACGTGCTTCCGCCCGGCCAATCAAACTCCCCAGCGACATACATATTCATTGCCGTCGTCGAACTCTCCACCATTGCAACGCGGACACGATCGAGTTTGACAGAATCTGCATCCCAATATTTTCTATTCTTTTCAAACGTCATGTGCTGACGAAACTGCCAGTCTGTCATCTGAAACGCTCCATTACAGACAACATGTTCCGGTCGCGTCCACAGATCTTGGTCAATGCCACGTTCCTGAAGATTTTGAAAAAGGTGCTGTGGAATAGGCATGAACGAGTAGAAACTCAGGAAGTTGAGAAAGTATGGCAGGGGATCAACCAACTCAATTTCCAAAGTGTGTGAATCAAGTGCTCGGACGCCAAGGCTATTGACTGCAGCTTCACCTCGACTAATTGCCAGACCTTTCTCAAAAATAAAACCATTGCTGGCATATTTACTTCCTGTTTGTGGATCAACAAGACGTCGAAGCGCAAACACAAAGTCATCTGCTGTGAGTGGGTGGCCATCTGACCAGAACGAAGGGCGAAGATAAAACCTGTACACCCGTCCGTCATCTGATATGTCCCAATGTGTTGCAATGGCAGGAAGTGGCTTCAGGGTAGCGGGGTGAGCCTGAACAAGTCCCTCAAATGTATTCCAGATGATCTCACCACCCGTACTATCCGAGCATCGGCCAGGATCGAGCCACTCTGGTTCACTCGAATTATTTATCCAGATTTCTTGTGGACCATGGCGCGGCTTGACAGTTCCAAAGTAAAGCGAAGACTGCTGCTGGCAGCCAGTCGCCAGGACAGTGGTAAACGTCAAAACAAAAACAACATAAGACTGGAAAGTCGTTTTATGCATGATCACGTTGAATCGTTGCAGGAACACTTTCATTTCGATCTATAAAAATCTGCTGCTCTGTTTGCTCATGGCGTTGAAATAATCATGTCAAATCAGACAACACACTGAGAATCGCTGATCCAAAGGCCGGGAGATCACTTGGTCGCCGACTGGAAACAAAATGTCGATCAACGACAACTGGGGTATCTTCCCAAATAGCTCCAGCATTGATGAGATCGTCCTGAATACCCGGACTTCCTGTCACTCGTACACCACGGTAAACACCGGCAGATATTGGAATCCACCCACCGTGGCAGATAGCGGCAACAAGCTTGCCATGGTTCGCAAAGTCCCGAACAAGTTGGAGCACCTTAGGGTCGCGACGCAGGCTATCAGGCATCCATCCTCCTGGAATGAGAATTCCATGGAAATCCTCCGCTTCCATGTCTCCGATCGCGGCATCGCTTACACATGGATAGCCATGTTTTCCAGCATATTCAGCCGCCTGCTGCCGGCCAGCAAGTGTGACATGTCCGCCCGCTTCTTCAATTCGTAGTTTTGGATACCAGAGTTCCAAATCTTCATAGGCATCACCAACCAGACAAAGGACACGGATTGTTGCTAGCTGTTGATTCTCACTCATTTTCAACCTTCCTCACGCCGCTCACAAGGAGTACTCAGACTCCCTCCCACTGTCGGAATCCATCTCTCTTTTTTCATTATCACTGATTCGTCTTCAACGCGTCGGCAAAAAGATGAAGTGAAACACTGCCTCGGCAGGACGGTGTCCCTCCTCAACCAGACAAAAAGCAGACAAACCCCTCTTTAGAACTACTTTTTGAGCAGAACACATACCTCCTTGAAGACCTCTCGGGACGTTCCAAAACTCACCAAATGGGGTGTTCATAGGGGTTCCAATTTTTCTGCTTGACGTGTGCTGTCAGCCCGCTACATTCACGCCCCTGCCATATCAAGTGGTCGAAGTAGTAAACACCACAATATCTTGCGATAGCATGCAGACGGAACTGCCATTTATCTTTGTAACGTTTTTAGGGAATTTAACGGAGTGAAGGATTCACTCCGGACGCGTATGTCAGTCGATACCAGTTGTTGAGAACCTATACGCGAGTACACTTTGTTAGGTCTTTTTGAGGCCATCACATTATTAGGAGTTTTGCCCATGACTCAGTTCGATTCATCCACTCAAGTCGCTTCTTCTGCCTCACATTCACAAGAAACTTCCGGAACTGGCGGCCCGCAGTCGACTCCCGAACGAGTGGCGATCGAAATTGAATCAACATTCTGTCCAACCGAGGTTGAGAGTCCGTTTGACACAACAGAGTGGGAGCTTCGCACAGCAGCGATCAAGGGTGAAAATGGTCAACTTCTCTTTGAGCAGTCTGCGTGTGAAATTCCAGCGGCGTGGAGCCAACTGGCTACCAACGTTGTCGTCAGCAAGTATTTTTATGGTGAAATTCACACTCCGGAACGAGAACATTCAGTCAAGCAACTGATCCATCGTGTTGCTCGTACCATTTCAGATTGGGGCATTGCAGACGGGTATTTCAAGACACCTGAGGATGGTGAAAACTTCTATCGTGACTTGGCATGGCTGTGTGTTCACCAGCATGGTGCGTTCAACTCTCCGGTGTGGTTTAACGTCGGGCTGTTTCATCAATATGGTGTTGAGGGATCCAAATGTAATTGGTGTTGGGATGAGGCCAGTCGGGACGTGACGCAACCCGATAATCCCTATGAATATCCACAAGGAAGTGCCTGCTTCATTCAAAGTGTTCAAGACAATATGGAAGACATCATGGAATTGGCTCGTAGCGAGGCCATGTTGTTCAAATTTGGCTCTGGCACCGGCACCGACCTAACGACCCTTCGAAGCCAAAAAGAAAAGCTCTCAGGAGGTGGCAGTCCATCTGGGCCACTTTCATTCATGCGGGTCTACGACCAGATTGCTGGTGTCGTCAAAAGTGGTGGGAAGACACGACGTGCTGCAAAAATGCAATCTCTGAAAGTTTATCACCCGGACATCATGGATTTCATCGAGTGTAAGTCCAGAGAAGAAAAGAAGGCTCGTGTTCTGATTGAAAAAGGTGGTTACGACGCCAATTTCAACGGTGAAGCATACAGCTCTATTTTATTCCAGAATGCGAACCTCTCAGTTCGATTAACTGATGAATTCATGGAAGCAGTCGAGCGGAATGACTCGTGGACGACTCGTTGGGTTACGGACTCATCGAAGGCCGGCCCAACTTATAAAGCCAACGAAATCATAGACCGCATGTCACAGTGTGCATGGCAATGCGGCGACCCTGGTGTGCAATATGACACGACCATTAACCGCTGGCACACATGTCCAAATTCTGGCCGAATCAATGCGAGCAATCCTTGCTCTGAATACATGTTTCTAGACGATACTGCATGCAACTTGGCAAGTATCAACCTCATGAAATTCCGAAAGCCGGATGGCGAATTTGACGTTGAGCGATTTGCTGCAGCGTGTCGAGTCTTTCTTATTGCACAAGAAATTCTTGTTGATCACGCCAGCTACCCAACGGCACGCATTGCCAAAAACAGCCATCTCTATCGACCGCTTGGTCTTGGTTATTCCAATTTGGGAAGTCTGCTCATGGCTGATGGCATGGCTTACGACTCAAACGCTGGTCGGGGCATTTGTGGAGCAATTACCGCAATTCTTCACGGTGCAGCTAATCGCACGAGTGCCGAGCTCGCCAGTGCAGTTGGTCCATTTGAAGGCTTTGCAGCAAATCGTGAACCAATGCTTCGTGTCATGCAAATGCACCGTGATGCCGTTGAAAAAATTGATGATGCCTGCCCAACACATTTGCGGGATGCGGCGCGTCAGATTTGGGATGATGTTCTCGCAGACGGTCGACAGCATGGCTATCGAAATGCTCAGGCGACGGTACTCGCTCCAACGGGCACCATTAGCTTTTTGATGGACTGTGACACCACTGGAATCGAGCCAGATATTGCGCTTGTCAAATACAAGCAACTCGCTGGTGGTGGCATGCTGAAGATTGTCAATCAGACAGTACCTTTGGCATTGAGAAAGCTTGGTTATGACGAACCAGCAGTTGAAAATATTCTTGCCTACATCGATAAAAATGACACCATCGAAGACTGTCCTGATATACAAGATGAGCATTTAACGGTCTTTGATTGTGCTTTTAAGCCTCGCCTTGGAAAACGGTCTATTGAGTGGCAAGCACATATCAAGATGATGGCAGAAGCCCAACCGTTTCTTTCCGGGGCCATTTCAAAAACAGTGAACATGCCTCGTGAAACGACTCCTGAAGACATTGCCGGTGCATATGTCGAAGGCTGGCGACTTGGACTAAAGGCCATTGCAATTTATCGTGACGGCTCAAAAGAAAGTCAACCACTGGGCACGAGTACAGAGAGTGATAAGAATGCAGAAAAGGCCGTCGCTGCGCCGCGACGAGAACGTCTGCCCGACACGCGGAGGAGTGTGACTCACAAGTTTAATGTTGGTGGGCATGAAGGCTATATCACTGTTGGTCTCTACGATGACGGTCGACCTGGTGAACTTTTCATCACAATGGCAAAAGAAGGCAGCACAATTGGTGGCTTGATGGACTCTTTTGGAACAGCTGTGTCCATGAGCCTGCAATATGGTGTTCCCCTCGAAGTCTATACCAAAAAGTTTTCGCACACGCGGTTTGAACCTTGGGGCTACACCAAAAATCCTGATATACCTGTCGCAAAGAGTTTGGTGGACTATATCTTCCGCTGGATGGGAACCGAGTTCCTGCCTGGTTATCGTGAAGCAAATCGACCCGCGGGCAGTAGCAGTGGCGGGGAGGCCGCTGCAGGAGATGATGGAGAAAGTGAGTCCAAGCCCGCCGCCACGAAGGCGAGCGGGCATGCAAATGGGCAGGAAGCCACAAATGGAAAACACAACTCCAGCGGACAACTCACCACAAGTAGGGGGCGACACCCAAGTGGGCGAAACGGGAAAGCCACCGTTACCGCTCGGGCAGCGACACTCTCAGCTCCTAAAAGAAAAGGGCAGGATGGAACAACAGCTGCCCTTCTTGAACGTGCTGGGCTGAAAATGGCAGAAAACCCTGAGGCCAGTGCCGACGACAGACAGAGTCAGTTTGCAAAATTTCAGATTGATGCCCCTGCCTGTGATAACTGCGGATCCATTACCGTCAGAAATGGTAACTGCTACCTCTGCCATAACTGTGGCAACAGCATGGGATGCAGCTAAATACAAACGCTGATCAAAGACAGTTGCGGAAGGACTTTTTCTCCGCAACTGTCTTTTTTGTGACATTCGATTTGCTTCACAAGTAAACCCAACACTTCAATCCTTTTTGAGCTATGACTATGAATTCTTGACGCATACCGTTTCGCTGAGACACCGCGATATTGCTCGCCTGTAAACAATCACTTCTCATCAAGAATATCAACTGTCTTAAATTCCTTGCCTTCGAGCATTTCTAGGGATGCTCCACCACCGGTTGAGACGTGGCTCACCTTTTCAGCATAGCCAAGTTGCTCAACAGCTGCTGCTGAATCACCACCACCAATAATCGTAATTGCACCACTCGCTGTTGCACTGGCAACCGCGTCGGCAACCGCTTTTGTACCAGCATCAAAAGGGGGCATTTCAAAAACGCCCATCGGGCCATTCCAGACAACGGTGCCCGCGCTTTGAATAATTTCAACGTACCGCTTGGCCGTATCGGGTCCAATATCAAGACCCTCGAAGCCATCTGGTATTTCACCGGCATTTACTATTTTTTTGTTGGCATCTGGTGAAAAGTCATCCGCACACTGAGTATCCACAGGGAGAACAAGTTTTTCTCCTCCATCTCGGAGGAGCTGCTTTGCCAATTCAAGTTTATCTGGTTCCACAAGGGAATCACCGGTCTTCCCACCTTGAGCAAGAGAGAATGTATAAGCCATTGCACCACCAATCAAAATATGATCACAAATCTTTAGAAGATTTGTAATAACAGCAATCTTATCACTCACCTTTTTACCGCCGAGAATCGCAACAAACGGTCGCTTCGGTTGGCCAACAGCATCTGAGAGATACTGAATTTCTTTCTCAACAAGAAAACCAACGACCACGGGCTTACCTGATTCTTTCATCGCTTTTGGAACAGCGTACATGCTGGCTTCAGTCCGATGACAGGTTCCAAAAGCATCGTTCACATAGGCATCTGCAAGATCAGCAATGCCTGCAACATAGCTCGCGTCATCTCCCTTTTTTTCTCCGGGGTTAAACCGAACGTTTTCCAGCACCAGAACATCACCAACTGATAATGCATGCGCTTTTTCTGTTGAATCTTTCCCTCCGGTATCAGTCGCAAGAGCTACTGGCTTTTCAAGAAGCTCACCCAAACGTTTCGCCACTGGAGCAAGCGAGAGTTTTGGGTTTACCTCACCCTTCGGACGACCGAGGTGGCTCATAAGAATCGCTTTCCCACCACGATCAAGAATGGATCGTAATGTTGGAACGGCCATGCGAATCCGACGATCATCGGTTATTGTGCCGTCACCGTCCTGAGGGACATTAAAATCAACGCGGACAAGAACGGTTTTACCGGCAGGATCAAGGTCGGCGACTGACTGCTTTGCCATCGGGTGCGGCTCCTCATAGAAGTAGGTGGGTCTGAAAAGAACCAACGTATTTCACATGAGGATCGTTTCATTCGCAAGACTACCGCTCTGTACTCGCTCTCTGCCCGTAGATCTTCACATCAGAGAAGTCGTTCATGTCATCGAATGAGCCAATACCGACTCTACCTGATGTAAATGTTTTATCGTGTGCCTCCATGAGAGGTTTTTTCATGTTATCGAAGAATACTGCTATCTTTCCGCTCGCTGTATATCGTTCAAGTTTTACATGGTGCCATTGACCATCCCATGGGACAGACTGCTTATTTGTGGTCAGTGCTCGACGAGGTGCTCCGTCAACTATCATGATTTGTCCGCTATGTGGATCAGGCTTTGCACCAAGGTGAACATAATAAAAATGTTCGGGATCCTGATACTGAAAGAACACGCAGCAGTCGCGGTGGTTCCCAGTGTCACGAGTACTTTGAACGTCAAATTCAATAATGGTTTCAGTAAGATTCAAGTCTTGGACTAGAGCTATATTATGTGGGCTCCGGACCTTCGGCTGGTAGTCACTTTTACGCTTATTGATTCCCCAGGCTGAGCGACCATCCTTGTTCGTAAGTGTCCATGAGCCGGCATCTGTTGTTTCCCATCGTGCACTCCCATCACTGAAATCATCTTGAAAGACCAGCGGCAGAGCTGATTGGCCATATGCATTGGGGCCGCTTAATACGAATGCTAGGAGCCCTGTGGCACAAAGTATGGTTCCTCGGTTCGTCACACGATGATTTGTCATAATAAGAATCCTTGTTCTACTTCTCACTGAATAGTTTTTCTACTGAAGAATGTCCGTCGTATAGGTTCTATTATGCGTGATCTTTTCCGACATGTTGAACTTCTTTTGAATTCATTTTCTTCCCTTGTAGGAAGGGATTTACTTGTGCGCAATCGCACGCGTGAAGAACAAGCTCATTGTTTATTTACCGCACCATTCGTTGTTGTTTCCCATGGAACAGAAGACGATCCCATATTGAATTATGGGAATGAAAAAGCGCTCTGCCTCTGGGGAATGACTTGGGAAGATTTCGTTCAGACACCGTCTCGAAAAACAGCTGAGCCGATTCATCAAAATGAGCGGGCCCAGCTTTTGGAAAGAACACTAAAGAATGGTTATATTGATGACTATTCAGGGATTCGAGTTTCCAAAACTGGAAAACGTTTCAAGATTGATCAGGCTATCATCTGGAATATTACCGATGAGAACGGACACTATTACGGTCAGGCGGCAACTTTCGATACATGGCACTATTTGCCTCCAATACCCTCTGTTCACACAAATCCCTGAAGACGCCCTCGTCGTCTTTCCATAACACTTTCTCATAAGGTTGGCCTCAATGTTGAATCAAAAAGTACCAAATGCGTTGTATAGGCTTCTATTTGTGTGTTCTTTTCTCATAGGCAGCCCGCTCTTGGCATCGGAATGGATGCCTCTTATCACTGGTCGTCTCTCTGATAATTGGACAACAAAAGGAGCATGGACATTACAAGATGATGGCGTTATCCACCTGCCTGAACGCGACTACAAACATTGGAAAAACTATGAGAATTACCTTGTCCTGAAGGATATCGGCGTCACCAATTTTGAATTCGATTTCGATTGGCGTACAGACCAGAACAGCGGACTCTACTTTCACATTCCGGATCTTTCACAACTTCAAGATCGGCATCATAAAGAGGTTCAGCTCTACGAGAACAGTCTTTGGTCGAAGCCCGAATTCGGGGACCATACTGCTGGAGGAATTATTCCAGGTCATGCACCAACAAAGAATGCTTCAAAACCTGCAAAACACTGGAACCACATGCACATTCGGTGTGTAGACAACCAGATTACCGTTTCAATAAATGATGAGGTGGTAAACCAAGCCAACCTCAATGAGGGCGCGGCCGGCAAACGATCCTCACATGGAGGATTTGCTTTTCAAGACCATGGCTATGCGGTATGGATCAAGAACATTCGAATCAAGATTCTTGATAAAGAAACATAGTTCGTTCTTACACGTCAAGATTTCTGACATCGAGAGCGTTCCGTTCTATAAACTCCCGACGAGGCTCGACTTTCTCTCCCATCAACGTACGGAAGAGTTCATGAGCGGCGGCTGCATCTTCCATTGAGACACGAAGAAGTGTTCGGTTGGATGGATCAAGGGTTGTTTCCCGGAGTTCTTCTGCGTTCATTTCACCCAGGCCCTTAAACCGGGTAATGGCCAAACCCTTCTCGCCAGCACGTCGCACGGCAGTAAGGAGACCTCTTAGATCATCAAGTCCGATTTTGTTCTCGCCCCGACGCAGCAGATATCGAGGCTCTTCCGTACCCGTTCTGTCCTCCGGCATGAGGGACTCAATTCCAAATCCCATAGAATCAAGCTCCGTGAGCCCCGCATTGATGCTGCGGACCTCATGAAGATCTATAACGATAAGTTGATGTTCAGCAGATTCCGGATCGGCTGCACCACCTCCTCCTGGCTTATTTTCATCAGCTTTGCCAGCCTCTAATTCACCTCCTGTGATTTTCTCTTTTGACTCAACAAATGACTCAAGCTGGTCCCGACTCGTGAACCAGTGCTCTTCAGCACCAAAAAATACGTGATACATTGGCAGCTTTTTTGTCTCCGAATCTCGACGAGCTGCGTGGTCGCGCAAACTAATTCCTCGACGCTCAAGGGCTACCAAGGCATCCTCTAATCCTGCCAGCGTCCGACAGAGCCTCTGCATCTCTTCCCCAGCCAATTCCCGCCCATCACCAGGTAGAAAAACACCTTCTCCAAGGCCTTGGTCAAGCAGTTGTTGTTTCATTTCCTCTTCTGTTTGCACATAGTACACATGCTTCTTGTTCCGTACACGAAACAGTGGTGGTTGCGCAACATAGACATGGCCAGATACAACCAGTTGATACATCTGCCTGTAGAAAAATGTGAGCAAGAGCGTGCGAATGTGGGAACCATCAACATCAGCATCCGTCATAATGACGACTTTGTCGTATCGGCGTTTTGTTAGATCCGCCTCAGGCCCAATGCCTGCTCCAATTGCTGAAATAACACTTCGCACTTCTTCGTTCGCAAGAACCTTGTCCTCACGACTTTTGTACGCATTAATAATTTTTCCACGAAGAGGAAGAATGGCTTGATATTCACGTAGACGGCCACCTTCGGCCGAGCCGCCGGCTGAATCGCCCTCGACGAGATAGAGTTCACATTTATCAACATCTTTGCTTGTGCAGTCACGAAGTTTTCCTGGAAGACCACCACCTGAGAGTGCACCTTTTCTTTCACGCAAAAGTGCTTTTGCTTTTTGAGCAGCAGTACGCGCTTCGGCAGCCAGGACCCCTTTTTGAACAATAGCTTTTGCGCTCTTGGGGTGCTCCTCCAGATATTTCCCAAGGAACTCACCCACGGCTGACGTTATGATGCTTTCAACTTCACTGTTACCCAGTTTGGTCTTTGTCTGGCCTTCAAATTGTGGCTCAGCAACTCGTACACTCACAACAGCTGTAATTCCTTCCCGAACATCATCGCCTGTTGGTATTAAATCCTTATAGATCCCTGTTTTCTTGCCATATGAATTCAGACTTCGGGTAAGCGCTGAACGAAAACCAGAAACATGCGTTCCACCTTCATTTGTGGAAATGTTATTCACATAACTGTGAACATTTTCGGTAAAGTCGCTGGTGTATTGAAGGGCTATATCCCAGGCGACACCCTCTGTTTCACCTTTGAGACAGATGACATCGGGATGGACAGCATCACTTGACCTATTCAGCCATTCAACAAATTCTTCAACTCCCCGCTCATAGTGATACTCCTCTGTCTGACCACTCGAAGCATCCGTGAAGACAATACGCACGCCCGAGTTAAGGAATGCTAATTCCTGCAAACGGCGAGCAAGAATATCCCAGGAAAATTTTGTCTGCGGAAATATTTGAGGGTCTGGTTTAAATGTTGTTTTTGTACCCGTCGTAGTCGCGGTGCCCATCTTACGAACAGGCCCAGTGGGCTCACCACGCTGATATTCCTGCTGCCAGAGATGTCCATCTCGTGCTACTTCAACTTCACACCATTCAGAAAGGAAATTGACGACTGTGACACCGACACCATGAAGACCACCAGATGTCTGGTACGCGCCCTTTTCAAATTTTCCGCCAAATTTGAGAACTGTCATCACGCCTTCAAGGGTCGACACTTCACGATCCATCTCTTCTGAAAGTTGCTCGTGGATTCCTGTAGGGATTCCACGTCCGTCATCTTCAACGGTCACACTACCGTCGACATTTACTGTCACTGATACTCTATAAGCATATTTAGCCATACACTCATCAATCGAGTTATCAACGACTTCATAGACCAAATGATGAAGTCCGCGTGACGTATTGTCACCGATATACATTCCAAACCGTTCTCTCACATGCTCACGGTCAGAGAGATGCTTCAAGTCAGTACTTGTGTAACCTGCCTCAGATGAATTTTCTGCAGGGGATGGTGCTGATTCAGCCATGGACACCTTTCGCGAAACAATTGAGTGAATTGAAAAACATTTTTTATGAACGAATTTTTAGAATCCTAAACATATCGATCCTACTTCTGACCTGCTTCGATGAGGAGACGACAACGAATATCCGTAATCCCTTCCGATGGCAGCAGCGATTGCAGTTTTTGAATGACTTCATGTTTATGAAATCCCATTTCCTGAACCAGTGCTGAATGAGTCACAAAGACTTCGAGAACGCCTCGACGTACAACACCTGCCTGTGAACCACCTCGCAAACTTTCTGGAGCGACACTTTCCCATGCAGAACGTAAGGCATCACTTCCTTGCTCCCGGTCGTAGCCGGCCCTCGCCATCAACCTCGACAATACATTTCCGAGGGTTCGTGGGTCTGTCATTCGGCTAGTTTTCCAATGTGAAGACACTGAAGGCACAGTGATTATCCTTTGCATGACGAGCGACTAATCAGCCGCTAACGGCATAACACAGTACCCATAACCATCATCAGTTCGATAGACACACGCACTTTGCCCATCCGTGAGTTCGACATCAATCGCAGTTGCTGGATCGAGGACTCGAAGGAATTCGCTTACGAAACGGGGATCAAGTTTGATCTGTACTGTTTCACCACTGTAATCAATGGGCATCTCCACACGACTCTGGCCGCTTTCTGCGGATTGCCCCGCGAGGACCAATTGTCCCGACTCAAATCCGAAATCAACGCCTTTGGATTGTTCACTCGTAACAATGGCTGCCTGCCGAACCGCTGAAAGCAAAGGTCCAGCTACAACTTTGACACTCACGGCATCTGGTCTTTCTGGAAAAACATCTCGCCAACGAGGAAACCTTCCCTCGACAAGCCGTGCTGATATCGTGGTGTGTCCCGTGTGAATCAACACGTCACTTCCTTGGACAGCCAGTTTAACTGGTGCCTCTGCATCGCCCAGGCTTCGTTCAATCAGTTGCATAGCTCGAGCTGGAACAATCGGTTGAGTCGCTGGCAGTTCACCACCCTGAATCGATGATGGTCCCTCCATCTTTGCCAGACGGCGTCCATCGGTCCCGACAGCCACTACCGTAGCATCCGTTAACTCGAGGAGAACACCTCCGAGTGCGTATCGACTTGACTCGTTGTCGGTAGCAAATACCGTCCTTCGAACCAGTTCACGAACTAACGGTGTGGAAAGTTCAAAACAAGCATCTGTAGGAAATGTCGCTACAGATGGAAATTCAACTGGATCTTCTGCAGGTAAACGAAACTGACTTCGAGCAGCCTTGACGATCGTTGCGTTTCCATCGGTCTCAATCTCGAATGTTGTACCTGGTGGACTTTCCCGGACGATTGCCATTAATCGTACGCTAGGTAGGAGCACGCTTCCTGCTGCTGTTGTTTCGACACCTTCGATTTCAGTACGAATGCCTATTTCCAAGTCCGTGGCTGAAAGGACTGCAGTGGATCCATCGACATCCAATTTTACGTTTGTAAGGACCGGCCTTGTTGACCGAGTAGGCACAACAACAGCGGCTGTTTGAAGAGCTGCTAGAAGCGGTTCACGTGTACATCGCAAGTTCATGTGGAGGGCACTGTTTTGGGGAAGAGGGCAAAATGAAACCCATTTCGATACGCGGATACCACGCAATCTAGGGACCCCTCAATTTACCTGATTTCTTCGTGTTTCACAGAAAATTTATGAGATTTTTTTGGGTTAAAAACAACTTGTTTTCATGTCTTTTTAGCACCTCTACGTGCGGAACTGATAATCACTTCTTTATGTCTTCTACTTAATCTTTTCTATAAGAAAAGAAAGGAATAAAAGAAAAAGAAGAAAAAGAAATAGAAGTAGGAGTAATACAGACAATCAATACATATTTTTACAAGACAATATGGTGATGAAAGCTACGTTGATCATCTAACGTGAGAAGCATTTGGGACTTTAAAAACAGAGCATTGACACGAGCAGATGAAACTTCCAAAGCATGCATACAGATGTGGAAGATTTGTCTGAAATTTGTTGATTGTTCGTTTTTTAGTTTCTTTTTTTGTGTTGTCTGAATAATTGCATAGCACAAATACGAAGTCAGAACCCTATCTGGGGCAGGCTTAGAACATGCCTGTTTACAGAGGATGACGTGTGAGACTTCTGATGAGTGCGTGATCTTGAGTTGGTGTAAGAATGTTGATACACCCTGAAACACTAAAATAGACAAAATGATGTCACCAGATTGAACACTTTCACGACACGTTTCTCAACAGATGCTCGTGTGCCCCAATCGGCTTTTAATTGTCCGAAGGTCAGCATCAGCTCCTTGGTCCTGTTGTAGTATTTTTGTGGTGACTTTCAAGCTATGGAGGACGGTAGAGTGATCTCGACCACCAAAGAGCCTTCCAATTTCATGGCTGCTTAAATTTGTCATTTCTCGAACACAGTAGATAGCTAAACCTCGTGGCCGCACGTGACATCGACGTTGAGAGCCGTTCCGAATATCCTTATCCGTCACCCGAAAGTGGCTGGCTACTGCGAAGATAATTCTATTGACTGTGTCTATCTCTTTAACATCAATCGGCCTCGGTTTTTTGGTATGAGGCTCTCGACCCGGAAGAGTCGGTGCTATTTTTGCATACCCCTTTTTTTTCTTTTGTTGTGTGGATGAGGACCCATTTGGAATGTGAAGTAAAAACCCTGCAGACAGTCGTGAAGAAAGAAAGGGGTGTAAATCAAGAGTTGCGGGATGGTTCGGGAGGGTTATGAGTACCAGAGAGAAATGTGTAAGCAGCAGGTCAATGCATTGACCTGCCATAAACTGGTCTGATTCATTTTTTGAAATACGGTCAATTCGGTTCATAACAACCATACTCAAACTATTGTCCGAGTGATCCGCTATTTGATCATTCGACAATAGAAATTTTCGCAACGGTCGAAGTGATCCTACAGAGCGATATTTTTTAATCACTGTTGCTAGGGAAGAGCCTTCTATCCGTGCCCACACTCTGCACGGACGACTGCTATCTGGGTTACTGGTCGTTTTGTCGCAAGACAGTGTTTCCCACGACGTTATTGCATTCAGTAGCCAGGCTTCGCATGAATCTTGTTGACTCCCAAAGCCGACAACCAAAAGGCCGCGTTGTTCTGACGTTGGGCATGTTGGTTGAGCGGCTAAATCAACGCTTTTTTTAATACAAAAATCAAATGTTGATTCAGCAAGAAAATCAAAAGTCAATGGCTGGATAGAAAGGGTAGCTGCCATTGGATGACCACATTGCAGTTCGAGGTAATGTGTGGCCGCCATGCCAGATAAATGAGCCACGTCCTTCCGGGCTCTCTCCAACAGTGTCAGGCTAGGGAATCTTTCTATCTTCTGCAATCACATGGGATGATTTGGGCTGACCGAAGAACCCTTTTGGAGAATACGATAGATTTTTTCTAATGCCGTTTCGAGATCATTTGCATATGTTGTTCGCCCGAAACTGAATCGAATTGCTGACTGAATGACGGGCTTTGGAAGGTTCATCGCGATAAGTGCTGGCGCGGGCTCCTGAGAACCACTGGCACATGCTGTTCCCGTTGCAACGGCAAGTCCAGCAAGATCAGCTGCCATCATAAAAGCCTGTCGGTCAATGCCAGGGAAGGCAATGGTCGAGATATGCGGGCTTCGTCTTGTGTTCTGACAAATAATGGAGGGGACGATACCAACCTCTTTGGCCATTTCGCAAATCGTAGACTCAAAAGATTCTCTCAAAATCGTTAGCCGTCTCGATTCAGAATGTTGCTGTGTAATCGCTTGATGAGCTGCTTCTTGACATCCAGCGATCAGCGCCACAGGCTCTGTGCCACCCCGCATCGCCAGTTGCTGGGAACCAGAAAAGAGTGGCTTCCATTCAACATTTTTCTTGATGATGAGACAACCAATTCCGCGTGGACCACCAAATTTGTGTGGTGTGAAGGCGAGGCTGGTTGCTCCAGTTTCAGGAAAAGATACAGGAATTTTCCCAACGGCTTGGGTTGCATCGACATGAAGGGTGTACCGTGTGTCGGTGTCCTCCAGCACCTGTTGAATGCCTGACATGTCCTCAACTGCACCTGTTTGTCCACAAACAAGTGTTGTTGAAAGGAATACGTTGTGGGCATTGACATCTTCGAGACGAGAACGTTGTTGGCTGCTGGTATCGAGAGAAAGGAGCCACGACTGGAGATCCTTTTTGCAAAGGCAGCCATTTTCATCAAGTGGCAGTATGGTCTGTTTTGCTGATTGTGTAGTAAGGGAAAGTGCAGCATTCCGGAGGCTTTCGTGGTCTCGTTGGCTCGTCCCAAATGCAGTTTGTTCTGGATTTCTCAGGCCGTGGACAGCAAGATAATTAGCCTCCGTTGCACCGGATGTGAAAATGAGCGTAGCATCTGGACAGTCAAAATATTCAAGTATTTTGCCCCTTGATTCATCCAGTATGTGGTGTGCACGCCTACCTGCACGATGTGGGCTCGATGGGTTCGCGAAGCAATCAGCCTGAATTTGAGAGATTGTATCGGCTACGATCGGATCAACAGGTGTCGTTGCCGCGTGGTCGAGGTAAATCTCACGGTTTGACATGTCCACTTCGCTTGTGTGAGGGTTAGCTCTCGCCTTGTTTGGCTGCACGTTTTAAATCAGATTCAACCATCATGACAATTAATTCTTGAAAACAAACAGAGGGACTCCAGCCAAGATTTTCTTGGGCCTTCGTGGCGTCGCCCAGCAAATGATCGATTTCAGCGGGCCGCTGAAATCGAACGTCATGTTCGACGTGATCACGGTAGTCGAGCCCGACATGTTCAAAAGCTACTTGGCAGAGCTCACGAACGGAGTGCGATGAACCTGTAGCAATAACATAATCATCGGGCTTATCCTGCTGCAGCATGCACCACATGGCCTTCACAAAGTCACCTGCAAATCCCCAGTCACGTTGTGCCTCAAGATTTCCAAGAGTAATTGATTTCTGAAGACCTAGTTTTATTCGAGCAGCGGCTTGGGTGACTTTTCTGGTCACAAAGTTCTCGCCTCTTCGTGGACTTTCATGATTGAACAGAATGCCGCTGGAAGCGTGTAAACCATAGCTCTCACGATAGTTGACGGTTATCCAGTGACCATACAGTTTTGCCACACCATAAGGTGACCGTGGAGCAAAAGGTGTTGTCTCCCGTTGTGGAGATTCTTGAACGTTACCAAACATTTCAGATGAGGATGCTTGATAAAACCGAACCTCCTGGCCAGATTGGTGTTGAAACTCACGGATAGCATCAAGCATTTCGAGAACGCCAAGTGCTGAGACTTCAGCTGTGTAATTCGGTTGTTCAAAACTGATACGAACATGGCTCTGAGCAGCAAGGTTATACACTTCGTGTGGTTGAATATCACGAATGAGACGAACAAGGCTCATCGAATCAGTCATGTCACCATAGTGCAGATGAAGGCAACCCTCCGATGCCGCACCCCGCTCGTATAAACCATCAATACGCGTTCTGGAGAGGTTACTTGTGCGTCGAAGCATACCGTGAACCTCATACCCTTTGGAAAGCAAAAACTCTGCAAGGTATGAACCATCTTGGCCACTGATTCCCGTAATAAATGCTCGACGAGATACAGACATGGGCAAATATGGAGTTTGGTACGAAAGGAATCACTCGACGGAAAGAAAGACTCACATCCAATCATACTCTTCCTACCTGCTTTTGCGCAACAGAAAGGCAAGTCCAATTGGATGGAGGGGTACCTCAACACAGAATGCACGATTCATCGAGTAGGCAAAAAGAGACACCCTTTAAAAAGGGTGTCCGAGCGTTCACAGAAAATCTGGATTTCGATGCAGGAAGCCGCTCGTGCGGGTCGTGACAAACTCGCACGAGCGACCCCGATATTATTTTATATCTAGCAGTTCCACGACGAAGTGCAACGTGGCATTTGGTGGAATCACTGGTGGAGCACCACGAGCACCGTACCCAATAGCACTTGGTATCTGGAGTTCGATCATGCCACCCTGGGCAACGAGCTGCATGCCTTCAGTCCATCCTGGAATGACACCACTGAGTGGAAATTCAATGGACTGCCCCCGCTTATAGGAGCTATCGAAGACAGTCCCGTTGTCGAGCCAACCATGATAATGAACGGAGACAGTATCCGCTGCTGTTGGCTTTTCACCACTGCCGGCACGTAAGACACGGTATTCAAGTCCTGTAGCGGTCTTGGTGAAACTACTCGGTGCGGATGCGTCAGTTGAGCCTGCGCCATCGGGCAACGTTGGGAGAGGAATATCGGCAGATTCTGATTCAGCGGCCATAGTTAAGACACCCACAAAAATAAGAGAAACGAGCAACGCCATAGAACGGTTGGCAACAGCACGCATGGAAACCTCCTTGGTAAGGGACAGATTAGAATCGTACCAAAAAAGCCTCACAAAGGCATCTGCCACACATGAGATCAGAAACATCGGATAAAAAAGCACTACGATCAAATGGACTCAGGAAAACTGAGGGAATCGATATAGGTGCATCAGGGGTTTTGTGAGGACGCTATCCAATCCTCAACATCATCAGGATCAAGAGGGATTTCTCTACAGAGATCAACTGGCCCGTCTTCAGTGACAAGGACATCATTTTCCAGTCGTATGCCAATTCCTTCATCAGGAAGATACAGGCCTGGTTCAACTGTCATGACCCACCCAGCCTCGAGCGGGCCATCCATGGGAGTTGGATCATGCACACCAAGACCAAGCGAATGACCTAGACCATGCATAAAAAACTTTTTACATGCAGGATTTTGCATGGAGTCAGACTCGTACTCCGCCTGATTGATGAGGCCAAGGGCACGAAGCTCTTCGGCCATTTGGTGCTGAGCATCCCACTTCCACTGTGAAAGAGTTGTACCGATTACAGTTCGCTGAATCGAACTCTGTAATACGCGAAGAACTGCCAGATAGAGCTCTTTTTGTCTCGGTGTAAAACGGCCTGAGACAGGAAAGACGCGAGTCACGTCCGCCGTATAATTGGCGTGATTGGCCCCGACATCAATCAGTAGTAGATCACCTGCTTCGCAGGTACTCGTGTTATCGATGTAGTGAAGGGTACACGCATTTTTACCAGAGGCGACAATTGGTTCATAACCCATGATTGCTCGTCGCCGAGTGAATTCTCCAATCAGATCTGCTTCCAGTTCATATTCTTTCACACCGGGCTTGAGGTGAGAAAGGACTTTATCGAGACCATTTTTTGTAATCGCCACTGCATCTCGAATGATATCTACTTCAATGGGACTCTTAACCGCACGGAGGCCGTGAAGAATCGGAGCTAATCTTCGGAATGAATGGATCGGATAGCGATGGAGGAGCTGACGGGCCATACGGAGATCACGTGTTTCAGCCTCGAAGTCGGCCCGTCCGTGTTCATTGGTATTCAGAAAGACATGAGTTGTATCAACGAGAAGAGGATGCAGGGTAGAAGAAAAGT
>CAXEMW010000018.1:0-22737 GCA_963997395.1 uncultured Planctomycetaceae bacterium
GATATTTATTTTTGCTGTGATGGTCATGAGCGTTGTGTTCATGAGCTTTGCGATCGCAATTTTTTCATCGCACACGAATTGGCAAAAAGAATCACAGCGACTTGCGACTGAGCTTGAGCAGGCCAAAGCAGAGCGGCAGGCCAAAGAATCAGAACTCACAACACTCAACGAACAGATTGCTGCTTCAGAAAAAGATCGTGAGCAGGTCGTCGCGAAACTTGAAACAGCACTTCAGCAAAAAGACACAGAACTCGCCGGTCTAAAGAAAAAGCGTGAGTCGGAACTGAGTGATCTCGATAAAGACATCAAAGAACTTGCCAGTGCGAAGGATGAACGAGATGCTGCAGAGAAACTTGTTGGTGAGTTGCGAGAAGAAATCCATGGCCTACAGGATAATCTCAAGGGATCAGTAAACCGAGGTGCTGAGTTGGCTGCTGAATTGCATCAAGCGGAGTCTGAGTTAGCCATGGCCACGGAACGAAAAAAGCAGCTTGAACAACAAGTAGCAAATGCGAGAGTGGTCTTACAGCAGAACGGACTTTCATTAAAGCGCCCTGAAACAGTCATACCAGTTGTTGGTGGAGTCGTTACTGCTGTTGCAAATGATCTTGCTGAAGTCTCGATTGGAAGTGATGATGGGCTTCAAGCTGGGCATGAATTAGAGGTTTTTCGTGCCGATGAATATCTTGGTCGCCTTCGTGTAGTCAGCGTAAAGCCTGACCGCGCCGTTGTTCGTGTACTCAAAGACTTTGCACGTGGAATTGTTCAACGAGGAGATCGCGTAGCCACACGGCTCAAGCTTGATAGCTAAGATAAGTGCTGGAACTGCTCGGGAGGAGTTACGATGGTAGAAAGTAGTGAGCCAACATATCCAAAGCGACACAACGCTTATACCGGGATGATGATGCTGTCTTTCATTGCGATCTCAATCGGCTGTCTTATCCTTGCCTTGGAATTGTTCACTCGGGGGCTCCCTCTTAAGCCCTAAATAACAAGTTTCTTTATTTGCCGAAAAAATTAAACGGCGTGTCTTTTTCTTCTTGCATCGGCTTTTCGGGGCTTGTTTTCTCAGGTTCCTGAGAAGGAAGTATCGTTTTAGGTGTCTCGGACAAGGCCTCCTTTTCTACATTCGATACATTTGTTTTCGTGTCCAAAGAGGGTGCTGAAGGTTGAGCAGCAAAGTTTTCATTCGCTACAACTCGTGGTCGAAGTGAAGCGAGTAGACCACGAGGCGAGGCAAGGATAAGATGCTCAGAGGACCTGTTGGTTACAGGAATAGTGAAGGGGCCCGGGCAAAGCCATGCGTCCTCTATCCCATCTTTCAGGCGAATCGCAGTGATTCTATTTTGCGTGTCGTAACACCATAGATGACTTCCGATACATGCGAGAAAATCGGCCTGCAAGGGCGTTTTCCACAGTCGTTCTCCAGTACTGGACTGGTGGGCAGCAATGCCTTCTTCACCTAGGGAAACAAGGAGTATTTCGTCGTGAACCATGAGCTGCGGCCGCTTCTGATTTGGATGAAGACTTGTTTCGAGCAGGAATCGCCATGTGAGTCGAAGGCCTCCAGAGGCATCTTCGAAACGTGCTAATTCTCCTTTCTCTGTTGCAGCAAAAACAACGGTACCGTGAACTGCGACAGGCCCATTTGGATTATCTCGAAGGAAGAATTCATGTCGTTCCCAACCTTCTTCTGCAGGCTCTATTGCCGTAAGGCGTCCATTTTCCGTGCACCAAACGACACCATCTCCAAATTGTAGAGGTTGCTGTTCGATGAGACCGTGTGTTTTTATGCGAACAGGATCGAGGCCTGCTTGGCTTGAAGAGTTTTTTTTCGAATCGCCACCTCCTTCTTTGTCTGAACTGTTTGGGTTGCGATAAGGATTCACAGGAAGGCGATACATAGTTTGGTCCCAAAGCGGAACATAGACCCAGTCACCAACTGGAAAGCTTCCGGAAGAAGAAGGGGAAGGTAGTCTTCGCTTCCAGAAAATGGAGCCAGTGCGGCTATCAATTCCAAAGGTATTCATGTCTCGGTTAATCGTGACAAGATCACGATCTATTCCCGCAGCTTGGAGGCTATCTTTTGGTAGGCCAAGAGGGGTTGACCAAAGTAGAATTCCCGGAGGTGGTTTACCTGCTTCAGTCGCTTCACCACTACCCGCACGAACCGCGTGGACAAGACCATCCTCTGACTGAGCAACAACCATCCAGCGTCCCACATCGATCTGGTTCAGTCGATATCGATCAGAGTCGAATGGAAGTTGAACAATCCATTCACGAGTGAGCCCGACACGATCAGCCTCAAAGGGATCAGCCGCAGTTCCGAATAGACTTTCGGCGTAAGCATTGGACACGGAAATAGTGTTCAATAACACAATGAGAAAAAGCCATGTTCGTACTCTATTTAACTGAAGCATTTCGAACTTCTCCGTGAAGGATTATCTCCTTGGGTTGAGTTACTCTAAGGGTATTCATTCAAGAATCACCTATAACGGTAATTCACAGAAAAAATGATGCAAAGAGTGAGATAGAAGCCCTTTTGTTCTCTCTCCGCTGAAACAGTTGCCCCTGCTGCGTATTGATCTGTGATTGGTAGAATATGAAGGCTGATAGTGACGCGTGTTTATTGTTAGAAGACAGTCCAGTTTTGCACTTTTTGACGTATGCCAAAGGTTTCCCAATCCGCTGCTGAGATGCCGAATTCATTTGCCCTTCTTCTTGGGTATCTGAATTTTTCCGCTGGTGCTTTTGATGTTTCAGCGTGGAAGTCTATCAATGATCTTTATGCGCAGTTTGAGCCAATTGATTCCAATGGTGACATTGTTGAACGGGCAGATACGGTGGATGGCGTGGCAGATGATTTGCGGGAGGCCTTGAAGCGGCTACACCAAACCGACCCGGCATTTCGTGATGTTGGTCAAGCAGAGGGTGTCCTCAGGATTGTTTTTGAGAAAGTGTTGCCAGCGTATAGGGTATTTCACTCTGATCTTTTAGAACATCAGGCGATCGGGGCTATCGAACGCCCATTCTTTCTTATGGCTGTCTTTCAGGCAGTTCTTGAAACTGGTGGTCCGTGGGAAGGGCAAGATGATGTTCTTGTAAAAAAAACGCTTCGTAAGATTAATGATTATATGGGCTGGCGACCCGTTGCTGTACTTGAAAATGATCAGTTATCAGAGCCATATTCTCATGAACGGGTAAGGCCTCTTCCAATTTATAGAAGAGGCGTAGGGGCGGCTCACGGTCATTTTTCAAGACTTGTAAATCAAGCAATCCAAATTCTGGAGGAGGCTCCAAAGGAGCTTTTGCAGCAGGCTGATTTTGATCTGGATTTACTCACTGAACTGTCAGTTGACCCTCGTGCTTTTGATTTTTTGCATCCAGCAGCTAGCCGTCCAAATTATCTTTTCGGCCTCTGGGATCCGATGTGTATTGATGAAAGTGGCTACTATCGTCGCCTCGTTATCCAGCAGGCAACACTCGAAGGAATTTTATCATGGTCAGCCCAAGACCATCCTGGCGTGCCGGTTGAAGAACTACAAAAAGAATCTGCAGCTGTCTTGGCAGGTGTCATGCTGATGGCTTCCGGGCTCTCTGGTCGTGGGCCAGGTGCTGTCCAAGCTGGCCTGTCTCTCGCAGACCTTCTTCCTCGGATTGCTGCGTATCGAGATAACTTCTATCAATGGTTGATCACTCGACTTCCTGACGATCATCGTCATCGCCTCGAAAAAGAAGCTCAAAGTCTCCAGCAGCCATTTGGGGGCGTGCGCAGACATATCAATATGCTTCTTGCTGATCGACGCGCGAGGCAAGTTGGGAGTGTGACTCTGGCATCGGTTCTTGCCCGTCTTGGGCGAATAGATGCGGCCGAGCGTTTGGTGGGTCTTGTGCCGGCAGCAAGTGCACGAATGCTTGCGAGGATCACAAGCCGTATTGTTATCGCTCAGGGACTTTCTCGTCGTGGTGATGAAGAGTCTCTCGAAAGGGCGGTCGACACACTTAGCGAAGCCAAGGATCTGCTCCTGCGAGGGATTGATTGTGGAGCATTGGTTGATCCATGGAATATTCTTGGATTTGCGGGACAGTTCCCGCTGCATGAACCAGGTGGCGAGGCACTGCCAGATTCACGCGTGGATGACTTGATTGGGAGTGTCGGCAATTTGCTTGAATGTGCTTGTTTGGTTTGGCAGCGATCGTGCCTCGATTCGAATAAAAAGATTTCAGATCAGGCCAGTGTTTTGGTTGAAGAATTGGCATCGTGGTGGGATCAATATGCAACAACCTCAGTTGGTGGCATAACCCATCTGTCCGGCCTTGAAATGTTGCAATCTGCTCGGGAAGTTGTTGCGGTTTTGGAAGAACGACGAGCAACTGCTCCTGTTCCGCTGTCTCCCGGATTCTGGCGAGACGCAGTTGCTGATTTTTCATCTGCAAGAACACACGCAGCCGCAGCTGATGCCCTGTTGCAAGAGAAGGACTTTGATGCGGCAATGGGATTACTCGTGCATTGGATAACGCTGCTTGAGGGAGACGAAATTGATCACTCCGGAAACTCATGGCTGGTAGCAGCCCATCGATGGCTTCGATCTGCCCTTACTGATCTCAGTGATTCAGGCTGTGTTCGTATACGGCGATTCCTTGAATTAGTCGAAGCGAATACGGCTGGCCTTACTGAAATGATTGATATCGCTGCATCAGGCCAAGATCCTTTGAGTCGAAATAAGTCAGAGGCTCCAGTGTCGGATGAAACGGATGATGATCAGATCGGTGCAGATGAAAGTGTTGCCTCGGCCTACGAGTCCATGGTGTGGCAGGACTCGGCAGATGATGGAACAGATGGCGGAATGCTTGACGTTGATCTTCCTGCTGGTGCTACAAATCCAGTGGTGGCGGTAGAAGAAGCGGCTGATTTTTTAACGGGCGTCATTGTGATGCTGCGACAAACCGTTGTCACAGGTTGTCTTGATGCAGCGGCTGGTCGTATTCAAACAGCAACGGCTGAGATCGATTCCTTTGTGGGTTGGCGACAGACGTTGAGACGTCTGCGTCGGGCGATGGTGCGTGCGGCAAAGCATATTATTGCTCGAGATCAGGAGCAGCCTCCCGGAATGACGGCCGCAGAGTTTGATCGTCTTCGTTGGCAGCGTGATATAGCGGCAGAAAGACTTCTTGAGGCAGCGCTCCAAACTGGGGAAACAATCTGGATGCTCTCAGCCAGAATTGCAATCGCTCAGGGTGTTGTGCAAAAAACATCACTTCCTTCCGAGGATGTAAAACGAGATCCCTCGAAGAAGATTTCAAAACCAGCAGTTGGAAAGCTGTTGGCTGCTGTGTTTATGGATGACCAACAAATGATTCGTCAGCAGATGGAATGTATTCGGTACCATCTACGCGGCAAGACAGTGCTTTATGTGCCACTGTCGCGAGGTGGTCGGGCAGACCGTGTGTTTGCAGCAAGGATGCGAGAACGACTTCTGGAAAGGCTTGTTGCCGTTTTGCCCCGCCAAGGTCTTGTCGAGGAAACAATAGGCCTCGTCCGTCTCGCAAAAAAGCTTGAAAGCCGGCGACCACCAGGAGCAGCAAGCGTCAGTGAATTTGATAGGGTTTTCGAAGCTGCAACGACCGCACTTGTAGGCCGAATAGTAGCAAGTGCTCCAATAGCTGGGCCTGGTGAGTCTGAACCATCTGGTGTCGTGACAACACAACGAATTTTAGATGGACTGGCTATTCTTATTCCAAAATTGTTAGAGACGTGGACTACTCATGCTCGGCAGCTTCGGCTTTCTGTACTGGAGAGAGTCCGAGAGGATAAAGCGTTTCATATCATCAAAGAATTTATTGAGCGTTATGGTGCAGGACTCTTCACGCAGCATCTCCTCACGCCACCATCGTTGCGAAGTGTTCTTCGTGGTGGCGTTCGTCCGTTTCTTGAGCATCTTATTGAACAAAATGCTTCTGGAGCAGATTGGCGGAACTCTGATTCAGATGATGAATACAACAAGACTCATCCCGACAAGTTGATAGATGCAATTAACGCTGGTGAGATTTCACTTAAACAAGCAACGAGTCGACTACGACTTGTCCTTGAGAGTGTTGCCGAGAATCATTCAGAATATAGAGATTGGAATTCGACCACAACACAATCTGATCATGGGGACTACCTTTATGTGTTTCTTGAGTTTCTTCGGATTAAGGCAGAGTACGAAAGAATTGTCTGGACACTTCGTCCAGTAAGTATGGCCCATCGGGTGCTCGTGCGGAGCGGTGCGGCTGAGGCTGCATCTGCTTGGAGGCAACGAATGGAGGAAGAAACAGCAGGAACGGCAAATGATCTGATTGAGCGTCTTTCATCGCTCCAGCAAAAAACAGGCATTCGTTTGGCCAGTGTTGCTGATCGAGTGCAACGACCTTTCACAGCGATGCTCGAGCAGGATGAACTTGAATCACTTGTTGAGCCAGCCGTTCGAGAACTTCTTGCTGGTGAGCCTCAGGGTGCTGGGACTCAACTTGAGATACATGCCGAAGAATTTCTTGGTGTGGCAACTGGCGCGGGAGTTGAAGTGCCGGACTGGCTTGATCACCTAAGTGCAACAGTCGATCGAGTGCTTGAGGAAGCAGAAACAGGAGGATTGGCACCAGATGATAAACGACAAGTGATGCCATCATCACTTGCTGAGCCTTTGTGCTGGAGTCGATTGCCTTGGCCGCAACTTCTCGATGCAGTTTCCAAGAAGCAAGGGCGATTATAATGGCGTCATACAGCAAGAAGCCTCGCCAAGATCCAAGTACAAATCAGCGAACGTTGAGTGTGTGGCTTGCAGGATGTCTCGAGCAAGAGGCCTATCAAAGCATGGCCGAGCGGATTGCTTGGGATGTTTCAGAGCCGAATGGGCGATCTCCAACACTTGTTATTTATGAGCCAACTGCAGGAATTACGATTGGGCGGCTTGGGTCACACACTGACATTGATATTTCTTCTGATGAATTGGCAAGTAAAGGTATTGCAGTACGTTTTGTCGGTCGCGGTGGTGGTGCTGTGCTCCACGGACCTGGGCAGGTTGGCGTTGCCCTATTTGCTCCCCTGAGCAAACTTGGTCTTTCATCGTATGACGTTGGTGGTTTTCTCGAACGATTTGAATTTGGTCTCGAATCAGCTATTCAAAGCCTCAGGTGTTCTACGGCTCGTGATTCACGTCAGCCAGGAATCTTTGGTCGCTCAGGGCTGGTTGCTGCGGTAAGTTTTGCGATTCGCCGGGGAGTTGTTTGGCATGGTGGTTTTGTAAATGTTTGCCCAGATTTAGGGCTTTATCGCCGGATTGATACCGTGCCTGTCGCCACAGGGATCAAGAAGCGTACGATGGGGTCAGTGCAGGCAGAAATCCGTCGTAAAGTACGCTTGCAAGATGCACGTACCGCGATTGTTCGGTCACTGGCGGATGCATTTGGGTGTGGAGATGTCTCCATCCAATCTGGTGTACCAATTTTTCAAAACACTGAAACACGAACGCATATTCGAACAAATAAGAGTGCCTGAGGATTGAGCTGTGTCGAAGAATGAAATAATGTCAACGAGTGCTGCAAGTCTGCTACCAATACTCAACGAGCAAACGTCCACAGAGCAACCTGGTTGTTCAACTTCTCACGAGCCCTCGATGCTCGTGTCACGGAGGCTTCCACCGTGGCTACGTCAGAATCTTGGAGAAGGAGGTGGGCACGGAGAAACGGCTGGGTTGATTGCTGAACTTGAATTGGAAACAGTTTGCTCATCCGCGAAGTGTCCCAATCGTTTGGAATGTTGGTCTTCAGGGACGGCAACATTCATGATTCTTGGCAATGTATGCACACGTCCATGTGGCTTCTGCTCAGTGCCAAAGGGAAAGACAGAAGAGCTTGAAGATGATGAACCGGAACGCGTCGCTGAGGCAGCGAGACGTCTTGGGTTGAAGCATGTGGTCATTACAAGTGTTACACGCGATGATTTGCCTGATGGCGGTGCAGAGCATTTTCGGAGAACTGTTGAGGCAGTCAGGCAGGCAACTGGGGCATCAATCGAAGTGCTTGTCCCTGATTTTATTGGCAAATCGGGTGCCCTAGAGCAACTGCTCAAAAGTCGTCCTGATGTTTTTAACCATAACACTGAAACAGTGCCTCGCCTCTACAGGCAAGTCCGTGGGCGTAAAAGTGTGTATGAATGGACGCTTAAGTTGCTCGCTGATACAAAAAAAATCATGCCGGGTACGAAAACCAAGAGTGGATTAATGCTTGGACTTGGAGAAACACGAGAGGAATTGCTTCAGGTGTTCACTGATTTATTAAATCACGACGTTGACTTCCTGACGCTTGGTCAATATCTACAGCCAACACTCGACAGTCTTCCGGTTGATCGATATGTCCACCCGGATGAATTTAATGAACTTGGTGAGGTTGCCCGTCGCATGGGGTTTCAGCAAGTTGCATCAGGCCCTCTTGTTCGGTCGAGTTATCATGCTCGTGAGATGGCTGAGGCTTAGGAGATGGAATGCTACACGTCGTGCATTCAACCCGCCTGCACTGAAAGCATGAACGCCTGTCGAAATCATTTACTCGTCAGTCGACTCATCTAATCCGTGCTCGAGTAGCTTCTTTCGGAGTGTATTCCGATTAATTCCCAGTTTCGCAGCTGCTTTAAGTTGTACGCCATCGCAGGCTGCGAGCATTTGAGCGATGAGTTCTCTTTCAACACGGCTGACAACCCGATCAAACAGATTTACATCACCATCTGGTGCAGATGCCATTCCCTGTTCAACAAGATCACGTGCAAGGCTGTCGAGGTCTCCACCACGGCCAGGCATGGCAACAGCAGATTGCTCGCCACGAAATGCCGGTGGTAAAAGTTTAAGTGTAAGCTCATCGCTATCAGACATGATGACACAGCGTTCAACAACATTTTGTAGTTCACGAACGTTGCCTGGCCAATGATGCCGAGTCAGTGCTTCCATTGCAGATGAATGTATTGTCATCTTGTCGCGCGCATTGTCACGACAATAGGTTTCAAGGAAGTGGTTAACAAGCAGGGGTATGTCGGTGCGCCTTCCTCGAAGAGGTGGTAGGTATATTGGCACAACGTTGAGTCGATAATAGAGATCCTCTCGAAATGTCTCTTTTGCAACTTCATCAAGAAGCTCTCGATTGCTCGCAGCTATCACGCGAGTATCAACCTGAATGGTTTCGGTGTCTCCGACACGTTCGAATTCACGTTCTTGTAATACGCGTAGCAGTTTCACCTGAAGTTTCGGTGTCGTTGAGTTAATTTCATCGAGGAAGATTGTTCCCGTATGGGCGGCTTCGAACCGGCCGGCGCGGTTTGCTACGGCCCCAGTAAAGGAACCGCGGACATGTCCAAATAGCTCGCTCTCTAAAAGGCTCTCTGACAGAGCTCCACAGTTTACCCGGACAAATGGTCCGCTTCCGCGTTGAGAGAGTTCGTGGATGGCACGAGCAATAAGTTCCTTGCCTGTGCCCGTTTCACCAACGAGGAGAACCGACGCGGTTGAGGCTGCCACGCGGTGGGTCATTGCGTAGACCTCTTGCATGGCAGGACTTGTTCCAATGAATCCTGCTATGGACTGTGGGTAGTCGTCAGTTGGTTTCCTGAGCATCGGCAGCCGCAGATTGTCTTGGCGGTTGGAAAAGGGCAACGAGGGAACGGTCTATCGAAGACTGACCTCCTCGACTCGAGATATTGTACATATCATTGATGATTCGTAAGGTACTGTTTGTCAGAAGAATACCGTGGATTCGAATACTTTCACCGAGAGCCTCAACCGCCGTTTCACGAACGTTTTTGCCTAAATCTGGTGCCCATGCCAAATCGAAAAGTGATTGTTGGGCATCTGGGCTGGGCATGTTTGTCAGCAATCGCATGGCCGGCTCAAATGTTTCGGCATGTCTGAGGCCATTCTGGGCAACGGAAAAAGCCTCCCGAATATCCCACCCAAGGGCGCTCAGTTGAGCGAGTGTATCAAGTGCTATATGAGCCCGCTGAAGACGATGGCTGGCCTGTATTTGTCGCCAGTTTTGATCAGTTGCCTGTGGTCCAGCGATACGAGTGAGTGTCTCTGGGAATCGTGGTGGCTTGATGACTTCGCGTGCCGTTCCTGGCTGATAGACAGTAGGAAAGAACTGACTGTCGAGCCTGTCTGTTAACAGGGCGTTATCAAAATCAGTAAGACTCAGCACGAGTCTCGTGCGTCGACGGCACGCTTTCTCATCATCAAGAGGATCAAGTACTACAAGTACTGGTAAATGTTCACCAAGTGATTCTTGTTGTAACAATTGGACAACTTCAGAAGCACCTATGTCCGGTAGGCGAGCAGAGAGGATAACCAGACGGACATCCGGTGATTGTCGAACCCCTTGAACGCATGAACGGCCACTTGAAGTAATTGATGCTTTGAAGCCAAATTGAGCGACACTGCTTTTGAGGAACTCAGCAGTGTCGTGATTTGGATATGTAATGAGGACTCGGTCTGTACCACTTGAGGATGCAAAATAGACCAATCGATCAAAGAGTCGGCTCGATCCTGTAAAGGGAAGGTGTGGTGAAACAGTAGCCAGTGTCTGTGAAGCCTCAAATTGAATGAGTGCCGAAGGGGCGGCCAACGCTCGTACAAGAGGTTGCCGAATTGTAGAAATAGTCGCTGGTTTGTTTGTGGGTACTTCACGTATTGCTCTCGCCGCAACTGCAGCAGCCAGTGGCATAGACCGGTCGAGAGCATCATCAAGGACTTCTGCGGCTAATTCGGTTGAAAATCCAGTCGGTCCGCTCAACGTTTCAATGATCGCTTCAGTCGGCAGTGCATTCAAAGCCGAAAAGTGGTCATCTTGAAAAATGAGCAAAGCTTCGGATTGCGCTAAAAGCACGAGGCGCACGGTGCGTGGATGCACACATCCAAGTCCGGAAAGATCGCGTGCAATATGTCCAGCACGAAGACTTCTGCAAGCGACGGGTGGCAGATAGCGAATCTCCGGCCGGCTTGTTTGCGTGACCCAGAGATATTGCTCCACCGTCGGCCGTGGGCTTGTGATCGTTGCTGCACCCTCGGTAAGGCTGTCAGGAGTTGGAATGCCGACTGGCGTGAGAAGTTGATCAAGTTTTGTAGTCAGCATCTGGCAGGCGAGATCGTGGGTCAACGGTTTGCCGCCAAAGTCAGTGTGGCCCTGTTCTTCAAGCTTGACTAAGAGCTGGAATGCTGCCTCTCGTGTTGCTGCAGCGAATTCTGACGCACAAGCTGGCGCAAAGAGAACGCTTGCCAAATCCAAACTTGCAACTGCATCAGGATTCGTTTGTTTGCCCGCCGGCAAACATCCAGAATCAACAAGAATGTTAAGAGCGTAAATGATTCCCGGGAACCGTTGGAAATCATCAGAGCCAAGCCAAGCGGTGAGCGCTCGAACACCTCGTTCTCCGGAGTCTTCAATAATTGTTTCTGCAAGCGTTCTCGTCCGGAAATCTGCCTCAGATAAAGGCGTTTCGTTAAGGGCAGGAACTGTGTTCATAAGAATTTCAACGAGCATTGGAAGCGCAGACGTTCCGCCCTCTATGAGCGTAGTAGCAGCTTGTTGCCGCGTGAAAATATTGTCAGAACCCAAATCAACAGCGGCTTGTTTCAGCCTTGAAGTATCTGTTCTTTTTCTCTGAGCAGCGTTTTGCATTTCATCAATAAGGAACGCTACTGCTTGTACCTGTTCGGGCTGAGCCGTTTTCTTTAGGAATCTCTCGAGACGACTCAGTTCAGCAGTCTGAAAAGACTCACCAAGGTGCGCAAGAGTTTCTTGCTCATCCGGCTCTTTCTCCAAGGCCACTGCAAATTTCTCAAGAAACTCTGAGGTGGGATCAAGGGCCTCCACAGAGGCAGCACGTATTGCGGCGTCAAGGAGTTCCTGTGGTGTTGTCCGTTCCGGAAATTTCAGAGAGTCGACAACAGCCCTCTGAAAAGGGTCAAGTGGATCAGGATGCTTTGTGTCCTCAGTCGTCTCCGTAAAAGCTGGGGCCGACAGCACCACAACAATCGCAAGAGCCAACCACCAAGTGAGCCAACCATGTCTAGCCACGAGCCGTCCTTTTACTGCGTACGAACTTACTTCGTGGCAGTCTCTAATTTCTGACGCCACGCAGCAAGTTGTTCGGCAACACAAGCCGGAGCGGTCGAGCCAAAACTCATCATCCGTTCAACTACCCGTGAGGACCCCAAAGCCTGACGTAGAGTGGCCTTCCAACCGTCATATTCTGCGCGACAGGCATCATCAGTAAGTTCAGCCAGGCTGCACCCTTTTGTCAGGGCTAGTCGTACGAGTTTGCCAACAGTTTCGTGTGCTGTGCGCTGCGGCACACCTTCGACAATGAGGGCCTCCATGAGTGTTGTCGCATCGAGATGTCCTTTTTCAATGGATTCACCAATCCGCTTTCGATCAAAATGTGTGTCGGCTACAAGCGGGGCGGCAACACCAAGCATCGCCTCGAGCGTATCGATTGAATCGAAGACAGCCTCCTTGTCCTCCTGCAGGTCTCGGTTGTACGCAGTCGGAAGCCCTTTGAGTAACACAAGAATTTGCTGGACGTTACTAATAACTCGTGCCGATTTTCCACGCACCAATTCAAGTACGTCGGGGTTAATCTTTTGAGGCATGATGGAACTGCCAGTGCAGAACGCTTCCGGTAGATTGAGAAACCCAAACTCATCAGTACTGTAGATGATCCACTCCTCAGCCCACTGGGAGAGATGCACGGCGGTTAGCGAGAGAATAAATGCAAGTTCGCAGACAAAATCTCGATCGCTTGCAGCATCAAGGCTATTTGGAGCGATAGCATCAAACCCGAGTGCGGCCTGTGTTTTTGATCGATCAATCGGCAGACTTGTGCCAGCAAGAGCCGCTGAACCTAACGGCATGATGTTTGTTCGTTGTCGACAGTCAGCAAGCCGTTGTCGATCGCGATCAAACTTTTCACACCACACCAATAGCTGATGGGCTGCAAGAACAGGCTGCGCGCGTCGAAGGTGTGTGTACGCGGGTATGACGAGATCGCGTTCTCGGTAACCCATTTCAAGAAAAGCTTTTTGCAACTCAAGGATGCCGGCATCTATGCGATCAATTGCACGTCGGCAAAAGAGACGAAGGTCTGTAGCGACTTGATCATTCCGGCTTCGTGCTGTGTGGAGTTTCCGGCCAGTATCCCCAAGTTTTTCCGTAAGTGCAGATTCGATATGAAGGTGAATATCTTCTTTAGCGGCAGTAAAATGAAATGTTCCTTCACGGATGTCTTTTCGGATTTCTTCAAGACCTTCTCGTATAGCATCGGCTTCAGCCTGCGTGAGTAATCCACACTCAGCAAGCATTTGTGAGTGGGCGATCGATCCGTCAATGTCGTCGTCAGCCAACCGTTGGTCGAAAGAAATGCTCTCCGAGAAGGATTCAACTCGTTGGTCTGTTGGTACACGGAAGACACCACCCCAGGCTTTTCCGTCTGATTTTTCGCTCATAATGATATCTGTTTGGTGCGTCGAAGATTTTCTGGGTTAATAAAAGACCAATGTATCTGCAAAACAGGAAATAGTAGTCTACCAACCGTTCTCATCAGGCGTTTCTACTTTCCGTGTAGATTGTACGTATGGATTCACCCTCTTCTTTTTTATCGCCGAACGGCCGACTTGCGGCTCGCATTCCGGGCTGGGAACCCCGTCCCCAGCAGATTGTTATGGCGGACCTCGTTGCAGCAGCAATTGACCAAAAAAAACATGCAATTATCGAGGCTGGGACTGGAACCGGTAAAAGCCTTGCCTACCTCATACCTGCTGTGCTGGCCGCCACAGCTGATCAAGCATTTCAAGAAGAGAACCAGCTGGAGCAACAGCAGCAAACCGGACATGAGGATCAAAAACCAGAAAAGGCAAATGAGAAGCGGCCTCGTCGGATCGTCATCGCGACTCATACGATTGCATTACAAGAACAATTGGTGAAGAAAGATATTCCGGTGGTATCGGCTGTCATGCCACATGAATTTTCCGCCGTGCTGGTCAAAGGGCGTGGAAATTATATCAGTCTTCGTCGGCTGGCCCTTGCGAAGGAGCGAGAGGGAAGTCTGTTTCAATACGATGAAGAAGTCTCGGAACTGGAAGGACTTCTTGAGTGGTCAGGGAATACGCGTGATGGTTCCCTGGCAGATCTGCCAACAATTCCGCGCAGTTCAGTGTGGGATGAAGTTCATAGCGACTCAGGGAACTGCATGGGCCGTGCCTGCCCCCGGTATAACGAATGTCATTATTTTGCTGCTCGACGGCGGATGAATAATGCCCAGGTCCTCGTTGTGAATCATGCCCTTTTCTTCTCAGATCTTGCGCTACGTCGAAATGGAGTTAGCCTTCTCCCTGAGTACGATATTGTCATTTTAGATGAAGCGCACATGGTCGAGTCGGTCGCAAGTGACCACCTTGGTGTTGGGCTGTCGAGTGTTGCGGTTGAGCGGCTCCTGTCACGTCTTTACAACGAGCGAACAAATCGTGGTCTGCTCGTGCACTATAAACTTGATGACCTGCGGCCAGACATTATTCAGGCTCGTCGTATATCGGAGGATTTTTTTTCCGGGATAATTCACGCTGTGGCGGATCGCGGTGATGGGCCTTGGCGAATCTCAGAACCCAATCTTGTTCCCAATTCGTTAGGAGATGTTCTTCTGTCATTAGGACGGAAGATAAGAAAAGCATCGAATCGGCTTTCAAAGGATGCCGAAAGACAGGACTTTCAGTCACTCGCAGATCGGCTGACATCACAAGCTGGGTCCATCCGTTTTTGGCTGGAGCAGGATGATCCCGGAAGTGTCTGGTGGGTTGAACTAGCAAGTAGTCGCCGTGGTGCACCACGCGTAAAACTCGCAAGTGCACCGATTGATGTAAGTGGTGTTCTGCGACGAGATCTTTTTGGAAAAGTAGACACAGTAGTGCTTACAAGCGCAACGCTTTCAACAGGAACTCAAAGCGAGGTGGCAGACGAGACTTTTGATGAAGCGTACGAACATGATGCCAAAGATACAGGTTTTCATTATTTGTCCCAAAGGCTTGGTGTCGAATCAGCAATCAAGCGTCAGTTGGACAGCCCATTTGATTATGAATCACAAGCAGAGCTTGTTCTTGTGAATCGGCTGCCGGACCCAAGCAGTAGAAACCAGTACGATCGTGCAGTTGCAGAAATGCTTCGTTCCTTTGTGGTTGATCAGCAGGGCAGAACGATGGTGCTTTTTACAAGTCATCAAGCACTTGCCAGAGCATCAAGTGAACTCACTGGATTTTGTATTCGCAACAAGATTCGACTTGTAAGCCAGGCCGATGGACTTTCTCGAGGGCAGATGCTTGAAGAATTTCGTAATAGCCCACAGGCAGTACTTCTGGGTACAGATGGCTTCTGGCAGGGTATTGATCTTCCCGGTGACCTGCTCACTCAGGTGATTATTCCACGCCTTCCTTTTGCAGTGCCCGATCGCCCACTTATTGCTGCTCGTATTGAGGCTATCAAACAGGCGGGTGGGAATGCCTTTGCAGAATACCAATTGCCTGAGGCAGTGATTAAACTCAAGCAGGGGTTTGGCCGATTGATCCGAACGCGAGAGGATACAGGGCGGGTAATTATTCTTGACCCTCGAATGATTACCAAGCCGTATGGGAAAATTTTTCACAAGAGTTTGCCACCTGCTCGGCTTCGTGTTCAATCATTAAATGACTCATTGGAAGTTCCCTATTAGACGATTGCACCAAACGGGTGAGCCGTGTAGATTCCAGCCAGCGCATTTTATTGTTAAAAAAATGTTTTGTACGTTTTATCTAGCGGGCAAGTAGTAATTCGGCCCAGGTTGTTGGATCACTTTCCCAGGGAAATTCGGGTGTCCCAAAAGCAGGTATCTTTCCGAGCCGTCGGTCAACGGTTGCAGCAAAAAATTGCAGTCGTGGGCTCTCCTCAGGATCCCATCCTGGAAGCGCAGCCGCACTAAGGAACGCTTCTACTCGCCAGCCTGTTTCAGATAGAGCAGATTCAATGAAAACCGAATGAGGAGGCAAGTCTGGGGCCTCTTCACTCGTCCGGGGAATTTGTGCGGCAACAGCCACTGGTTTATCAGCAGATTTTCCACCACCAGTTGGAAGGAGAGCCAGTCGTCGGCAGAAACGACCGGCACGGTGGCTTTCGCCTGTAGGTCGAGTTGCAATCCAGAGATGAAGCCCGTCACTATCCTCGGGTTTTGCTGGCTGACACCAGCGGTTTCCCGAAAGCCCTTCCACGTGTGCCCGAATGCCTAGCCCTGCTTCATTCCAGCCTATGGCAATTTCGAGAATATCCGGTACACCCGCTATGCCTGCTAGCCGGGGTAGGTGGCACGATGTGTCGAGATGGCTTTCCGCAGGAGGCCAGAGCCGTTCCCTCCAAAGACAGGGAAATCGGAGATTAAATACGCTAGCGGGGTTTACAAGTGGCATATGGCACCTTCCGAGGAAGTCATCTCCGAGGCTGGAGGGTATGCTACACAGTAGCGTGTTTTGTTCATGATCGGTAGGAGAAAGTATCTGAGGAGAATGCTGTCGGGATGCGGGTACTGCAGATTTCCAGCGAGGCAACACCGTTTGCCAAGACCGGGGGGCTTGCCGATGTCGCCGGTGCGCTTCCAGACTCACTCGGGCAAGCGGGCTGTGACTGTACGCTTGTCGTACCAGCCTATCGTGAGGTTTTCGAAAAAGATCTGCCAATCAAAAAAACGGATATGAAGTTTTCGGTTCCTGTTGGAAAGCGAAATCTTGAAGCAACTGTGTATTCATGCTCCCTTCCAGATCAAAAACATAATGTTTTTCTTGTAGGGAATACGCATTGCTTTGATCGGGACACCCTGTATGGCGGTGCCGAAGACTATGCTGATAATGCCGAACGGTTTATCTTCTTCTCGAGGGCCTCGCTAGAGTTGGCTGCTCGACAACCCCAAGCCTTTGATATCATTCATTGCCATGACTGGCAGACAAGTCTTGTCCCTGCCTATCAAAAGCTGATGTACCAATCGTGGCCAACACTGTCAGAAGCTCGTTCCATTCTTACAATTCACAACGTTGCCTATCAGGGAATGTTTTGGCACTGGGATATGCTTCTGACAGGATTTCACTGGAAGTACTTCAATTGGCAGCAGCTCGAGTTCTATGGCCAACTCAATATGCTGAAAGCCGGTATTGTTTTCGCTGATCAATTAACAACAGTGAGTCCAACCTATGCTCAGGAAATCCAGGCTGATCCTGGTGGTTGTGGGCTTGAAGGCGTGCTCGCAGGGCGTGCTTCTGAATTAACTGGCATAGTCAATGGAATTGACGTTGAGACGTGGAACCCAAGAACAGATGAGTTGATTCCTCGGCATTACAGTGACAATGACGTCAAGCAGGGGAAGTATACGGCGAGGGTTGCACTTGCTGCTCGGCTTGGACATGCCGCTCCTGATGATCGACCATTGGTAGCATTTGTTGGTCGGCTTGCTGAGCAGAAAGGTGTAAGCCTTGTACTCGACCTTCTTCAACGTATGGCAGGATCAGGAAATGTCAGATTTGTCGTACTGGGCGCAGGTGATCCTCATTTGGAAGAATCACTCAGGGGCGTCGCCTCAAAGTATCCTGATGCTATTGATGTGGTAATCGGTTTTGACGAAGTACTCGCACATCTGATTCAGGCAGCTGCAGATATTTTGCTCATGCCGAGTCAGTATGAACCTTGTGGGTTAGCGCAGCTGTATGCGTTTCGCTATGGCACGATTCCAGTCGTTCGAGCGACTGGTGGTCTCGTGGATACGGTCGTTGATGTGAGCGATCAGACATGTGCAGATGGAACGGCGAGCGGCTTTGTCTTCGAGGATTTCCAATCCGCCTCTCTCGAAGATGCTGTTCAGCGAGCCCTCGTTGCCCACGGAAATGAAAAGCTTTGGCAGGACCTGGTGTGTCGCGTTATGCAGCAGGATTGGTCCTGGAAGGTGAGTGCTCAGCAGTATCAGGAAGTCTATGAACGAGCACTCGCGAACGCCCCTGTCGGTGTTGTGGATGTGCGTTGATTTACTGTATTGGCGCAGTTCGTAGAGCATGGGAAACCCTGCGACTCTGGTGAAGCCATAGAGTCGTTACCAGCAGGATTCTTTTCCCAAACAGCGTCATACACTGTTGGTCGATACCAAGTCGTATGAAATTATTTGCTCTACAACGGATCGTATTAGTTGCTGTTCTTATCTGTTCAGTAGGACAATTTGTTTGTTCTGCATCAGCTGGTGAGTGCCGGAAATGCAAAGGACCGTACGGCGGAAAGACGTCGCCCTGCGGTGATACCGGATGCGGTCCACGCTATTGGGGTGCGTTTTGTGATGAACCTTTTCATCCAGATCCTTGCAACTGTCGAAATGAATGGGCAGGTGGATGTTTTCAGTCACCCTCTCTCGATCTCCTCGCACCGTGGCAGATGCCTCCGGGACAAGGGTTTTGGTCACCAAAGCAGTGTGGCTATACAACTGAGTGCGGCTGTGATACCTGTGGTCCGCGAGGGTGGTTGCATTGCTTGAAGCCACGATATTGGCTTGACTGACGGCACTCTGCAATCGCATCGAAACAGAATGTGCTACGAGCTACTATCACGAGCAAGTGATGCAGCGTAGGTGATAAGATCATCTCTCTCAATGCATGCGGCCCGTAGCTTTTCACCACCAACAGCACCATGTGCTAGTTCCACAAGCGGTGGTAGTGTTGCAGCAAGTGGTGAATTTTGGGATGTGCCGGTTTCAGCGGGTCGCGACAGAATGGCACTGAGTGCCTCGTCCGGTCGATTGATGCGAGCTGCTAATACTGCCAGTACATCCCAGGCTGCTGGGGCCTCGTACTCATTTGCCTGCTCTGCTTCTTGCCTGAAAAATGCAATGGCTTGATCAGCTTCTTTACCGAGCTGTGCTGAGTAAAAGAGGCGAGACGATGTTCCAAAGTTAGAAAATGGCGTGTCACCCGGATACTGGAACTCCCTCGGAAGTCGACATGCATAGCATGCCAGGGCATGGGCATGTTGAATATCATCAGAGTCGGTGCAGATTCTTGCAAAACGAAGCACTGCTTGGAGGTGTGAGGCGTCTACATGAATGCTCTCCTCGTTCAGAAGACCCCCTGCGGTTGCCAGAAGATCGACGAGAGCACCTTTACGATCCTTTATTTCATTTATTTGGTTCGTATCAACAACCTCTCGCTCGATGAGGTCTCTAGCCAGATTTTCAAACACCTCTTCATGGAGATGGTGGATCATGATTTTCGCAACAGGTTCCTGTTGCGTTGGCGGAAGTCCAGCAACTGACTGTTCGTATGCTGTGACTGCATTGCATGTTCCCTGAGCAGCCAGCATCACACGGATGCCAAGGGCAGGGTCGAGGTTTTCCCAGAGCGCTAATTGAATGATTTCCTGAAGCGGTTGATACTCTTCTTCATCGGCCACAGAGTCTTCTTGTTCAAGAATCTGAGACGCGATTTGACTGAGCTTGTCTGCGACCTCATGTGGTTCAACAGCTGCTCGCAGATACATCCACCCAGAAGCAATCTGCCCTTCATCAAAGAGCTTCCAGCCCACTTCTCGACACGCAGCAATTGTTTTGTCATCAAGTGTTTTCTTGGTCACCTTATCAGTATCTGCAACAGGTCCAACAAGAGGGAGTCCAAGAGCTGCACGGGCTCGTAGCAAATGAGCATCAAACAGGCTATGCCAACGACAAGAATGACGAAGTGCATCCTCAAGTTTTTGAAACATTGCATCGATGCCATCTGCTTCCAGAGTTGCGGTCAGCTCTGTAGCAAGCGAGGTGATGTCTATTGGATTATGGTGAGGCATGTTTTTTGTGTACTTTCGCGTTGGAGTTCTCTGGTGATGCTTCTCGCTGCCGTAATGATTCATATGCCAGTACGGCAGCTGTTGCCGAAACATTGAGGCTATCCGCAAGGCCAAGCATTGGCAGAGCAACAGTTTCTAAAGCTATGTTTTTCTTAGTATCAGCCTCCAGCCAGAGAGAAGACAGCCCATGCGCTTCACTGCCAAGCAGGATGGCCGGTTGGTTTGTAAATTCAACTGCATGCCAGCAAGTGGTACCATCGGGCGTGGCGGCAACAATATTTTGCTTGCGAGAAATGCACCATTGCATGACTATGTCCGTTGTGTCGCATGCAATCGGCATGCTAAACACAGTGCCTAAGCTTGCTCGAATCACGGCTGGATTCGAAGCATCAGTTCCTTTTCCGCAAATAATAATGCCACCAAAGCCAGCTGCATCGGCTGTGCGAAAAATTGCACCAAGGTTACCCGGCTTTTCAATTCCCTCGAGAATAAAAATTGGTGCATCTGGACGAGGCTTAAAGTCTGCTACTGAATCAGTTTGAAAACGCGCAACGGCAACGAGCCCTTCGTTGCGGTTTCCGAAAGCAATTTTTGAAAACGCTCGGGTGCTCAATGGTGTCAGCGAGGCTGCCTGGGAAGAAGCCTCACGGAGTAGCAATTCGAAATTCTTCTGATCAGTATCCGACAGCGTCGGGAATAAGTCAGCATCGAAGAATATCTCAACAATCTGTTTTTTAGCAGTCAGGCACCGCTGTATCTCACGTTGTCCATCAATGAGGGTGAGGCCTGTCTCCCGTCGAAAGGATGCATCGCGCAGCTTCATGGTGGATCGAACACGAGCATTTGATGGGCTCGTGATCGTTTCAGTCGTTGTTATTGATTGAAGCACCGACAATTCTGTGATCTCCTTCGTGAACCCATCTTATTGCGATGTGTCCTCAATGCCACTCGAGCGAGCAAACCCGCCGAGAGGGAGCTGTCGTCTGTGAAGATCCATGCATGAAAGTGGACCACTGGAGATTGGTAGCATTCTCGATGATGCCGCTTGAAGTACAGATGTGAGTGCTGTTGCCAGTCGCTGATGGTGCCATCCAGGGGAGTGTGCAGTGAGGAGAATTGGCCCCTGTGCCGCTGGAGAAAGCAACTGTGTACAGTCTGTCAGGAGTGATACAAGATGCCTGTCGATAGAAAAGGCTTGTCCTTTTGGACCATGACCCCATGAGGGTGGATCAAGAACAAAGCCGTCATAGGTATTGCCACGAGTTCTTTCTCGGCTGACAAATCGCTGCGCATCCTCGCAGATCCATCGAATGGATGCGTCGTCAAGATGAGAGGCCGTTGCGTTTCTTCTCGCTAATTGGAGTGATTGCCGCGAGCTGTCCACGTGCACCACCTCAGCGCCAGCCTGGGCTAAGGCGAGTGTAGCTGCACCTGAGTGTGCAAACAGTGACAGCACTCGACTCCCTTTTGGAGTAATTTCAGAAAGCCACTGCCACTGAGGTACCTGCTCTAGAAAAACCCCAACTTGTCCTGATGGAGATGGTCGCACATGAAGCTTTAGCGGACCGTCGTGAAGTGGAAACTCAATGTGCCACGGATCAGGCAGGGGAGCTGTGAACTTCCAATCACCAGTACCTCGCCGCGATTCTCGAAAAATGGCATGAGCCTCTTTCCAGAGTTCTGGGTTCTGCTGTCTTGCCGTTGTCGAGGGGAGGGGCCGAATCAGCACAATATCCCCCATTTTTTCAAGACGATAGCCAGTTCCCGAGCGATCAACTCCAAAATCGAGAAGTGCTGGATCGGGCAACTTTTTCAAGGTAGATTCGTTCATAAGATGGGGGGTAACTCAATGAGTTTTCGCTGACTGCTTTTGTTCCGTTACTTGACCACATCAGCACCCTGTTCAATAACCAAAAGATTCTTCTCCATTCTTGCATAAAGGAATTTCCAATGAAACAAACAGCATTCGTCACAGTCACCATACTGGCTGGTCTCGCTATTGTCTTCCTTGCTCCGCAGTGGGGGGTGAGCGCTGAAGAGTCACCTCGGTTACAGCGACAGGGAAATAGGCCACCGGAAGGTCGTGGGCCAGGATTCGCTGATCGAGAACTGGAGCAAATGCACAATCACAAACCACCCAGTCACGAAGGTGGGCTAGTTCCAGTAGAAGGTGGTCCAATGATGGATCATTTGATGAGGCGTTTTGATGAAGTGATTGCACGCCTCGATCGTATTGAGCGTCGTGTTGGTGCTGGGCACAATCCAAATGGTCATCAGCCACCACATAGGCCAGACCACTTTGAAAGTGAACGGAGAATGAAAGACGAAGGTCGACGTCACGATTTTGAACGTCAGGTTCGAGAGGCCATCAATGACCGAATGCAACAGTCTGAAGAAATGGCAGAGCACGTTCATCGAACACATGAAGAAATGCGCGAGCAACTTGAAGAGCGTATGCATCAAGCACGAGGAATGATGGGGCAGGCTCGAGAACGGTTTATGGAACTCAACGAGCGGGTCGAAGAACTTAACGATCGGATGGAAGAACTCAACGAGCGAATCGAAGAAATTGAAGAAGGGTTAGGAGAAACAGATGAATTGAATGAGCGTGTCGATGAATTGGAGGAAAAAGTAGAAGAAGAAATCGAAGGGTGAATTGAGAAAGCAGGTGTTTAGAAGAGTCTTTCAGAGAAAAGTTTCCGGATTGAAATCCATGTTTTTCTGCTTTTCTCATAGGCTCTCTGAATAAATACTGTCATTTTCTAACTCGTCGTTTTTTTATGATTTTCTTTTTTGTTTTCTTTCTTACCTTCTTTTTTGTTTTCTTTTGTTTTCCTT
>CAXEMW010000019.1:0-22596 GCA_963997395.1 uncultured Planctomycetaceae bacterium
GGGCAGTGGTGCCACAGCAAGTTACTCGGGTCCAGTTCTTGTGCCTTCTGGCTGGCATGACTCGACATCTGGTATGTCCGTGACAGGACGATGTACTTGATCATGCTTTTGATACTACGCCCTTCTTGCAGAAATCTGGTTGCTAGATGGTCCAGGAGACGAGGGTGCGTTGGTCGTTGCCCGAGAAAGCCAAAGTCGTCAGTGGTTGGCACAATGCCACGCCCCATGAGATGGTGCCAGATGCGATTCACGATGACCCGCGAAGTCAGTGGATTGGTTGGATCGTTTACCAACTCTGCCAGTTGAAGTCGGCCACTCCCTTTTTTGATCGCAAGTGGTTTGTCACCCGAGATTGCAGTGAGGAAGTGCCGGGGCTCAATCTGTCCGGGTTTTGCTGAGTTACCACGAATCAGAATACGATCGTCTTCTCCGGTTCCGTCCATCATCGATAGGGCGAGACGTGATGTACGGACAATCTGAGAAGCGAGTTGTTCTCGTTCGCTTTTCCATGAAGAAGCGATGTCGCGGGCGGAAAGGTCAGTTTCAGTCTGGGCGTCGTTATTCAGTATGGCTTCAGCTTTCTTTGCATACTCTTCGTATTTTTGGTCACCCTCAGTTATTCGTTCTTCGAATGTGGCTAATTCATCCTTGGAGAAACCTTGGACAGCAAGGCGAACAGCAATCTGCTTATCTGCCTCTGGTATGAATTCCAAGTGGACGCGATGACCGACGTATCGGTCGAGGTCCAGCCGCACCCAGCGCTGACCCTCCTTAAAACGGACAATCGTCTTTTGATGGAGTGGCCCGTGAACGAGACGATGTGAGTCGACGCAGGCAACAATATGCCCCGTACCATCAACGAGGCAATGAACCTCACCATCTTTTAATTCAAAGGTTGGTGAGCGAAGCGTTCTGCCACTCTTAGGTAATTTTGCCAGTTTACTTTGGTTTTGTATCGCCCCCTCTGTTATCGATTCGAGGCCATTCCATACTGGATCATTCACTGCTGCGTCAGACGTACTGATTTTCAGTTGGCCAGTGCTGCTGTCGAGGTATGGCTCCCCTGCTCTTCTCGGAGATAAGCCAAAGATAAAACCATCCTGAAGAAAGTCATCGTTGGAAAGATTGGAGTAATCAAAGAGTATGGAATCTTCCGGTATGGGATCGTCAGTCAGTTTTGTTGCACTGTTCGGGGCCCGAATGCCGTGGCTCTTAAGCAGTTCACGAATTTGGCGTTGGTGCTTGGTATTGACGCTTGCCAGTTCGATCGCAGTTTTCCGGTTTTGCTCCATGGATTCAAAGCGAACCTGTCGATAATCACTGCTTTGTAGAAAGCCACTGAGTGAATAGTAATCAGCCGTCGATATGGCATCGTATTTGTGGTCATGGCAACGGGCGCAGGCGACGGTGACACCAAGGAACGTTTTTGAGAACACATCGATCATGTTGTCAAAACGATCTGCCTCATCTTTTCGAATATCGACCGGTGAATGAACCCACTCGCCTAGAAACCAGAATCCTGTTCCAAGGACAGATTCGTTGAAGTGTTTCTTTGGGTGGAGCCTAGGATTCTGCAGGAGATCACCAGCAATGTGTTCGCGAACGAATTGGTCGTATGGCACGTCAGCATTGAGGGCTCGAATGACGTAGTCGCGGTATTGAAATGCATTGGGCGTGTCATTGTCGAATTCATGCCCTCGAGATTCTGCGTAGCGGACAATGTCAAGCCAGTGCCGTCCCCATCGCTCACCGAAGTGCGGAGATTCAAGGAGTTGATTGACAACGTGTTCGATTGCCTGCGGGTTCTTGTTTTGGATAAATGCTTTGACTGCATCTACCGGTGGAGGAAGACCAATCAAATCGAAATACAGGCGTCGAAGGAGTGCTGTTCGTTCCGCATCTCGAGATGGCTTGATGTGAGCCTGTTCAAGTTGTGAAAGTATAAAAGAGTCGATGTCATTATTTACCCATGCTGCATTGTGAATGGGTGGCAGTTCAGGAGTTTGCATTGGCTGCCATACCCAGAAATTAGCTTTTCTGTTTTCCAGATCGAATTCCTGCACAGACTCCTTGGTAGGAGTTGGTTCGTTTGGCCAGGGTGCGCCCATATCCACCCAGCGGGTGAGTGTCTCAATGACTTCGTCATTCAGTTTTCCTTTGGGTGGCATTTCATATGAATCGTAATGGACTGCTTCGATGAGCAGGCTGCTGCTTGCGTCACCGGGAACAATTGCTGCTCCTGAATCACCGCCCCGTACGTGAGACGCTCGGCTGTCAAGCAAGAGGTTTGCTTCAATACGTTTCGCGTCAACGCTATGACATTGATAACAATGTTCGGCTAGTAATGGCCGCACCTTCTTCTCAAAAAACGCAAGATCGTCTGCCGAGAACGGTTGATCGCTCGCGTGCGCCGAGGTGCTTGCAACGCAGAGGAAGCAGAGCATCAAAAAGAGATAAACGGCTAGTCGCATGTCGGGCATCGCACTACGTACAAAAAAACGGCGTATATATGGAATTAGAGACCACGGCTGGAGGATGAAGCACTGCCTTCATGCTCGTGTCATCTCTTAGCAAATGGTATCCACTTCATTGATATTACGTAGAAAAGGGTAGTAATTGCCAGCGGACGGAAACACGTCAAGAATGAAGACCTGTTTTTCTCGCCCGAAAGACTAAGATTTTCGTGAGCGAGAGCAGACTTCTACAAGATGTTTTTTCAAGACGCCGGAAAGTTATGACTTCGCACGCGACGACTTCGCAGGAAACAGCATCACGGCCCGAGGCGTGGGGATGGCACCTTCTCGGGCTGATCAACCCTTTTGTGGTGATTGCTGGAAATCTTCTGGGTGGATGGTTCACTGCAGCTGGAGTGGTGTACATGCTTGGCATCGGGCCAGTGCTTGATGTCGTGTTGGGAAAGTCTGATTACCGAAAGCGGCCGCTACGAGATTCTGGGCAGCCATTTGAAATCATGCTGTTTGCCCATGCCCTGCTCCAATTGCTTGCAGTAGGAACTCTTCTTGTTCTTGCGACGAGTGAGTCACCGGTATGGACTGTCGTTGTTGCTGCAGTAAGTACAGGCATCAATTCAGGAGCGTCTGGGCTGATCGTCGCTCACGAACTCGGACATCGACGAAAGAAATCATTCTCGTGGTGGATTTCACAGTTGAATCTTGTTTCAGTGCTCTATCTTCACTTCACAACGGAACACAATCGTACGCACCACAAACATGTGGCCACTACGGCCGATCCAGCGACAGCGCGTTACGGAGAATCAGTCTGGTGGTTTATTGCACGGACGGTACCGGGGCAGTTTCTTGACGCATGGCGACTTCATGCTGTGCGCGGTCACTCTCCAATCACCAACCCGGTTGCCCGCGGCGCTGCATGTGAGGTGCTACTTGTGGTCAGCATTGCCGTGTTCCTTGGCCCAATTCCAGCTCTCGCGTTTCTGATTCAGGCGGCTTCCGCTGTGTTCCTGCTTGAATACATTAACTATCTGCGTCACTACGGTTTACAACGAGATGTTGGGAGTCGTCAGACTGCTGCGCATTCGTGGCAATCTGAAAACCGTTGGTCTCGATGGACGTTGCTGGAGTTGACTCGTCACCCAGCTCATCACCTTGAGGCTGGAAAACCTTTCTGGAAACTGCAGCCGTATGAGAATGCACCTGAACTACCGTCCGGCTACTACGGCTGCTTTTGGGTTGCGTTGATACCACCTCTGTGGCGTCGACTGATTCATCCGAGAATGCCTTCAACCAACACGCTGGTTGGTCATAAGGAAACCGTGTAGGTCGTGCCATCTTCCTCGGTTGTGGCGTTGGTTGCTGGCGGCTTAGAACGGCACATCATCATCGGCCGCTTCTGCTAAGGCAGAGTCGATGTCAGGCCCTGCGTTAGATTGAGCAGAGCCGCCTCCGTTGAGAACGCGAAATGACATCGCCTCAGCAGAAAGAAAATACTTTGGTTCGCTCGATTCGTCCCGTTGCCAGCGTCGACCACTGAGCCGATACGAGACTTCAATTTCATCACCAAGATGCAAATCATCAACAGAATCGCAGGCATCTTTCAAAAACTCGACGGGAACGTAGTTTGTGAACCCGCCACCTTTCACTTGTTCAAGAACGACAAGTCGCTTTCGGAAACCTTTCTGTCCGTATGTTTTGGTTTCTTCGATGAGGTGAATAGTTCCTTTGACGGTGGCGTCACTCATTTGTTTCTGGATCCTTCTTCAGTTTCTTGACGTGTGGAATCGAGGCAACACATTCTTTGAGATGGAAGATGCCATCAAAATTCTACCTAATCCTGAAGAAATCATACAAAAAGGCCAGGGAGTGTTCGTTTTATATTGGCAAAACAAGGCGCGACGAGACTGGCGTTCCATTCCGGCAGTCTGCTAGTCTTCTGGAATGAAGAAGAGCCAGAGCGCTACCGTGAAAGATCTCGCTGAAGGTGATTCTGCGTCACCGGCAGGAGAGAACGCTCGTCCGATTCGGATCGTTGGGTTTGACCCCGGGTTGAACATAACCGGGTATGGCGTTATTGAAGTTCTTCCGGATCAACAGGTGCGTCTTGTCGAAGCTGGTACGATTCGGCCCAAGAGTAAGGATGATATTGAAGAACGCCTGCATGTGATCCACTCCGGTGTCTGTGAAATACTCGAGACCTTTGGGCCACAGTCGATGGCGATTGAGCAGCTCTTTGTCCATGTCCGTTTCCCAAAAACTGCGATTTTGATGGGGCATGCTCGTGGTGTGATCTGCCTGGCTGCTGCGCAAAAAAGAATTGAACTGCACCATTATCTGCCGAATCGAGTAAAAAGCATGCTGACAGGAAGCGGGCATGCCGGAAAGGAGCAGATGCAGTTGGCAGTGCAGCGTGAGTTGCGATTGAAAGCTCGGCCGGAACCAGCCGATGCTGCTGACGCACTGGCAATTGCACTTGCGGACTTTTACCTGCGACTTCGTGCCTTGCCTGGAGTGCAGTCGCAGTTTCAAGACAATACGTAAAGGTGTTGTCTTGAAATGCTTGAATGGGTGTTCTTGAAACGTGTTGTTGCTTTGGATAGAGAAAAATGATTCGTAAAATTTCGGGAAGCCTTGAGCGTGTGGAGCCAACAGCTATCGAATTGGCAGTTGGCAGTATTGTGCATGAGGTGCTGGTTCCCGATATGGTGAGAAGCCAACTGCAGGCGAAACTTGGGAGTCAGATATCTCTCTATACGCTTGAGTACCTGGAAGGTAACCCAACACGTGGCAATCTTGTACCACGAATAGTCGGTTTTCTTTCGGAGGTCGAACGCGAATTCTTTGAGCTGTTCTGTGAAGTCGACGGGGTCGGTGTCCGCAAAGCATTGCGAGCCATGGTGCGTCCTGTTGGTGAAGTGGCAACGGCAATCGAAGAACAAAACGCCGCTGTGTTGTCGAAATTACCGGGGGTTGGTGCGGCAACAGCCGAACGAATCATTGCAAAGCTTCGTCGGAAAATGCCAAAGTTCGCACTACTTGTGGCGAAAGACTCTCCTCCTGGTGTACCAGCAGGAAGTGATGTGCTCTCTGAGACGGCTGATGTTCTTCGAAGTCTTGGTCATTCGGAGGGAGATGCCCGCAGGTTGGTTGATGGACTTCGGGATAATGGTCGTAAAATAAAGGATGTCCAGGCTGCTCTTGAGTTGATCTACAAGCAGACGCACGCAAAGAAGTAAGTATGGAGGAACGCCCTGACCCGCGGTGGGAAGGTGATTCAGTCTGAGGAGGCTTTAGTGAGTGAATTTCGAGAACCATCAATAGAGTCGATGGATGATTCGCAGCCAGAGGACCGTGTCCTACGTCCACAACGCCTCGAAGAAATGATTGGGCAGCGAGATGTTCATGAGCGGCTTGCTATTGCAATTGATGCGGCTCGTAAGCGATCAGAGCCTCTCGGCCATATTCTACTCGATGGCCCACCGGGTTTAGGCAAGACGACCTTTGCAACATGCATACCTCGAGAGCTAGGAACCTCGTTGCAAATTGCTAGTGGTGCGGCGCTCGCTGCCCCGAAAGACCTGCTGCCTTATCTGACGAACGCTGGGGAAAGTTCGGTCTTATTTATCGATGAAATTCATCGCCTTCCTATTGCAGTCGAAGAATTTCTTTATCCAGCGATGGAAGATTTTCGTATTGATATCACTCTTGGTGACGGAATGAGTGCACGAACGATCAATATGCCGCTCCAGCCATTTACGCTCGTAGGTGCGACAACGCGCGCCGGGCTCATTTCAGCACCTCTGCGAGATCGTTTTGTTGTTCGCGAGCATCTGGATTACTACAGCGTTGCCGAACTCGCAAAAATCGTTTTTCGATCTGCAGGAAAACTTGAAATGCCAATGGACGATGAGACAGCGACAGAAATTGCAGGGAGAAGTCGGGGTACGCCTCGTCTGGCGAATAACCGACTTCGCTGGGTGCGGGATTACTCAACGAGTCGTGCCAATCGGGTTGTTGATCTCGATATAGCGAGGACAGCACTTGAGATGCAGGGAATCGACGAACTCGGCCTTGATGGCTTTGACCGGCGATACCTCGAGACGCTTCAGCGTGTGTTTGGGGGCGGTCCGGCCGGGATTGAGGCTATCGCACATACGATGAGTACCGCTGTCGACACGCTTGAAGATGACGTTGAGCCTTTCCTTTTACGGTACGAACTCATTATTCGAACCCCGCGAGGTCGCCGTCTTACAGAGCGGGGAGAAGCTCACCTCGGTGATGCCCCAAGGTCTGGGCCCCAGCAGAAATTGTTCTGAAAATATCCTTTGCCCTTGGTCGAAGCGGACGGTTCTTGACGGACATCACGCTGGGACGTAGATTCAATGATTCCAAAAAGCCAAGTATGGCTCATTTTATAGGTAAGAATTAATTATGGCCGTCCCAAAACGTAGGCATTCCAATCGCAGAACTGGCACCCGTCGGGCGCATGATTTCCTTACACCTAGGCAGTTGTCGTTTTGCCCGACTTGTGGGAAGGCTGTGCCAACCCATCGCGTTTGTAGTCATTGTGGGTACTACATGGGCAAACAAGTAGTAAAAACCGAGGATTAGTCTCTTGGCGGACGAATCGTTCGCGCTGCTCTTTCCGGGCCAAGGCGCACAACACGTCGGCATGGCTGGGCCTTGGTGCTTTGATTGCCCCCCTGCCCTGACTCTGTTCCAGCAGGCGTCAGAAGTTCTTGGGTATGACCTGCTTGAAGTTTGTACAAATGGACCGGCTGAGGAACTCAACACCACTGCAGTCAGTCAGCCTGCACTCCTCGTTACGAGTCTCGCAATGCTGGAAGTTCTCCGTCTCCAGGACGGTTCACCCTTTGCACCTGGCAGTGATGAGTCCTGTACGGCAGGTCTTTCCCTTGGGGAATATTCTGCCCTTGTTCACGCCGGTGCGTTAGATGTGCAGTCGGCTGTCCGAATTGTCAATGTACGTGGTCGCGCGATGCAGGCTTGTGCTGACGCCGAGCCTGGAGGCATGGTCGCCATTCTGGGGCTCGAGCGAGACCGAGTTGAAGAGGTGTGTGACGCATCACGTGGCAATGATGTTCTCTCCATTGCAAACGTACTTTGTCCTGGGAATATTGTTGTTTCAGGAGGCCGTGCTGCCTGTGAAAGAGTAGCTGAAGAGGCGACGAAGGCAGGTGCCATGAAATGTATCCCGCTGGAGGTTGCTGGTGCATTTCATACCCGGCTTATGGAGCCAGCGAGGGATACACTCGCCGCAGTTCTCGAAGAAACGGACCTACGTGTCCCAAGAATTCCTGTGATTAGTAACGTTGATGCAAAACCACATACTGATCCAGCAGAAATTCGTGATCTGCTTGCTCGCCAAGTCTGCGGTGTCGTTGAATGGCATGCCTCAATGGAGTTTTTGCTATCGACGGGAGTGGGGGGCTTGTGGGAGGTTGGACCTGGTCGCGTCTTAAGAGGTCTTCTCAAGAGAATCAACAGGAAAATGCCGTGCAAAGGCGTGATTGATAGTTAAGTGTGTTCAGGAATTCTGTCTCGCAGGCGGCCATCGTAGGAACGTTGCGAGAAGGAAAAACAGACTCTAAACAGTGGAATGGGGTAAGTCGTATGGCCGAAACGAAACAGGTAAAGCCATTGCAGGTCGACCTGTCAGACCAAGTGGCTCTTGTGACCGGCGCAAGTCAAGGCATAGGTCGGGCTATTGCAGAGACTCTGGCAGCGAACGGAGCGACTGTATGCGTCTTGGCACGTAATCAGGAAAAGCTTGCTTCAGTTGTTGAAGCGATCACCTCTGCAGGAGGCAAGGCTGACGCAATGCCCTGTGACGTCTCGCAACCAGAAGCCATTGAAAAGGTGGTCGAGGCGATTGTCGAAAAGCATGGAAGGCTCGATATTCTTGTCAACAACGCGGGCGTCACCCGAGACACACTCCTGCCTCGGATGAGCAACGATGAGTGGGATGAAGTCTTGTCGACAAATCTCCGAGCACCATTCTTGTTCATGCGCGCGGCGAGTCGGCCGATGATGCAGCAACGCTATGGACGGATTGTGAACATCTCGAGCGTCTCGGGAATGATAGGAAACCCCGGCCAGGCCAACTACTCGGCCTCGAAGGCAGGCCTCATTGGACTTACTCAGACGGTGGCTAAAGAGTTAGCCGGTCGGAAAGTCACGGTGAATGCGGTTGCTCCGGGCTTCATTGCCAGCGACATGACGGATGCCCTGGGGCCTGCCCTTCTCGACGTGGTGAAGAAACGAGTACCGGCTAAACGGTTGGGTTTGGCGACAGAAATCGCCGAAGCTGTTGCGTTCCTCGCTTCTCCGTCTGCTGGGTATATTACGGCTCAGACTCTTGTTGTGGATGGCGGTTTGATCGGTTGAGAAGGCCTCATTGCCGTTTTTTTGAGTACGAACTGGACAGGGTGTGGCTTCAGCCGGTATATCTTGCGTTCAGAGAATAGGTTGTTTCGAGCTATTCAAACCAGTTTGTGGTGTAACTGCTGACAGACTTACACAATACATTTCATACCTTTCACGCGATTCCGATCGCGATTCAAAATATTTGGAGGATCAAACGTGGCATCAGTCCAGGATCGAGTGATCGATATCGTTGCTTCTCAGTTAGGCGTAAGCAAGGAACAGATCACTCCCGAGACATCATTTATCAATGACCTCGGTGCCGACTCTCTCGATACTGTTGAGCTCGTCATGGAACTCGAGGAAGAGTTTGAAATCAATATTCCTGACGATGCAGCTGAAAAAATTCAGACTGTCGGCCAGGCGGTTGAATTCATTGAAAACAATCAAGGCTGATACGGTTTTTGGAAACGTCATAGGTTTGGCTTGGGGTTGATCAAGGACGACATGAAGCGACGGATTGTGCTTACTGGCCTCGGAGTAGTTACTTCTCTTGCTCGGCCGGTTGAAACCTTATGGAGTCGACTGCTCGCTGGTGACAGCGGTGTAGGCCCTATTTCTCTTTTTGATGTGTCGGGTTACCGAGTCCAATTTGCTGGGCAAGTTCAGTGGGATGGTCTGGCCGAAGGTGTTGCAAACGTAAAAGAGCTTCGACGGCTTGATCGGTTTACACAATTCGCGCTCGCTGCTTCGGCTGATGCGGTGCAAGACTCAGGTATTGATTTTGGGAAGGAAGACCCGTACCGGTGTGGTGTGATTGTCGGTTCAGGTATCGGTGGGCTGGCCGAGTTTGAGGCGCAGCACGAACGACTGCTGAAAAAGGGCATTGATAAGGTCTCTCCATTCACCATACCGAAGTTAATTGTGAATGCTGCGAGTGGTCATGTCTCTTCCGCTCATGGCATTAAAGGTCCAAATTTTTCAGTTGCTACGGCGTGTGCCAGTGCTGCGAATTCTCTCGGGGAGGCATTTCGAGCGATTCGGTGCGGTGATGCTGACGTCATGGTGGCTGGAGGGAGTGAGGCTGCTCTTACCCCTATGGGTCTAGCCGGGTTTCAGAATATGCGAGCCCTGTCGTTTCGAAGTGACGCGCCGCAGCAGGCAAGCAGGCCTTTTGATAGTGACCGAGATGGTTTTGTGTTGGCAGAAGGGGCTGGCGTCGTTGTGCTTGAAGAACTCGAGCACGCTCGGAAACGTGGGGCAACGATATACGGTGAACTGATGGGATATGGAGCAAGCGGTGACGCAGGGCACATCACCCAGCCTGATGAGGAGGGACGTGGAGCAGCTAGGGCTATGTCGATGGCGCTTCAGGACGCAGGTATTTCCCCGGAATCTATTGATTACATCAATGCTCATGGGACAAGCACGCCGCTTGGCGATAAGGCGGAGACATTAGCGATTAAAAAGGTTTTTAGCGAGCACTCGAAAAGCCTTGTTGTTTCAAGCATCAAGAGCCACCTCGGCCACACGCTTGGAGCGAGTGGCGGCATTGAATTGGTTGCCTGTGCAATGGCGCTCCAGCACAACGTGATTCCGCCGACGATAAATCTTGAAACACCAGATCCTGAGTGTGATCTTGATTACGTGCCAAATCAGCCACGAGAAATGAAGGTTCAGGTGACTATGAGCAATAGTTTTGGATTCGGCGGGCACAATGCCAGTCTGGTGCTTGGCAGGCTTTCCTGATGCTGCTGTGCGTTCTTGCTCAGTGAGTCGGTTGGGTGAATCTTTCTTGCGAGAAAACCAGATGTCCAGTTTTGCTTGAAGCGGAAGACCGTAATCAGAAGCCAGCTAGTTTTTTTATGCGATGCTTTTCAGTACCTGATGGATCCAGAATAACGCATCGCCTGATGGTTGTGTTTTGCATCGGTTGGTTTCTGCTGCCCAATTGGATTTCTCAGCGTGCGTACTGCCAGCTTTCGTCGACTGCCGGGCAGGTGTGGAAAACATACAACGTTGAGCCTTTTCTCCAGGTGGCAGGAGTCGGAAGTGAAGAGCACATCGTGCACTGGATCCTTCAGCAGACGGGGTACGAGCAGTGGCATGGAAAGCATGCGGCGTCTTTATCGGCGGATAAGATGAAGCTTTCGTGTTACCACACGCCGGACATGCAGGAAAAAGTTGCCGCCATTGTCAAGCGATTTACGGCAGGCAATGCATTGCCTCATCGTTTTCAGGTTCGTGTCATTGGAATTGGGTCAGTTCGGTGGCGACAGCAGGCATCAGAGACCATGACGGCGATGCCTACCGCTACCGCAGGTGTTCAGGCTTGGGTTGTACCGCGGGAGAATTCAGCAGAATTACTCAATCGGCTCTTGTCACGAAGCGACGTTGAAGAGTTACCTGTCGGGCCAGTTTTCGCGGCGAATGGTGTGCCTGCGACGCTATCTGGGGTTCGTGAAAGAACGTACATTCAGGATATTACGATCGATCCTGCGTTACCCAATGGATGGCAGCCTTTGTCGGCAACCTGTCGTGAAGGCCTGAGTGTCGACGTCCAGCCGCTTGTCTCTCTGGATGGTGAACTTGTTGACGCCGTTCTTCGCTGCCGTATCGATCAGATTGAACGCATGGCCTCAGTCTCGGTTGCTGTACCTGTCGGCAATCGTCCTGATGTGAAGCTCGAGGTACCCCAGATTTCGGCAGTACGGATTGGCGAGCGGTTTCGTTGGCCAGTCTCTCGAACACTTGTTGTTGGCTTGGGTTTAGTCCCCTGGCCCGTACCAGGCCAGAATAAGGCGGCCTCGGCAGGTCTTTTTACTGAAATCAAACGCAGTGACGCGATTGTTGTGATTGAGCCACGTCTTCGTAACGTAAAACCGCAACAGTCCGCTCCACCTCAATCTGATATAGGATGGATTCAGTCGCGTTCTTTCAGTAGTTTTTTCTCGTCAGTATTGGCATTTTGAATAACGGATAAGTTGTTAGGTTCTACACAATCCTTTTGAAAACATTGTACTTTGGTTTCTTCTATGAACGTATTGAATGAGCGACGGGTTGTAGTAACCGGTGTGGCAGCTATTTCACCTTTTGGCCTTACCGTTGAGGATCTCTGGTCAGGTCTCAGTGAGGGGCGTTCAGCTGTTGGGTCTCTCTCTGCTTTTCCGGTCGATGGTTTGCCATTGCGTTATGCCGCTGAAGCACGTTCTTTCACCGGACATATCACTGAGTTTGGCGACCTCGACGGTGCTCGAAAAAAGTCGATTCGAAAAGGCTTGAAGGTGATGTGTCGTGAGACTCAGATGGCAGTTGCAGCAGCCCAGCGAGCTCTTTCAGATAGTGGCCTTGAGACGGGGGCATCACCGACGATCTCTCCAGAGCGATTTGGCTGTGTGTTCGGCTCCGACTACATGCTCACAATGCCTGAAGATTTTACGGCAGCAGTTGAACGTTGTCGTGGAGAGGATGGGCAGTTCGATTTTGAGCGGTGGGGTACTGAAGGTATTCCTTCGATGACACCACTTTGGTTGTTGAAGTATCTGCCTAACATGCCAGCGAGTCATATTGCTATTTTTAACGACCTTCGGGGGCCGAGTAATTCTCTTACTTTGCGAGAAGCAAGTGGTCATGTCGCTGCTGGTGAGGCAGCCATTACCATTAAGCGTGGGGCTGCCGATGTGATGCTTGTAGGATCGACAGGCACCCGCATTCATCCAATGAAAATGGTGCATGCAATTTTGAATGAGCAGGTGGCTCTAGGCGATGACATGCCGGAGAATTGGAGCCGACCATTCGATCGTGACCGGCAAGGCATGGTACTTGGTGAGGGTGCAGCGGTTCTTATCTTGGAGGAACTTGAACATGCCAAGCAAAGAAATGCAAAACTGTATGGTGAGGTTCTTGGACATGCAGCGGCGGCTCACAGTTCAGGAATGGCCGTTGGCCAACGGCAGTCCGTTGTCCGATCAGTCGCCTCTCGAGCACTCGCGTCAGCAGAAATGAGTCCGGATGGTCTTGGGCATGTTCACGCACAAGGGTTGAGTACAACCGAGGGCGACAAGGAAGAATATGCAGGGCTCAAAGAGGCTCTGGGCGAAACTGTGGCCAAACTGCCGTTTATTGCGGCCAAGGGCAATTTCGGAAATCTCGGAGCTGGAAGTGGTCTTGTTGAATGCATTGCGAGCATGCTGGCCCTTCAAAACAATGCCCTGTTTCAGCAGAAAAACTATGAAACACAAGACGCGGACTGCCCAATCCGTGCGGCCACTCGAGGCGATTCTGCCGGAGACAGCTTCCTGAGCCTGGCAGTAACACCGCAGGGGCAAGCCGGTTCACTTGTCATCGGGCGGTGCCCAGAAGGGGCCGCCGGGGCTGGTTCTTGACAGTTTCCAGTGCCTGTTTTACCTTCTGAGACTAGGAAGGTACCTCGTCGTGCCTTCATATTGGTTTGTGGCGTGCTGGTTTGAGGAAACGTTGAGATCGCCTTTATCGGGTGCTTTTTGATGGCCACGGTAACGTGGAGCGTCGACTTTTCCGGCACAACTTATCAAGTGCCGGCCCCCGATCTGCACTTGGAAGTTACATTTGGCGGTAGTCGATTCATATTGGATCGGGTTAGTGAGTTCCGAGACACGCATGAAGCCAGAAGAAATTCTCCGAATTGTCGACGCAATTCATCGCGATAAAAATATCGACAAGGAGATCGTCTTCCAGGCGATTGAGTCTGCGCTGGTTACTGCTTTGCTGCGACATTACGGCGAAGAGGCAGAGGTAATCATTCGAATTAACCGTCAGTCAGGTGCGATTGCCGGAACCCACGATGGAACAAACATCGATCCTGAAGAGATCACTGGCCGCATTGGTGCCCAGACCGCAAAGCAAGTAATCATTCAAAAGATTCGTGAAGCTGAGCGGGACTCGATTCATGACGAATACGAAGAGCAAGTTGGCCAGATGGTTTCTGGACTCGTGACGCGTTTCGATGGTGGAGTTGCCACGGTTTCTCTTGGAGTGACCGAAGCAATATTACCCCGAAGCGAGCAGATCCCTGGTGAGAGCTTTCATGTAAATGAGAGAATACGAGCCACGATCTTCGAAGTTCGAAAATCAGGTAGTCGCGTCAAAATTATCCTCTCGCGTATTCGTCCACAGCTGGTTCAACGTCTTTTTGAGCAGGAGATTCCTGAGATCATTGACGGCGTGATTGAAATCCGGGCCATTTCTCGAGAGCCAGGGTATCGCAGTAAGGTTGCAGTAATTAGTTCTGACAACAGGGTGGACTGCGTCGGAGCATGCGTTGGTGTCCGTGGAAATCGGATTAAGAATATTGTCGAGGAACTTGGTGGTGAGCGAATCGATATCGTTCGTTGGAATGACGATCTTCAGGTGTTGGTGCCGAATGCCCTTCAGCCAGCCGAAGTGGATGAGGTTATTCTCTGCCAGATGCTTGGCCGTGGTATTGTTCTCGTTGGAGAGGATCAGCTGTCACTGGCAATCGGACGACGGGGGCAGAATGTTCGACTCGCCAGCAAGTTGTGTGGCTGGGATATCGAAATTATGACTCGCGAGGAACTCGACCAGCAGATTGAACGTGCTGTGGATGGGTTCTCCTCGATTGAAGGTCTTGAGGAATCGATTGCTGAACGACTTGTTGGTGAAGGGTTCTTGTCATACGACGACCTGTCTGTGATCGAACCAGATGACCTGATGGAAATGGGAGAGTTGTCAGCAGAAGCAGTCGACGCGATTGTGAATGAGGCGGAAAATCGAGCAACTATTGCCGAAGAAGCAGCTGCGGATGAGCGGCGGAAGCAGCGGGAACAGGAACAAGTTCCTGGAGAAGCCAAAGAAGGTGATGAAGAAACAACTTCACCAGCTGGTGAAGTTGTTCAGGAACAGGAACAGGAGCAGGAGGCTACCTCGCTAGACGAGCCTTTGGATGCTGATGTTGCATCAGAGGACGCAAGTGAGGCATCAGCACCTCCGCAATCTAGTTCATGATGACTCAGGAATTTTTACAGTGCTGGCAAGGGTTTCTTTGTCGGCCGCAGAGTACAAAAAAAGGTCGGAGTAAAACTCGTGGCGGTTCGCATATACAGTCTTGCGAAGGAATTAAAACTCGACAGCAAAGAGCTCGTCGAGCTATGTACTCGCGCGGGTATTCAGGATAAGGGGTCAGCTCTTGCCAGCCTCGACGACGCGGAAGTCGCTCGAATCAAAGAATTCGTAGCCGGGAAATCAAAGGCGTCTGAACGGCCGAAGGCCCCCACTGAAACTGCGGCAACTCCTAAAGCGCCTGCTGTGATGAAGCGGGAAGATTATGTCGCTCCAACTGGAGCTGCCCGTCAAGGTCGGCCAAAAGAGCTTGGCTCAAAAGCTCCTGCTCCGAAGCCCGCTCCTCTGGGCAGGACTGCAAAGCCTGCCAGTGAACGCTCCGGGGCGGACGACCAGGGCAATGAAGGCTCACCTCCGATTCAGGTGAGGCCTGGGGCGAATCGAGGTCCACGATCAGGCAATAAGCCAGCGCCCAGACCCACGTTCAAATTGCCACCTATGCCAGCAGCAGGTCGCAAGCCAGTCGCAAAGACGCCTGATGAGCCCGCTGCCCAGAAGCCAGATGTCAAGCTTCCCCTTGATGCAATTCGAAGTGCGAAAGCAGGAGGCACGAAGCCGCTTGCAGAACATATGCGGAAGCACGAGGACCGGCAGCAAGATCATGGTGGAGGCCAGCGAGGTGGTCAACGAGGCGGTCAACGAGGTGGTCAGCGAGGTGGTGGACTATTACGAGACGAACTGGCTGGTGGTGGTTTGGCTCCACCGCTTCCGCCTTCGGAGTCTGGCGGTCGACAGCGGAAATCAGGCAAAGGTGGGAGTCAGCGAGAGGATCTTCTCGGTGGTCGCGAAATGCGACAACTGCATCGGAAGCGCCATGATCGTCGTGGCAGAGGAGACGATGATGAACGCTCAATGAGACGCCGTCGGCCGCGTCAACGACGTGGTCCGTCTGTTTCAACTGCAGCACCTAGAAAAACGAATGCCTCGATTCAAGTTCCGTGCACTGTCCGCGCGTTTTCTGAAGCAATCGGGCTTGCTGCTAGTGAAGTTCTCCGGAAACTGCTCAGCTTCGAGCTCGACTTGATCCCGAACATGAGTACATCGCTTGACAAAGACACGGTCGAGTTGCTCGCTGCTGAGTTCGAAGTTCAGCTCGATATCAAAACGGCAGAAGACTTGGAGAAAGAATTACTTGCTGGGTTCGATGCCGTGGATGAAGACCCTGCGCTGCAGCAATCTCGAGCACCAGTTGTTACGTTTCTTGGGCATGTAGACCACGGAAAAACATCATTACTCGATAAGATTCTTGGGAGTGATGTTGCTTCGAGAGAGAGCGGTGGTATTACGCAGCACATGCGTGCGTACACCATTGATCACAATGAAAAACCGATTTCATTCGTCGATACGCCTGGTCACGAAGCGTTCACTCAAATGCGGGCTCGTGGAGCAAACGTAACAGACTGTGCAGTACTCGTCGTTGCGGCTGACGATGGAATCATGCCGCAAACAGAAGAAGCAATCAGTCATATTCGTGCTGCAAACGTGCCGATTGTCGTTGCGATTAACAAGATAGACCTTCCGGGGGCAGATATTGATCGAGTCTTTCAGCAACTAGCGGCCAACGAATTACTGCCTACGGAATGGGGTGGTGACACCGAAGTTGTGAAGACAAGTGCGGCAACAGGAGAAGGTGTCGATGAGCTCCTCGATACCCTTTTGACAATTGCGGAACTACATGATGTTCGGGCAAACCCAGATCGAGCTGCCGGAGGCGTCTGTCTTGACGCCTCCATTCATGAAGGACAGGGAGTCGTGGCTTGCTTACTTGTGCAAAAAGGAACGCTACAAGTCGGGGATGCGGTCGTTTGTGGTGAAGCGAATGGAACGGTCAAGTCGATGCATGACACTTTGAAGCATCGAAAAGTAAAGCAGGCAGGTCCATCACGGGCAGTCATGGTGGCTGGTTTTGATATTGCTCCGGGTGCAGGTGAGCGTTTTCAGGTTGTGGACGCGATTGCGCTTGCCCGCGAAGTGGCAACGAAAAGAACCGATATTCGACGGCAAACAAATCTTCTGTCTGCCCCTGTTCATGTCAGCTTTGAAAACTTGACAGAGCGTCTTGGCACACAGAAGACACCAACGCTCAACTTGATAATCAGAGCTGATGTTCGTGGTTCAATCGAAGCCATTCTCAAGGAATTGGAAAAATTAGAGCATCCCGAGGTACGAATCCGGATTTTACAGGCGTCTGTTGGAGGAATTAGTGAAGCTGACATTCAACTTGCGGATGCTTCAGATGCAGTCGTAATAGGGTTTAATGTTGTTCCTGATGACCGTGCCAGGTCGCTTGCTGAGAATCGTGGTGTTCAGGTGCGTCGCTACGACATCATCTATCAAGTAACAGATGACCTGAGACAGGCACTCGAGGGCATGCTTGCTCCCGAGAAGCACGAAGTGGAACTCGGTCGGGCGCTTGTTCAACGGACCTTTTCGATTAGCCGAATTGGAGTCATTGCCGGCTGCCGGGTAGTCGGAGGTATTATTTCTCGAAATGGTCGATTGCGAATCATCCGAGACAGCCGGGTGCTCGGTGACTATCCGGTTGATACGTTGCGACGTGAAAAAGATGATGCGAAAGAGGTCCGGGATGGCCTCGAATGTGGAATAAAAGTTGCGGGTTTCAATGACGTGAAGGAGGGCGACATCCTCGAATGCTATAAGATCGAGGAAGTTGCACGAACACTTTCGTGAGTACACGTAGACTTCTCAAGGCGGCAGAAGCGGTGCGGGAAGTGGTCAGTATGGCCATCCTCACGCAGGTTCGTGATCCGCGAGTTCAGGATGTAACAGTGACCGGTGTCGAAATGGCCCCAGATATGCGTTCAGCCAAAGTCACAGTATCTATTATGGGAAGCCCAGCAAAGCAAGAACTCGCGCTGCGAGGATTATCAAACTCTGCTGGTTTTCTGCAGGCAAAAATTGCAGAACGAATTGACACCCGGTATATCCCAAAATTACGGTTTGAAATGGATCAAGGCGTGAAGCATTCTCTTGAGATTGCTCGAGTTCTTGGCGATGTATTGCCGGTTTCAGATCAGGACAAAACACTCGGTGAAGAATCAGGTGCCTCTGGATCTTCAGAGGTAGCCAAACAAGACCCTCAGGATGATGCTGAAAGAAGTCCATGACTGCTAAGAAAAAAACAACGAAGAAAAAGTCTCAAAAGAAGCCGGTAGCTAAGGTTAAGAAGGCCAAGGTTGCAAAAAAAGCTTCAAAAAAGAAGACGTCAAAGGCTAAGAAAAGTACTGCCGGTAGCAAGAAAACATCGAGTAAGAAAAAGTCATCCAAGGTGAAGAAGGCTGGCGTTTCGAAATCCAAGAAGTCGCCTGCCGTCGCGGCCAAAAAAACTGCCTCTGGTGGCAAAAAAGCAGTCTCTGCCTCTGCGGCCAAAAAAGCAGAAGTCGAAAAACAGAAGCCAAAACTTACTGCGGCTCAAAAGCAAAAACTCATTGAGAAAATACACAGTGTTCTCAAAAAGCATTATTCACCACAAGTGCCGAATACGGCACGCCCTCTTTTAGAGCAAGTGCTTTTTGCTTGCTGCTTAGAAAACTCGCATTATGGTGATGCCGAAAAAGCATTCTCAAATCTAATGGAGAAAGCCTTTGATCTCAATGAGATCCGGGTGACTACTGTTGCTGAATTGGCAGATTTACTTGTTGGCTTGCCCGACCCATCTCGTGCTGCGTTGTCACTCAGACGAGTTCTCCAGAGTGTGTTCGAATCGACATATAATTTTTCTTTAGAGCACGCTAAAAAACATTCCGTATCTCATGGAGTCAAGACGCTCGATAACCTTCGGTCGTTGACACCTTTTACAAAAGTTTTTGTAACGTCGACTGCACTTGGAGGTCATGGTGTTCCGCTCGATCACGGAGCAATTACCGTGTTGTATCTCTCTGGTATGGTGTCCTTTGAAGAGTACCAGCAAGTAGATGCTCCGGGGCTTGACCGAATGGTCACGAAGAAAATTGGTAAAGATTTTAGCTCACTTTTGCATCAATTTGGTGCAGACCTCCTCTCCTCGTTACACGGTGTGAAATCCAAGAAGATTCTTGGCGAGATCGCCGCTGATGTTAAAGAAAGAATGCCAAAGCGAGGTGAGAAATTACCTGAGCCACTTGTTGCCGCCTTGTCCGCAACGAGTGATGGTGATGTGTCTGAGCAGCATCGGCCGGCTGGCCCTCAGGCGGCACCTCGGCCCGCGGGCAAAACGCCTCAGCCTCCTCCGGGTTCTGGGCCAAAACGAGACGCTGATGGTACGCCGATCGGCACTCGATCCGGTCCCAAGCCTTTTGTTGTGAAGCCCAACAAAGCCCGTTCTATAACGATTAAGCCAGAGCTTGCCGCACAAAGAGAAGCTGCAGAGCGCGAGGCTCTGAAAGCGAAGTCAGAAGAAAAAAAGGCTCGTAAAGCCGGTAGTAAGCCAACGGGTAAGAAGAGCGCTTCCGCTAAGAAAACAAAAGCGAATGCAAAGCAGGCTCCGGGCCACTCTCGGAAGTTAGCGAAGAAGAAGCCACGTTGAGAGATGGTTATAGGTACGTTTTCAGCAGTCTCGATGTAGCCTCTTGGAAGGTGCTATTGAGGGATAATCAAAAGGAGTTACGGCAACGTGGCAGGCCATTCTCATTGGGCGAATATTTCACGAAAAAAATCGCTTATCGATGCAAAGCGAGGGAAGCTTTGGAGCAAGCTGGCGAAAGCCATTATTGTAGCTGCAAAGCACGGTGGTTCTGACCCGGACGCAAATCTTCGACTCCGCTACGCCATTGATGCAGCCAAGGCTGTGAGCATGCCGAAAGATAACATTCAACGTGCCATAAAGGCTGGCTGTGGAGAGCTGAAAGGTGGGAATCTCGAGGAGTCGGTCTATGAAGGCTATGCCGCCGGGGGCGTTGCAGTTCTGTGTGAAATCCTCACAGATAATCGGAATCGAACAGCGCCGGAAATTCGTAAGTTATTCGAGCTTTGCGATGGCAAGCTTGGTGCGACTGGGTGTGTTGCATACTTGTTCACGAGGACAGGTATGGTTCGAGTTTCCAGCGATTCCAGTAAAGAAGACCATTTCTATGAAGTGGCAATAGAGTCTGGTGCTGACGACGTGACTACTGTTGACAACTATTGGGAAGTAGCGTGTGATCCTCAAGTTATGAGTAATGTGGTGGCCACAATCAAACAAGCTGATTTCGTAATTGAATCAAGTGAGATTATCCGGGTTCCCTCCACGACGGTTGAAATTGATGATGTCGCGACGGCACGGAAGGTGCTAAATCTCATGGAGCGACTTGATGATCACGATGACGTCCAGAGTGTTTCGGCGAATTTTAGCATCCCAGATGAAGCAATCAGTCAGTTCGAGTAAGGTTGATAGAGAGAAAACAGCCAAAAGTGCTATTCGTTTTTGTCAGCCACTTCTTCAGTGTGGTCAACCGATGGCCAGTAATCTTCAAAATCGAATTCAGGGCTATTGTCCAAATCATGACATTCGAGGCAATTAGAAATTACTTTTGTCTTGCTTTCCGGTGTGTCGATTGACATAGCAAGTTCTCCACGAAGCCTGTCACGCTCAGTCACACTCGCGCGAACATCACCTCTCTCAACGGCTGCATGAGCCGCAGCAGGACCATGGCAATTTTCACACCCATTGTGGGCAAGATGCGGTGTTTTTTGCATGCTGAGAAAACCACCTTCAAAGGGTTCGTATCTCTGAGGTGCCCAACCGACAACATGACAGGAAAGGCATTCCGGGTCACCATCTCTTCGTGGCTCTTGGTCTTCCAGGGTTGTGAGTGCGTACGAATGAGATGAGTCTTCCCAGACTTCATAGGCATAGGCATGACAGTCCCCACACGCATCACTTCCAGCAAATCGACGACCAGTCTGATGTCGCACCGGAGACAGGCCCAAACCTTCAAGCCCGAGCGATTCAAGTTGCCGCTGGTACGTGGCAAGCAAATTGATCATATCTTCAGCCTCACCCCATCGAGCATCCAGGGGTACTCTCTGGCTTTTTATTGAGTCATCTTTCGTGTCAAAGAAACCGATTGTCACAGCAAACATGCCTTTGTGCCCAAGCTCTACCAGTCTCGCACCACTTTCTAAAACAGGAAGTTTTGACGGTGGCTCGTCGGCACCTCCAGCGGTGACAACGATATCAAACTGAGGGAAGGACTCAGCTAGTGACCGTGCCTCTTCAGGATTGCCCCACGAGAGCAGGACATAGTGGTCGCATAGGCCAGGCTGCATTAATTTGACGACTTCTTGAAGTGCTGCTTCCGCGGCGGTGACTTCAATTGCTGCGTTGCGGATGTCTCCGGATTTACTGTTGCCGAGCACTGAAGTAATGCCAATCCGGAGACCACCAATTTCGACAACACGGAAGCGAGGTGTAATGTTGGCATCAAGTCCAAGAAGGCCCACATTGGCACTGAGGAAAGGAGTAGGCTCGTTCCCAACGGGTGCAACAGCTGCAACGAGTTCTTCTGCTGGTAGGCGTAAGTCTGCAGGCCCAAACCCAATACCGCTGTAGCCCATTTGTCGTAAGCCATCTGCGATCGACTGATATTTAACCTCGGCCTGCCGCCCAAATCTCTTTACGAGGCCACCCAGATCGACAGCCACAACCGGCCATCCTGCTGATTTGAGTGCGGTTAAGAAATTCTGTCGCCTACTTAGACCACCCTTTTGGTTTTCCTTTCCGGTGCAGCCACAGGGTTCGATGTACCCATCAAGCTCACCAGTGATAACAAGAACAGCTTGAGGGGTAGGCCAGTCTGTAAAAAGGCTTCCATTTCGCTCCCGAAATTCTTCTTCGACCGTATCAGAAATGCCTTGACCTCGATCGGGCGTGGCGGCAGGCATTCGGACTGAAAGCATGCCTACTAATACCATTGCAAGAAGCGTGATGCGAGCAAGTCGGCATGTGATTGACTGCGAAATATTTTGTAAATGACAGTACATAGATGAATGGGGGCCACCAAAGCCCGGACTTCGCTCATAGGTAGACAAAACAAAACCTTTCCGACCTTTAGTTATCGACTGAATCCCAGCAGATCGTTCACTATTCGGCAATGGCAACGCACACGGGAATTGTCAAAGTAGGAGTTTTGGGGTGTCCGGTTTCCAGGAGGATATACCCCTGCTTAGCGGTTTCAGTACATAAATTATTCGCTGGAGGTGCTCCCGGTGGAATCTGAATTTCAATACCGATCCGCACAACGTCCCCCCCTCCTATCTGGCTGGGGGGATCGATTTTTACAGTGAGCCCCTTTGGAACAATGTCGACGACACGTGGTTGCACTTTGTTACGAAATTCACCCTTGGCAGTCAGAAAAATCTTTGTGTTCAGGCCAGTTTGACCGGAGACCGTTCCCAGCCTCAGTGCGTTGGATCTGCGATCCCATTTGCGACCAACAAGCATCAAATCTCCACTGACGATTCCCATCAGCGGAACGACAGCTGTAATTTCTTCCTCACCGAGAGTAAAAGAAGCCTCGACTGCCGTCCGTATCTTTCCCAATGGCAGACCTGACGTAATATCAAGTGATAAAAAGAAACCTCCCTTTGCTTCAGGTTCTTCTTGTAACTCATCTGGTGTAAGCGGACGACTCTCTACAGCTATTTT
>CAXEMW010000020.1:0-22585 GCA_963997395.1 uncultured Planctomycetaceae bacterium
CCTGTTCTAGAACAAAATTCAATACTCTTTGGATCACCACCATGCTCGCCACAGATGCCAAGTTTGATCTTGGGACGACTTTCACGACCCTTTTTAACAGCAATTTTCATCAACTGGCCAACACCAGCGATATCAATTGATGCAAATGGGTTTGCTTTGAAAATTCCCTCTTCGGTGTACTTGTTAAGAAATGACCCCATGTCATCTCGGCTCATGCCAAGAGTCGTTTGCGTCAGGTCATTTGTTCCGAATGAAAAGAATTCAGCAGTCTCAGCTATTTCATCAGCAGTGAGTGCTCCACGTGGTATTTCAATCATCGTACCTACGAGATACGAGATTTTCTGACCCGTTTCCTTTTGGACCGCTGCTGCAGCCTCGTGGATAACAGCAACTTGATTGTCGAGCTCTTTCTTGAAGCCAACAAGTGGCACCATGATTTCTGGACGTACTTTGGTACCAGATTTCTGCACTTTTGAAGCTGCTTCGAAAATAGCACGCGCCTGCATCGCCGAAATCTCTGGATAGCTTATTCCAAGACGACAGCCACGATGGCCAAGCATGGGATTGAACTCGTGCAACGACGCAACGCGCTTGGCAACAACCGCTGGACTTATCTTCAGCTTCTTCGCAAGATCTTCTTGAGACTTCTTGTCGTGTGGTACAAATTCATGAAGTGGTGGATCGAGCAAGCGAATGGTTGCTGGACGCCCTTCAAGTGCCTTAAAGATTCCTTCAAAGTCTTCCCGTTGATACGGAAGAAGCTTTTTCAGAGCCGCTCGACGCACGTCTTCACTTTCGGCGAGGATCATTTCACGCATGGCATCGATCCTGTCACCTTCGAAGAACATGTGTTCAGTTCGAGTAAGGCCAATACCTTCTGCACCAAAAGCGATTGCCTGACGAACCTGCTCAGGTGTATCTGCATTGGTGCGTAACCCAAGTTTTCGGTGCTTGTCTGCCAGCTTCATAATGAAGTCGTAGTACTGGAAGACTTTTGACTGCTTTGGCTTCATCGTCTTGCTGACAAGAACCTGCTTGAGTTCGCTATCAGCGGTCTTGATGCTACCAGCAAAGACTTCACCGTTGCTGCCATTAATCGAAACTGCATCACCTTCTTTGAGCGTGTGCCCGGCACAAGTCAGTGTGCCCTTGCTGTAATCGATGGAGATTTCACCAGCGCCTGCAACGCAGACTTTACCCATCTGACGCGCTACCAATGCGGCGTGACTGGAGACACCACCTCGGCTTGTCAGAATTCCCTCTGCGGCAATCATTCCGCGAAGGTCTTCAGGGCTTGTTTCCACACGGGCGAGAACAACTCGTTCGCCTGCCTCTGCAAGCTCTTCTGCCTTGGCCGCAGTAAAGACAAGTTGACCAGAAGCAGCACCAGGGCCCGCAGGAAGTCCGGTAGTCAGGAGACGCCCTTCTTTTTTCGCGGCGGCATAAGCCTTGAGATCAAAGATTGGTGCAAGAAGTTGGGATAATGCATCTGGATCAGCAGACTTCAAAGCATGAGCTGGTTTCATCAGCTTTTGCTTCACCATATCATGTGCAATCTTCACGTAAGCAAGCGCCGTGCGCTTTCCGTTACGAGTCTGAAGCATGAAAAGTTTTTTCTTTTCAATGGTGAATTCAAAATCTTGTACATCCCCAAATTTCTTCTCGAGACGTTCTCGGACCTTAACAAGCTGCTTGTAGGTGTCTTTGAAAACAGCATCCTTAGCCATGGCAGTCATAGGAAGCGGCGTACGAACACCAGCAACGACATCCTCACCTTGGGCATTCACAAGGTATTCGCCATAGAATGTGTTTTCACCAGTTGCGGGGTCACGAGTGAAGGCAACACCAGTCGCACAGTCATCACCCATATTTCCAAACACCATAGTCTGGACATTCACTGCAGTTCCCCACTCATCAGGAATTTTGTACTTCCGACGGTAGAGAATGGCTCGTTCATTCATCCAGCTTCCGAATACGGAACCAACCGCACCGATCAATTGTTTGAATGGATCCTGTGGAAAATTTTTCCCGGTACGGTCTTTAATGAGACGGAAGTATCGCTTGATGAGTTCGCGGAGTGCTTCCTCTGTTAGATCAGTATCATCTTCAATGCCTAGCTGATGCTTCAGTCCGTCCATGACTTCATCAAAAGGCTCGTCTTCGTTTTCGTGCCGCTTCTGCACGCCCATTACAACATCACCGTACATCTGAATGAACCGGCGATATGAGTCATAGGCGAACCGTGGGTTGCCGGTTGCTTCGGCAAGACCAACAACGGTTTCATCATTAAGTCCAAGGTTCAGAATAGTGTCCATCATGCCGGGCATACTGTCACGGGCACCAGATCGAACACTTAGAAGCAATGCATTCTTTGGGTCACCGAACTTTTTCTTTGTTTCCTTTTCAATCGCTTTCAGGTTGCGAAGAATCTGATCTTCGAGACCGGCAGGAAATTTTTTGTTATTCGCGTAATAGTCGATGCACGTCTGTGTTGTGATAGTGAACCCTGAAGGTACTGGCAGGCCGATCTTCACCATCTGGGCCAGGTTTGCACCTTTGCCACCGAGGAGATCCCGCATGGTTCCATCACCGTCACACTTTGTTTGGCCAAAGTAGTAAATCATCCGACCAGCTTTCTTTGCTTTCACAGCTTTACGGACGATTTTTTTCTTAGCAGTTTTTTTCTTAGCAAGCTTCTTGGCCATCAGGGTATGGAACCTTTCATGGTGAGGGATCGAGTGAGCTAAAAAGCCGCATCTCATAACGCATGTTTTCAATCAACTGAAAGAAAATCTACGGTCAAGAGTCAGGAGCGTCAACGAGCTACTCTTTAGCGACAGGTCTGGGCATCAAGCCTATGTTTTTAGCAGTTTTTACGAGGCGGAACCAGATGCTGAGGAGACTTATGGTGCATAAGGCAAAATCGTCTGGATTGGCTCTAGTACGAGCGTCATTTGCTTGATTCGAGTCCAGAAAAGAAAAAGCTATTTTTGGCACATTCTCACCTGATGCTCGAAGAGACTTTCTTGCTTACCAAGGAAAGAAGTGCTATTAATTAAGACAGTTTTTACCCCGCTGATCGATCCCTTTTCGGATCCGCGTTTGAAGTTTTTCTGGCAAGCGGCGATGTGGGTGTTGCCCAAAAGTCTTGGGATTTTCACCAATGGAACCTTCACATGCTTCGCACTCTGAGCCGCACGCTCACACGCTCATTACCAGTGCAGGTGATGTCAGTGTTTTGCATCAAAGCCGCTGGAAAGTAGGTTCAATAAGATTTTTCTGGGTTGGGCTTCTACTTTTCGTTTTCAGCGTTTCTCAACGCACCATTCTTGCAGTGCAGCCTGATGAGACGTCTTTCAACCACGATGTTCGGCCGATTCTTTCACGATATTGTTTTGCCTGTCATGGGCCTGACAGTGAGGATCGACAGGCTGGCCTACGACTTGATGATCGTGAGAGTGCACTTCAAGAACTCGATAGCGGCATGCGGGCGATTGTTCCTGGTAAACCCACAGAGAGTGAACTGGTCGGACGCATTTTGGACTCAGACCCAGATGTCATCATGCCTCCACCGGAGAGCAACCATGTCCTGACAAAAAAACAAAAAGAGATTCTTAGTGCATGGATAGCGAGTGGTGCGGAATACCAGCCTCACTGGGCGTACGTTCCTCCAGAAAAACACACGACCCCGAAGACGGTTAACGATGAGTGGGCTGTGAATTGGATCGACCATTTTATTTTCGCTCGGTTGCACGAGAAAGATATTTCACCAGCAACTGATGCTGATCCAATTACGTTGGTGCGGCGAGTCACATTCGATCTGACTGGTCTTCCTCCAACCCCATCAGAAATCGATGCCTATCTGGCCAATGAATCACCTGATCGGTATGAACAACTTGTCGATCGACTGCTGGCCTCTCCTCGGCATGCTGAACGACTCGCGAGTTGGTGGCTTGATCTTGTCCGGTACGCTGACACGGTTGGATACCATGGTGATCAAACGCATAGCGCATCACCATATCGTGATTGGGTCATTGCAGCATTTCAAAAAAATCTGCGATTTGATCGATTTACCGAGATGCAACTCGCGAGTGATTTCATCGAGTCCAGTCCAGACGAACACTCTGAAGACCTTCTGCTCGCTGGTGCCTATAACCGTCTTTTACAAACGACTCATGAGGGTGGACTCCAGGTCAAAGAATACCGAGCAATCTATCAGGCTGACAGAATCAGGAATCTTTCCGGGGTGTGGCTGGGAGCAACCGTTGGTTGTGCTCAGTGTCATGACCATAAATACGATCCATATACGAGCCGAGATTTCTATGCCCTTGGTGCGTTCTTTGCAGATATCGACGACGAGACGCACATGGGTGTCGCGGGCCGTGGCGGTGGCACAAACACACTTCCTACCGCTCGTGATCCTGAGCAGGCTGTCGTTGGTCCGTTCGACCGTGCACAAGCTGCTGCGCTTGATACAAAGATTCAGCGGTTGCGAAAAAGCCTTCCACCACTGCCAAAGCAGCAAGAGCCAGAAAAAAAAGGAGAGAAGGCAAAAGCAAAAGCCGGAAAGAAAAAGGAAAAAGAAACTTCTGAGGGTGCAGAAGAGGACACAGTTCCCAAGGGTATTGAGCCACCAGAAATCCTTCAGGCTCGAAAGCATCTCAAAGCACTTGAATCAAAACGGAACAATCTTGAGCGGAAGCTGATGATTACCAAACAGCTTGAGGAGCCACGTGTTGTGCGGATCAAGCATCGTGGCAATTGGATGGATGAATCAGGGGAAATTGTCGAACCTTCCATTCCAAGCTTTCTTGGATCACTTCAAACAGAGGGCCGTGCAACACGAGAAGATCTTGCTCATTGGTTGGTCGCTCCACTATCAGATGGAGGCGTCGGAGAGCTCACGGCTCGCGTGACTGCAAACCGGATCTGGTCGATCTTCTTCGGTGCCGGACTGTGCAGATCAGCCGATGATTTTGGTGGTCAGGGTGAGCCACCTGATTACCCAAAGCTTCTTGACAGGCTTGCACTTGAGTTTTTTGACAGCGGCTGGGACGTCCGGCATCTCATTCGTTGTATTGTGACGAGCCATGCCTATCGCATGAGCTCTGATACAACTGACGAAGACATCATTCGCGATCCAGAAAACAGGCTCTTAGCACGACAGGGTCGTTGGCGGTATCACGCTGAGGGTGTTCGCGATGCAGCCTTGTCTATCAGTGGTTTGCTCGAAGAGAAACTGGGTGGTGCGAGTGTGCATCCGTATCAACCGGCGGGGTATTATCGGCACCTCAATTTTCCGAAGCGTACCTACAGTCAAGATAATGACCAACGCCAGTGGAGGCGAGGACTCTATGTCCACTGGCAACGCATGTTCCTTCATCCACAGCTCGCAGCCTTTGATGCACCAAATCGGGAAGAATGTACCGCTGTTCGTATGCGTTCGAATACTCCCAAAGCTGCATTAGTCCTTTTGAATGACCCGACATTTATCGAGTCGGCGAGGAATCTGGCCGAACGTGTCATACATGAAACGAATGAAGATGACGAACGACTTTCATTGTTATGGAGGCTTGCAGTCTCCCGCCAACCAGATGTTGAAGAGCGAAGTCTTCTTGCCAATCTGTTGAAGCAAAGAAGAAAGGAATATCGAAAGAATCCGAAAGCCGCAGAAGATCTTCTGGCAGTTGGTATTTCACCACGGGATAATTCACTTGATGTTATTGAGCATGCAGCGTGGACAGCGACAGCACGGGCAGTGCTCAATCTTCGTGAGACAGTTGGCCGGTATTAGGAGTCTGAGGTTTAAGAGCAGTGTTTACAGCAGAAAGTAATTTATGAACTTCCACGATATTCACCGTCGTACATTTCTTGCCCGGAGTGGCCTGAATGTAGGCGCTGCTGCTCTGTCAACGCTATTTGCACGAGATGCTTTGTCATCACCGACTGCTCTGCAACAGCAGGCAAGCCTTGGGGCGATTCAAACACTGCATCATCCACCTCGTGCGAAAGCGGTTATTTTCCTGTGTCTGGCAGGAGGCCCAAGTCATCTTGAAACGTTTGACCACAAACCAGTCTTGTCTGAACAAGATGGTCAACCAATGCCAGAAAGTATTACGGCAGGACAGCCAATTGCACAGCTACAGGGCAAGGAACTTGTCTGTCTGGGTCCACGAAAGCCTTTTCGACGATTTGGTGAGTGTGGTGCAGAGATCAGTGAGCACTTTACTCAGCTTGGCAGTCTGGCTGACCGGTTCACGATCATTCGAAGCATGACGACAGAGCAGATTAATCACGACCCTGCCCACACGTTCATGAACTGTGGCACAGCTCTTTCTGGCCGACCGAGTATGGGTGCGTGGGTAACGTATGGCCTTGGAAGTGAGGCAGATGATCTTCCTGGGTTTGTTGTCATGACAAGTAAGTTGGGTCGTAATCCTCAGCCAATTGCAGCACGTCAATGGCATTCGGGTTTCTTGCCAGGGCAATTTCAGGGAGTCGAATTTTCAACAAGTGGTGCACCGGTTCATTACGTCAATAATCCAGCTGGCGTAACTGGTGTGCACCAACGTGATGTTATTGAAACAGTCACAGCCCTTGAACACCATCGGCTCAAGAAGATCAATGATCCTGATGTTGTCGCACGAATCAAACAGTACGAACTCGCTTTCAGGATGCAGACGAGTGTTCCACAGTTGGCTGATCTTTCAGGAGAGACAGCAGAGACACTCGCGCTGTACGGTGCGGAACCTGGGAAGGCGACGATTGGAACCAATTGCCTGATGGCGCGACGACTGATTGAGCGGGGCGTGCGCTTTGTGCACCTCTATCATAGTGATTGGGACCACCATGGCGGCATTGAACCATTCATGGAAGAAATCTGTCCACCTACCGATCGGGCTGCTGCTGCACTTCTCACCGACCTTGATCGTCGTGGTCTTTTGGATGAAACCCTTGTGGTTATTGGCGGTGAATTTGGTCGGACGCCAATGGGACAGGGAAAAGCAAAAAGTATCGGTCGAGATCACCACATCAAAGGTTTTAGTACCGTGCTGGCAGGTGGTGGGATTCGTGGTGGCATGACCTACGGAGCGACCGATGACTTCGGATATAACGCGGTTGAAAATATCGTGCATGTACGTGATCTCCACGCCACGATGCTCCATTCCTTGGGAATCGACCACAACCGGTTTTCAGTTGAGTATCAGGGGCTTGATACAAAACTGACAGGTGTTGAACCAGCGACACCGATTCAGGCTCTTTTTTCCTGAGCACGAACAGTTACATGTAGCAAAATGCAACTAAGACTTGTTGCATTTTGCTACGCGCGATTTTCACACAGTCTGCGCAAGAGTAAGAAAACATCTGCAAATAATGGTGTTTTTTCTAAATTCATTCTTTGGCACGCCGTCTGCGTTGGGGAAGGAGTGTTGCCCAAGACTTCTACCCATAAGGTGTTCTCATGACTTCCGCTACCAGACAATACAGACGCCGTCTATCAACTCAACCAACCACACTTCACAACGAACAACTTGAACCGCGCCAGCTCATGGCAGCGGTTGCCGATGGTCATACTGAGTGTCAGAGCGAGCACACCAGTGATATGTTGGTTCAATCTTTTACGGAGGTAGCCTCCAAAGTGTTCGGTGACTCAGGAGCCAGTGGACTCGGCGGAAAGGAGCAGTCAGCGAAGCCTGGAGTGAACATCGGAAAAATACCACTTGATGAGATGATGGATCATCTTCATGCCCACGGAATGAACCTAGATGAATTAATTGAGAATCTTCCCCGTGGTGTCGCTGAACAACTAGGTAATCCCGGTGATCGCGCAGCATTCCCTCAGCTCGGTGGAAGCAATGGACCACAAGGTGTTGGATTGTTTGGTGACTGGATGAATCCAGGAACTGATATGAATCCAAATGATCCATTTGGTCGCGGTAATAATCGGGACACCATGAATGATCTTCTCACTACACCCACGCGTGATCGTCTGCTCTTTCCAGGTGAATCTGGTTACGAAGGTGACTCTGGAAAAGACTGGTCAGCGTTAGGTTCAAAGCAACCCGAGACTTCATCCTCATCTTTGGGAAAGCAGTTACTCTCCCACATGAAACAGTCAGCTAGTACAGGAAGCCAGTTGCAGGACGGGTCAGATGTTGAATTAGCTATTGGTGTTACAGGGACCCTTATAGATGCGTGCGCCGCAGTAGTTAGATCACGGCTTCCCGAAAAGATTCGGTTCGCAGCAAGAGTACCTCAGGCTACTTTACTCACTGCTGTAGGCCTCGCAACGTATCAGGTAACAACTCGAGTAATGGAAGCAGTTGGATGGTCACCACTGGGTGGGGTAACCATGGATCAATCACAAAGAGGACTCCAAAGAAGTAATGAGGGTTGTGGTGGTGATCCTAATGATCCAGATGATCCAGCGAACGGCAATCAACCTGCTGAGAGAAGCAAACCAATCGACCTCTCTCAAGGATTAGTTGGCCAAGGAAACCCTGAGGAAATAAGTGGTGGCCCTCGCGGTCGTGTTTATGCTACGCCACGCGGTCTCGAACTGGCACCATCAAATCGACCAACACTTATGGATATGCTTGGACAGCCGGGCCGCGGCGATGCGGGTAGAACAGTTGGCACTCATCGTGGGTTCAGTGTCGATGCTGTTATAAACCCTGTTCCGGATGAGGGGTGGTCTGCATTCGGCTCAAAAGATAGCTAAAGGGCTTTCCGGAGACATCATGCCCTATTCACTCGATCAAGCCCGCCCTAACTGTTGGGGCGGGTTTTTTCTTGCCTTCATTTACCTTACGAAGCGAAGCAAAAAGAGACTCAGGCAGACGTGCCAGGCATTGATTCTCGATGTCTATGAATAAGATCTCCCCTGTCTCGCGGCCCGTGGAGCATACGCCCAATCCATGTATATCGAACAAACAGTTGGTAGGTCACAAGCAAAATCAAGGTGGCACCAGCACAGATCATGCTGAGCTTTAGAAAGATTGGAAGCTTCCATGTTTGCATCAAGCATGCGAGTGTGATCACAAGGGGAATGTGCATCAGATAGAGCCAGTAGGACGAGTCAGAAACATATCGCATGACTCTACTTTCCGCTGAGCACCATCTTCGGAACATTCCAATGAACCCAAAACACATCAACCATGCAAAAAGTATCTGTGGAGCTGCAGTGACGACTGGATTGGCCATGGTGCCGAGGGCGGCAGGAAAACAAAGACAGGCTCCAAGAAGATGCCAGGGCCACCAACGACCAAGCCTGTCAGCTTTTTCACCCGAGATGAATACCGACATGCCGAACCCAAAGAAGATGGCGTAGTACACAAGAAGATGAGGCTGTGGAAGAATCCCAATACTTGTATCTGGGCCAAAGTGCATTCTGGGTGTCATCGTACCCATGAGTAGTTGTGGAAGGAGTGTGACTGGAACCATCCACCAGATGGATGCATTGAGCTGAAATATCCAAATTTTTTCAACGGAAATTCCAAACCAATGAAGAAGTGACTCGGCGCAGACAAACAACGGAATAAGCCAACATAAAAACCACAGAAACCAGAGGTGATCAAATACACGTGAAAAGATCAGATGACGGGGTTTGAGATTTCCAAAGATACCTTGATCACGCGATTCTTTTTTATCGCTATTTTTGAAAGCTGTTTGAAACCGGTCCGATTTGAGCCAGCCGGCGTATCCGGAACGAATGGCCTCAAGAGTCTGCTTGAAACGAGATTGTTGAAGCGTGCCAGCGTCTTTTTCCTGAGAATTATCAACACTATTTTCAGAATTTGATGAGTCCTGCTGAGAAGGTGTTCCAGCCTCACGAAGAAGATTTCGTACACGTTCCCGGCCTGATTCAACCCGTTTCTGGTCGAGCTCCGGTACTCTTAGCCAAGAAGCGATACCCTGAGTCATCTCCCAGTCCGCATTTGTTGAATCCATCGCTGTATCATCATCATCTCCCCGAACACTGACATCGATGCCGCGATCCAGTAAGAGCCTGACAACACCCACGCGACCAAGGAAGGCGGCACCATGTAGTGCTGTACGATTCCCATCGTCTCGTTGTTGAACGTTCGCGCCGCGATTCAAAAGAAGTTCAGCCACTTTGGTTTTACCGTAGAGTGCAGCAATGTGGAGCGGTGGCATTTTGAACTCTGGATCAGGGGCATTGATATCAACCTTCTTTTTCTTTTTGTCAAGAAACGACTTCACCGTCAAAAAGTCACTGCGGCGAATGGCGTCGTAGAGGTTGTCTGGCTTTTCCTTGCTTTCAGCCGACTGCTTCTTCTCTGCAATTCTCTTGCCGTAATTGGTAGCCCACCGGCCGACATAAGTATCGAGCGGAACAATAGTGACAGTGCCAAGGAGACAAGGTAGAAGAATTCGCACGCTTCGTTGCCGGAGCATGCTTTGTACGCCACGTTTGTGCCAAAGCATGGCAGTAAAAAAACCACTGACAAGAAAGAACAACGGCATCCGAAAACCATGAATACCAAGAAAGAGAATCCATACCCATCCCGCTGTTTGTGTGTCACGAATCACAGATAACCCGGGCATAAATGGCATTAATCCATGGAGCACGATGCCAAGAAGCATTGCGACGGCCCGAAGGGCATCCAGATCATGTCTGCGAGCAATTGTTTTCGATGAAGTAGGTTCAGGCATGATTCTTTTTAAAGGTAACGTGCTAGTGTCTGCACGGCATTGGTTTGTCGAGTCTACCGATCGGACGAAAAACAAGAAATCGTGAGAGGTACCAAGGATGTGGCTTTAAGAGTTCAGCGTCTTTCGGCGCACCTTTCTTTTTAAAAAGAATATCCTCAGGATCTTTCGACCGCTTGTATTTTACAAAAAGGTTTTCCCGCTTCCGGGAAGAGGTGATCCTTCGAAGTTCGAACCAGGTGAGAAGGTCCTTCGTCTTCACGTATTGTTGCAGTTGCCGGTCATTCGATCCAAGAACCTCAACAAGATCGTCCTGGTATCCAAAAAGTTTCAGCCGATGCATGAAGAGATGATTGTTTCCAGTTCCTTCGGTTCGTATGTTTGCGAACATTGAAAACGCTGTTGTGGTCTTAAGACTGAGGTATGGACAGAATCCATTGAAGAAAACGAGAGCCGGGAATATCCAGAGGATCCGCAAAGGGCGAGCCATAGGCTTCGGTGCACTTCGCCAGCCAGCCTTACGGAGCATCGGCGCGTATGTGGCTGTCAGCCACAAAGCGAATAGAAGCCATGCATAAAACCCAATAGCATTGGCAATTAAGAAACCACCACCAGTTTGATATGCACGAATCTGCAAAAAGCAGGCAAGTCCAAAGATGAATACGGCAGCTAACTTTGCGGCAAGAACACCGAACTTCGGTATTCGTTGCCAGATCTGAAATGGATTGTCGTGAGATGAGAAAAGAAAAACGGCATACAGCGCGTAGAGCAGGTGGGAAAAGCTATAGATGCCTCCATGTGGATGAAGTGCAAGAAACCAGTGGAAGAGAAGCCCGAGAATGACAGTGGCAACCCGTGTCGCGCGCCACCAGAGGCCAATTGGAATGGCAAGCTCAATGAGAAGCGTCCCGATGATGGTCGGCCACTGTGTCCATTCGCTTGATGGAATGATGGGCACTGATGCAGCAAGCTCTTTGTGCATGGATACAGCACAACTGACCGCAGGGTTGAGAAAGTCCCAATTCAACTTATGCAGCACAGTGAAGAGATACATGATGATCAAGGAACTCGTTATGACAGGGCGCATCTGCTCATAAATGGCTGCACGAAGTTCGACAGACGGTAGGTGTTTTTTCCAATTGCATGCAGTGACGGCAAGAACCGTACCCACCATGGAGGCATGTATGAGCATTTCAAAGAAGATGTGGTTTGGCACAAAGGGAAGTCTTTGGAACCAGAACGTGAGACTGGAGAGAAGAAAAAGACAGAGGGCAAGAATAGATCGTGGAAAAAACAGAAGAAGTAAGGTTGCGGCCAGAAGGAGCTGTCCGGTGATCATGCTCATCCACCACGGAAAGGAGAGCATGTGAATAAAGCTGGCTGTTGCGATTCCGATACTAATACAACCAAGGCTTGCATCGAGTGAATATATAGAAGGGCGTGTATCAGATTGATTGTCAGTGTCTTCACTCAAGGTAGTCACCACGCACACAATTTAAAGCAAATGAAAGTGAAAAATACAATGGACAGGATAGTTCATTTTGATTTTCAGATAAAAAATCAACTGGTAGATACACAGGTCTTTTTGCGCGCCGTTTTCCTCTCCAACTGCAAGCATTGCACCAGCAAAACCATAGGCAGATACCACAGTCACTGCCCAAAACTAATGTTTAAATTATGGTCCCCCTTTTGCCTCTAGGTACTCAACATCAGTGAAGTACGCCCCGCCATCTGGTTCATTTGAATTCCAGAACTGTGTGATGATTTCAGTTTTTCCAGCCGGCAAATTTACAGTGAAATGAACGTGTGATGACCCGTCGCGTACATTTACCTCGTGTGTTTCACCAGCAACTGTGAGGGAGGCGCGTTCTGCAACCAGAGGTTTATTTACTTCTTTGGGAAGTTGCCGCAAGGTGATGCGGTATGTTCCATCTTGTTGAACCATGACGTGCCACGGTCCTGTGATAGGGGGTCTACGATTGATTGAATTGAAATTCCATGGTGGATTTCCAAATGGCAAATACCAGTCCTGTGAGCAAAGCGTCGTTGGATTTTCCAGAAAGTTACCGACGTCGATTGCAACGGGTTTCATGCGGGGTGATACAGATTTCCAAAACGCTTCATAAAGATTACGAAGTTCAGTAATAATTTCTGGATGATCTTCAGCAATATTATTTTGTTGGGAGTGGTCAGTACCGAGATCATAAAGCTCAGTGCCGTTTATAAGACGCCATTGTCCTTTGCATACGCATGATGTGTCCCACGGTTCTTCCGGATGGTTAAACCCGGCACCACCATGGAGTTGTGCAATATAGTGCTGCCGATGTGCCGGTATTTTTTCATCACGGATGTTTGCTGCGAATGAACATCCATCGGGGTCATGATCCTGAGGGAGTTGTATCTCACACAGATCGAGAAGAGTCGGAAGGAGATCAAGATGAGCCGTCAATCCATCGAAGTCTTTTCCTTCTTTCAGTCCTCCGACAGGCCAATGAAGAAAGCAGGGGACTCTGTGGCCACCCTCGTACACAGTCGACTTTTTCCCCCTCATGTTTGCATTGAAGCCGTGAAAACTTCCCGCAGGTAGTTCGCTCTTGGGAATACCATTGGAGGTACCATTGTCTGTCATGAAAACGAGAATGGTATTCTCGGTAAGGCCCAGATCTTCGAGGTGTTTTCGCAACAGTCCTAGGTTGTGATCAATATTTGCAATCATTCCATAGAAATTTGCACCGTTTCCCCAGAGGACGGAATCTCGGTATGGTTCACTCCACTCTGGAGCCACTCGGTATGGTCCATGTGGAGCATTTGTTGCGAGATATAAAAAGAAAGGTTCTTTTTGATGACGTTCAACAAAGCTTTTGGCTTCGTTGAACCAGATATCTGTGCAATACCCGGTAAATTTCTCAAATACACCATTTCGTTCATACGTGTCGTCAAAGTAATCGTTCCCGTAGTAGTCCGAAGCCTGGCCCACTCCACCACAGCGGTGCCAGAGAACTTCCTGAAAGCCACGGTCTTGTGGGCGGTGCGGCGCGTTATCCCCAAGATGCCATTTACCAATCATGCCTGTGGCATATCCAGCATCTGAAAAAATATTTGCAATCGTTTGCTCATCACGATGGAGCATTGTACGGCCACTACTCGTACGGTACGCCCCGGTGCGAGCAGGATAGCGACCAGTCATCAGTGCAGCACGAGTTGGCGTGCAGTAAGGACTCACATGAAAGTTTGTGAGCCGAAGCGATTCCGCATGCAACCGATCAATACATGGAGTTTGTATGACTGGGTTACCATGGCATGCCAGATCTCCATACCCTTGGTCATCAGTCATAATAATGATGACATTTGGCGGAGCAGCATATGCGATTATTTGAGTTGTCCCTGCATTACACACCAAGGCGATCAGAAGAGATAGGCAATTCCTCATCATGCGCTCTCCTGAGAAAAATAAGGGTCTCTAGAAATACCACGGTTTCGTGTGACTATGCGGCAACAGGCTAGACTCTTCGTTCATTCGATATCGTTTCCCCGGAAAACAGTGTAACTGGATTCTGAGGCAATAACCTAATTGTGTTCACCAAACCAACGTTCTTTGATCTCATCGAGTTGTCCTGCTTCGCGCATCTGTAAGATTGCATTGTTCAGTGGCTCACGAAGTGTGCTCCCTTGTGGAAGTGCAAGCGCGAAGTCAAAAGAATCAAAGACGCCTGGAATCAGGCGAAGGTCATTTGCTCCAGAAGTATGTAGAGCAAGCATGAGCGTGTGCGATTCAGAGACAATCGCATCACATTCTTCATTCGAAACAGCAGCCATCATCTCTTCAAGGTCCGGATAGAGTACGGGGCTGCCTCCAAATTCTTCCACTGCATCAGGAACAACACCACCTTCTTGGCAGGCAACAGTCTTTCCAAAAAGGTCACGAGGACTCCGTATGGTGCCGGTTACCTGATCAACTGTCATGGTGGTAGTAAGGGTACTCGTAAGAAGTGCAACAAGGACAATGCCACCAATCATCGATGCGGTTGCAATAAATCGTCCTGTAACAGTCGATATGACTTTATTTTCACAGCCACCAGTGATGATCGTACTGACGCTCCACCAAACAGCTTCCCATGCACCGCGTGGGTAAGGAGCCGGGAATGATTCGGCATTATGACGTCGTTCGAAAATCCAGAGAAGGTGTCCGGTCAAGACTATTGTCCCGATCACTCCTGCAAGGATGGATATTAATTCCCATGAAATCAAGTTGTTCAGAGCTGTAAGCAGACGACCATCACGGTCACGGAGAACAGCGATCTGCAGCCCTGAATGCACAACAGGATGCGTGAAATCGACCAGCTTCTCTCGTTGTTCTGTCATCGCGAGTGGACCAAGAAGCACATCAATGTCACCGCGTTGAGTTGCATCAAAAAGATTTTCAATCGATGAGATTGCAACCAACTCTGATGATTTATCAATGCGTTTCGACAATTCATTCCAAAGATCAATGGAGTATCCATGAGGTTTGTCTTCGATATATTCGGCAAGCCCCTTCATCGGAAAAACTCCAACTTGTAGCGGCTGAGCTGTTTTTTGTGTTGTTGGTTCTTGGGCCAATAGGTGGTTTGATTGACTGTTGGAAAAACAAGAGATCGTTAGCAGGATCAATGCCGCGATTCTGGACAAGGAACAGCGCATTCGGAGTTTGTTGGAAACAACAAGAAGAATTCCACCGAGTACAACGGTGCCCCCTGCTGCGGCAATGGCCTCTGGCGGTAGCGATAGAGCAGTTACATCGGTTGCCACCGATTTGGGGAGAGATTCCTTGTCTTGAATTCCAGTCATATACAGTAGAAGAAGTGGCATCGAGTTATTTGCAATATGACACAGTATCGCGGGGTAGATGCTTTTCGTTAGCAGTACGATGGTGCCAAGTGCGATGCCAAGAAGAAACGTTTGAGGCATTCGTTCAGGGAGCAGGTGGAAGATTGCGAAACAGATAGCCTGCGCAAAAACAGCAATAGCCATTCGTTGTTTGCTGGGTTTTTCACCACAAAATGCAGAGAGGACCCATCCACGAAAGAGAAGCTCTTCTAAGCATGCTGGAAGTATTGCGATGAGTGCCCAGGCGAGCCACCAGGGTTGGTCAAGCATGAGGGCAAGTATCTTCTCGGAGAGTTGTTTCATTGCCGGTGACATTTCAATAGTTGTCAGTTCCAAGAGGACGGCAGCACCAAGAATGAAAAGTCCACCACCAGTCAGGAGGCCACCAATCAGTGCACTGAGGCCACCGAGAAAAGATCGCCAACTTGACCCGCACCCTGGCCAGTAAAGAGAAAAAGTTCTTTTGATATTTACCCGCTGCCACAAGAGAAGAATGGCTAGAGGGGCAACAACGGCGAGTTGTTGAACGGGTATTGCAAAGACAATGCTTTCTGGGCTGAGTCCTTGGACGTACCAGAGACCAGCAAGGCCAAGTACAAGGGCAATGCCACCATGAATAATGCCAGGTATCAGTCGAGGTGCAGGACGGCTAAAACCACTTGCGGCATCCGGTCCACGAAACAGGAGGTCTTCGTCGGTCAGCATTGCTGTTGTTCCACGAAGGAGTACCCAAGTCACTGTAACGCTGGAAAAGAGTGTCAGCAGGAGTGGCGTAATACCGGCGATTGGACTCATCATGACGGAAGAAGACTCTCCGTCAGTTTGGTTCGATTTAGAAATAACTTCCTGTTTAGTCGGTGGAGGTGTTAGGGCGTTCTGTGAAACAACAATCTGACCCGTGTAGGGCACCATGGGCACAAATCGATTCTGGCTGATCCCGGGTATGAGCGACACTCCTGCAAGTGCACTAATAAGTAGGATGACAGGAGTCAGTGTGTTTTGTGCCTCTTTCATGCTTTTTGAAGCAGTTGTTACAGCGAGACTCATCGCTGATGCTACCGATGAAAGACCAATGAATGAAAGAAGGGTTATCAGAGACCCGAGTCCAATATTTTGCAGATAGTAATCGGTAGAACCATCAGGAAAATATTTCAGAGAGACAAGAATTGTAAGAAAAATCGAAATAACATTTGCGGCAAGAGTAGCAAGGGTGACACCAAAAATGGCAAGGTATTTGCCGAAGACAATGTCTTGTGTCCGACAAGGCACGATAAGAAGTGTTTCAATTGTTCCCCGTTCTTTTTCACCAGCAATGGCATCGATAGCAGGGTAAAAAGACCCAGTCATTGTCAGTACGGAAAGCAGTACGAGGATCGCTCCTGCAACGGGAGCCATAATTCTTCGGTCGGCAACTACGGTCTCTGGATCTTTTCCCTCGAACATCAGCTGAATGGGATCAAAAAGGCTTAAGGGAACTCCGGCAACTCCCATTCGTTCTTCACGTACCTGTGTTGCGAAACTTTCAATAAGAGATTCAAACTGTGAGCGTGTTTTTTCACTTGCAGGATACTTGTCAGAAACATGTGCAGTTAGATTGACTGTATTGAATTCCGCCAGCTCTTCTGTGAATCCATTTGGAACGTTAATCCACAGATCAACTTTTCCGGATTCAAGGAGTTCCTTTGCTTTTCGTGGTGGTTCAATTTCAGCGAAGACATCACTCGGCCATCCGGATGGCTCATTATCTTCTGCAGCAAGAAGAACCATCCCGAGACGAGTCGCCAAACGAGGGGCTTCTGGTCCGCTGAGAACAAGTGACAGTGGCGTTGCTGATTGTCGTTCTTCAGTTGTTTTTAAGCCAGTCCGAACACCAAGAGAACTTGACAGGGCGACCAGCGGATATGTGATCATTGGTAAAAGGAGTGTGACAGCAACTGTTCTTCGGTCTCGCAAAAATTCAAGTAAATCACGACGAGCGAGTGCTAAGGCAGCCCAAAGAGGATTGGCGTTACGATTCATGTATGTGCCCCCTGCTCAATGGCATGAAAAAAGGCATCTTCAAGCTCTCCAGAATTTCCAACAAGTTCATCGCGGGTGCCGACGGCGACAATATGGCCTTTGTCGATAATGACAAATCGATCGCATCGATGTTCAATTTCATGCAGGCGATGTGTTGATAACAAAATGGCATGCCCGCCTTCTCGAAGACGATCCAGTGTGTCAAGCAAATCACGTGAACCGACAACATCAAGAGCATTTGTTGGTTCATCTAAAACAAGTGCCGGTGGATTATGAACAAGTGCTCTGCCGAGTGAAATTCGTTGGCGTTGTCCGGAGGAAAGTCTTCCCGCAGGACGATCTATGTAATCACGTAGGGAGAGTGTCGTAATCAGCCAGTCGAGACGGTCTTTGATAGCTTCTTCTTCAAGACCATGAAGCCGCCCAAAAGAGGTGAGTAATTCACGTGCCGTCAGACGATCAGGTACACCAGTTGTGGCTGATACATATCCCAGCGACTGTCGCACTCCGACGGGGTCGGTGATACTGTCATGGTTGCAGACCTGGGCATGACCAGATGTTGGCTGCAGGAGAGTCGCAATAATACGAAGTGTTGTTGTTTTCCCAGCTCCATTTGCGCCGAGTAACCCAACAATTTCACCAGGTGCAACAGACATTGAGACGTTGTTTACAGCCCGAATAATCGTTCCGTCACTGCTCTTATATTCCTTTACGAGATTATCGATTTGGATGACTGGCTCATCCGAAATCTCAGCAGTTTTTTCCATTGATTAGTTCTCTACACTTGGTGGAAACTGTCGGCGATTGAGAATAAATGTAGCAGTTGTAAGGAGTATGAATACAAGAATGCAAACAGCTAGTATCTGGACGGGTGCCGAATAATCATCAACGAAAAGTGTCATTTCGATCGGTAGATCGTTACGCCATTCCATCCATTCAACAAGCAGACTTCGTAGACGTAAACTGACTGTAACTTGATTGACAACAGCCGGTAGTAAACCGGCAAAATACTCAACGACCAAGGCGACTCCAACGCTGGCAATAAGGGCTCGCTTTGGCAGAATAACGGCTGGAAGAGCAAACAAGGCTGCCCGCCCAACGCAGGATATTCCAATGAGAACGGTGAACATCACAACAAGTCCAATTGGCTGGGTTGGTTGGGAAATAAGGAGCGTCAGCATTAGCGCTACGAGAGAGACACCCCCTGTCCAAATGACTGCGGCTGCGAATGTGCCTAAAAGCAGACTTTGTCGACCACCCGGTCGTACGGCCACATGAATCCATGTTCCTCGCTCAAGCTCATCAGCAACAACCGGACACATTGTTACAAGAAGCCCAAGGACACAAAGAGCCTCAGGAATGAGTACGTACATCATTGCAACAGTCATGTCTCGGTTGATTGGCGCCGTGCGAATAACGGCGAACATTACTGCCGCTGGAAAAAGAGCGCCAACTAGTCCCATAGCAAGACGAGGTCGCGTCATTAACCGATTGAGCTGAAAGCCGGTGACTGCCCGAATGGCTGCAAACCAATTGTCCTCAGGAGGACGGCTCTGAGAAAGATCATGAGCGTCAGCTATTTGCGGAGAATCTTTCACTGTTCAACTCCCCGGTGTAGTTTCATCAGCCGACTAAAGATGCCTTCAAGTGTTCTGTCTTCAGCAATGACTTCGCGAACAACAAGACCATCATCAACGGCTTTGGCAACCATATCTGCGAGAAGACCAGCTTGTCTTGTACCAATCACGAGGGTGTCTTCATCGGGCATATGGAGTGTTTCAACGACACCAGCAGTACACGCTATTTGAGCGAGTTTTTCGACAGATGATGTTTTGAATTTGACCTCTGTAGGCAATGCGTCGACAAGCTCACGGATTTCTGATGCGGAACCGTTGGCAACGAGCCGTCCTCCAAGGATGACAGCGAGATCAGCCCGTAAGGCCTCTACTTCGTGGAGTAGATGGCTTGCTACGATGAGACTTCTGGTCTGAGCCCACGTTCGCACGAGATTAACGAGGTCGTGTCGGGCAACAGGATCGAGACCATCAAATGGCTCATCGAGAACCAGTAGATCGGGGTCGTGGGCAAATGCACCAGCTAGTTTTGCGCGTTGTCGCATACCTTTTGAAAGTGTTGACAGTGGACGGGTGCATGCTTCCCCAAGGCCGACTTCGTCGAGTGCGCGTGCAGCTCTTCGGGGAGCCTCAGTTATGTCAAAACCACTTAAGCGCATGAGGTATGTGACCCATTCTCGTGGTGTCGCATTACGTTCTGTGAGGTCGGCTGCCGGACAGTATCCAATTCGCGAAAGAATGCGTCTGTTTCCAAAAGGAGCCTTACCAAACACATTTACAGATCCGATAGTTGGGCGGAGCTGACCAGTAATGAGTCCAAGCAGCGTTGTTTTTCCAGCACCATTTGGACCGAGAAGTCCGTGTGCTCCCTGCCCAAGTTCTGCTGAGACATCGTTGACGCCAATGACAGTGCCGTAGAGCTTCGTTACGTTCTGGAGAGAAAGCATAGTAGTTGAATGGGTGAAATATCTGGATTAACTCGACGCAGGAGCGGTTATCCTCCAGGCCAGAACAAATAAACTGCCAGCACTCATTACAAGTAATGTTATTGACGATGGCCACCAGGAAAGTAGCCGTGTATCAATTCCAAATATTGCTGCCTGGACGGCCCCAAGTGCATGATACGGAGAGACCCAAGCCCATCGATCGGCCGTGGCATCGATGCCCGCAGCACGGGCAAACCAACGAAAGTTACGCCGGATTGGAGAGACTCGTGCTTTCGAATTACGGTTTGCCCCCTCCTCTGTCGTCGATTCCATCGAATAAACGCCACCATCCTGCGAATTGGCAACAAGATCTGCGGTTGTGAGAGCACCATGTGCAATCCAGCATGCAACCCACGTGGCGAACCATGCAAAACTTGCAATTCGACTCTCAGTTGTGAGTGATGAATAAGCAAGTGCTAGCAAGACTGTCGGAACGGCCAGAATGAAGCTTGCGGTGATAATTCGAATTGGTAAATCCCATGTCTCAAACGCAACTGAAACGCTTGGGCTTACCAGAACACCAGTGAGCCATAGCGCGAGTGCGGGCAGCATGGTGATCACAAGAACTAATAAAAGGAGAATGAGAAACTTGCCGAGTATGTACTCTGTGCGGCCTACAGGTCTGGTGAAATAGATTAGCCATGCTTTTGCTCTTAAGTCACGTGAAATCAGTGTTGGAGCAACTAAGCCAACAACAGCCGCAAGGAGCACTGCCTGCGGCGCTCGCATGAAGGCTAATAAGAGACGACTCCAGACAAGGTGGCGGGTCTGCTCAACATCCACTTCATCAGTATTACCACCAAGAGCATCAGCAAGAACAGTCCCCAGCATTCCAATGCCATCAAGATTTCGACCGCGTTGTGCGGCTGTTCCAAGTGAGGTCAGCCGTCCCTCATCAACAGCTTGTTCAAATGCAAAGAAACTAGCTGCAAAAAGGAGTGCCGGGCTCCATGCGAAAAAGACCATCCGACGAAGCCAGCGGCTTTCCCAGGCCAGCCGAATCCCAGTGAAAGCAATAACCCAGACTGTTGACGATGGACCACACCGTTCATTGTTCCAAGCACGGTAACCGACATCCTGCAATGGCATCAACGGTCTCCTTGCGTGGTCTTGTGTTGGTCTTGGTCCGATCGTCGCAGTGTATCGATAAAAATATTTTCAAGTGGTCGAGTTGCTGGCGCGAGGGAACGAATACGTACTCCAACTTCAGCTGCTGCAGACCAAACATCACGGATTTTTTCTGATTTTGGCGACACAAGGGAAATGATTGACTCGGTCTCATTTGCTTCCACACGAGCAGGTAGACCACGCTCGGAAAGTTTTATTGCGAGTTTTTCGAGTGGCCCAGAGCCAGCAAGGTGGTGCTCAGGCTGTGGAGGCTTAGTAAGTGCCTCAATGGTGCCAGCAAGTTGAACACGACCCCGAGCAAGCACAACAACCCGGTCGCAGATGGCCTGCACATCGGGAAGAACATGGGTTGAGACAAATATTGTTTTCCCGTGGTCTTTCGCAAGTGTGGTGAGACGCCCAAGCATTGCTCGCCGCTCAATTGGATCGAGACCGTTTGTCGGTTCATCAAGAATCACCATATCAGGATCATGAACGATAGCCGCTGCAAAAGAAACTTTTTGTCGCGTGCCAACCGAAAGTGTTTCGACTGGCCGATAACGCTCTTGGCCAGCATCACACCAATCCAGTACTTCATGGGATCTTCGAAGCGCCTCAGTGCCCGGCAGGCCCGACAGACGGGCGGCATATCGAACCATTTCAACGCCGGATAAGCCTGGAATAGTGCATTCATCTTCTGGAACAACGCCAACAATCTGACGAACACGACGAGGTTTCCGGTAGGGGTCATGCCCAAAAACACGTGCCTGGCCACTTGCAAGTCGGACGAGTCCAAGAATTGATCTGACAAGGGTGCTCTTACCCGCGCCATTCGGTCCAACAAGACCAGTCACACCAGGAGTAACGTCGAGAGAAACACCATCAAGCACAGTTCGTCGTCCATATCGCTTGACAATATTGGTCAGCCGAACGGGAATGGTATCGTCAGAAGTTTTCATATGGTGTGCTTGTCTGACTCAAATCTCTCCGAAAAGGAATCCGGTTAATTGTCCATTACTTCAGTTTCTTTTGCTTTTGCAAGATCGCTTACCTGACCCTCGAACTTTTTCGTGAGGTCCTGAACATCTTCTTTTGTCCCGTTGCACTCATCCTCAGTCATGTCACCACTGCTTTTCTCGCCATCAGCAGCCTTGTTTGCATCGCGTCGTACGTTTCGGATTGAGACGCGAGCTTCTTCTGCAAGTTCTTTAATACGAGCAGTCATTTTCTTACGAACATCAGTTGAAAGCGATGGAATGATAATACGTATAACTCTTCCATCGCTTTGGGGGTTAAGACCCAGATCGCTTGATTGAATTGCTTTTTCGATGTCTTTTATTGTTCCTGGATCGAAGGGTC
>CAXEMW010000021.1:0-22509 GCA_963997395.1 uncultured Planctomycetaceae bacterium
TATTCAGGCCAATGAAGCAGCTGCCCGTGTTGCAGATATTTCCATAAAAGGAAAGGTCTTTGAAGACTTTGACAGGAATGGAATACAACACCGAGGTGACCGACCGCTTGAGGGTATAGGTGTCTTTCTAGATAGTAACGGCAACGGCATCCGTGACTCCAAGACGTCATCAACAGAACATGGTCCGTCGCTTATAGTTAGTCCAGCGGATGACTACGTAGTTAAAACTAATAAATCTCCCATGGGTGAACAGCCTTGGCATTGGCCGACGAAGGCTGGGTCCATTATTACATTTAAGGACATGGCAGGTACAATTACCGATGTGGAACTGAGCTACACCATACATGCACCCGAAGGCGTCGATCAATCAGGAAAACCTGTCTTTCTGACACTAATAAGCCCGCTTGGTATTCGAGTGCCGGTGACTGGCACAAAGCTCCAAGGAAACTCATTCAATAGTTGGGGGTCCGATATCAACCCTTCCAATCGATATCAAACAACTGTATTTGGTGATGAGCAAACCATCTTGATGGAAACCTCTTCAGCTGACCATATGTCATTGGTAGACCTTGCGGCGTTCAAGCACACACCGGCCAATGGATCCTGGTCTCTCGAGGTCATGAATGCTGATCCGAACCACAGTTACACGCTCGCCAACTGGTCATTAACACTAACAACAGAAGAGGTTCAGGTTGAGACTGATGCTCAAGGAACGTATGAATTTCCTGGTTCAAATCTTTCATTTTCATCAGCCGTCGGTGCGTATACGCCAATGGTTGAACTGCATGATAACCAATTCATAACAACCAATAATAAGACTTCAATCGGAAAAATAAATCTCAAACCAACTGTCAACATTGGAATTTCTCTACCTCGTGTTGAACGACCAGAACTGCTTCCCTCAACAAAAATCATTGTTGATAACAGCGTTCCGGGGCCAAACCCATTTACATTTTCATGGAATAATCTTGCTACGTCGCTGCTTCCATCGGTATCTGGTGTTCGATTCGTCGTCGACTCTGTACGTGGAACCGTTGAAAAGAAGTCTGGAGATACATGGGTTGATGTCTCTACGCCTCCAACAACCAGTAATCCACGTGAACTGCTTCGATTACTTTCATTAAGAGTCATTAAGCCAAATGATGAACTGCGGTGGATACCGCCAGCCGAATCACCACAAGCAGAAGAAGCATTTTCACTCATTGGATGGAACGGCAAGTTAGCATCCGAGTCCAAAAGCTCTATTCGCTTTGATATGGTGTAAACACCGGTTCGTAATCAATTTGTTAGTAGATTGATTGAATTCCTCTTTATCAAAGTAACACAAAAACTTCACATACATAGTTCTGATCTTTCAGGTCTTCACGATGGAAACTCCATTTTCTTTATCTTCCCTTTTGATCTGTTTGACTGTGTTATTTTTTCAGCCACGTGCACTCATCTCAGCCCCTTTGGATAATGAATCCATTACTCTTCCTGTTCGTATTCATCGCTTTCGCACTGCAACCGAACCCCGACTCAACTGTTTGATGAGTGATGACGACATACGAGAGCAAATAAAAGCAGTCAATGAAACATGGAAACAGGCTTCAATCATCTGGGAGATTGAATCGATCCAAAACATGACACCACAGATGCCCAAGGCGTTTGCTCTCGCTCTTTCCCAAAATCGTGAAAAGATAGCACCCGCTCTGATTGCCAACACCCAGCGTGAGAATCTACTCGCCAACGGGTTTAATGTTGTCATCGCGGAGGACTTTGAAAAAACAATTGGTGGGGTTTTTATTCCAAAGCCTGATGGCGTTGTCTATTTTGCAACGCGGGGTCCTAAAGGACTGCAGACACCTGCTGTGCTTGCACACGAGTTAGGCCACGCTCTTGGTTTACCACACACAATTTTTGAGAAAAATAATAATTTGATGATGGGTGCTGGACCTGGTCGGATACCGACTCGCATCAAACCGATAACCGATTCACAAGCCGCAATTGCTCGTTCATATGCTGTGCAAGGAAGACCATTTCAGCCACAAAGAATACGAGGGCCTCAAGGAAGCCCGACTGACGTATTTCGAATTCTCGATTCAACGGGAAGTGGGATCCTTCGCATTGAAGATATTGCTCCTGAATTTCGTGAGTTTACTCGTGAGCTTTTTCGCAAGGCTTCTCGATCGTCAAATGACACCATAACACAAGATGAATACAAAATTATTTCAGAATACCAACGAGTCAATATAAAACGAAATACATTGGGGCCAGAAATTGTTCCACAAATATTATTACGATTTGATTTAAATCATGATGGAACGCTCACACGAGAAGAAGTCAATAATCCACGTTCCCTTGTGTTTCGACAATTCAACCAATGGGACAAAAATGGTGATCAAAAGCTAACCCAGAACGAAATGAAAGAAGCGCTTACTAAAACAGGCAGGTAAAAGGCTTGTTCGAAATCAACTGGTACTGTTGATCAAAATTGCGTGGAGAATGTGTGCAGACTAGTGAGCGGGATCGGGCCAAAAAATGAGGAATTGATATGTACTGCGAGTGAAACAAGTTCGGCCTTCTGTTGCCAAATAAACTTCGTTCCGTGTTTTTCACCACGAGACTCCTGCTAAGGATACTCGGTTTTTCCTGAAGCACCGGTGCTACGGACTCTCCACTTGATTTTGTGGGAATATCACGGAACTGTCACTCTGGGAGAAAGCTCTTTTTTCCAGATTCCCCGACGTTAGGTCCATCTGCAGTTGGCCAAAGAGTAGCTCGGACGTCAGTTAAGGATGGAGGATTTAACTGCGTCTCCGAGCACTACAAGGGGTTTCAACAACTATGCGGTCGTACTTATTTAAAGATAGGCTCGGACGTCTGGTGTTGGAAAGAATTCAGCGTCTCCGAACCTACTCGCACCGTCCATGGCTTTTTTTGTGTTCGTTTCTACCCTGCTATTTACATCACAGAAATACGTTAATTGGTTTTTTAATGGGATCATCTCAATAAAAATATTATTGATCCTTCACGCACTTCTCTTCTCACTTTTGATATCGAAATGTGTCTGAACTATGCGACACACCTTGTTCTACCAGGGTCACAATAATCGGATCTCTTTTTATGTGCTTCACAATGTGGTCATCTTCTTGCTGAAAGGTTGTGCCTTTACCACTATTTTTATGCATCGGAATCTGATAATCCTCTACTTCACCATCCGGCTCAGTGAAGGTAAGAGTGATTTCTTCTGCCTTCACTTCTGTTGATCGTTTCTGTCCGTTAAGAATATGAATTGCAACAACATCTCCATCAACACAGAATTCAGCAATCAAAGAATCTTTTCCAAGAAAGACCAGTTCACCACCGTGTGGACCATGGGGAAATGAAAATTCTTTTGATGAATATGTCTCCCCATTCTCTTGAAGACTGACGACGATTGGGTCTCTGACAATGTGGTGCACAACGTGCGCACTGTTTCTTTGAAAAATTCTCTCCCCATTCTCATCAGTCGCTTCGATTTTATAGTCTTCTTTTTCACCGTCGGGCTCTGTGAAAGTAAGTGTCAGAAACTCAACGGAACTTTTTAGCGGCTTCTGCTCTTCATCCAGTAATCGTGCCGTGACGACTTGTCCGTCACGAACAACTAGTTCCACATCTCTGCTTGCACCTTCAAGCGAAACCAAGACGCCGCCACTTGGACCATGATGATGGACGCCATGGTGATCAGCTTGGGCTGTCACAACCGTAAAAGATGCCATGAACAGAGTGAAAATGGGGAGTACTGATTTCATCATTATTTTCCTAAAACAAGCCTAAAGGGCTCAAAAACGTGCAAAACCTTATTGAGAACGAGTCTCAATAAGGTAGCATGCCGCCGAGGTGGCCACAAGAGGGCAGTTTTTTGCACATCTTATTCGGTGCGTAGATGCGTCAGGGTAAGGGAATCCTGCAATCCGCCAGGCCATAAAATTTCAACCCATGACCTGCTTTCACATAATTTCTCAGCTGCAAAATATTACGGCGTCTGGTCTGAGAGCTCTTCACGAATACAGAATAGCCTGTCTCCTGTGCGAATGATCAGACTTCCCGTGACCGCTGCTATTCCATATTGAACTCGACCAGCAAACATTCTTGCGCTGGCTTTTCGCTCTTTCTCTGTCTCTGCATCAATCAACTTTGAATCAATGTTCTCATCTTCTGGGTCCCACAATTCATTACTCGAAAGAAGCTTAAATTCTGGCCCCGTCTCGATGACATCTGTTATGCCACTCTTACCAAAGAAATAAATCCGATTACCAACGGCAAGTGGAGTTGCCCAACATGATTGGGTAATTCGCTCACTGTAACACTGTTCGCCCGTCTTAAAGTCACAGCAAAATACAACACCAGCGCGATTCACCCAATAAACATTTCCGTCACTATAAAGTGGTGAACCAAATGAACTGTTTGCTTTCTCAGCCGCCCACAATTTTTTTGGCTTCCACATGCCATCTACACGCTTGGCAGTTAAAACCATATTCGATTCTTGTGCCTGCTTTGCGTTGCCTCCGTCACGACCCGCAGAGGCGCCGATGAGAATAGCATTTGTCCCATAATCAATTGGTGTAGCAACAGTATTTCCAGATACGTGTTCGTAGCTCCAAAGCAGTGATCCATCCTCAATGTCATAACTATCAATGCTACCTGAAGAGCTACAAATTATTTGTACTTTATCGTCAAGTGAGACTATGGCAGGGGAAGACCAGCTGATCCGATTCTCACGCGTGGAGCACCAAAGCGTATGACCATCTTTTTTAGAAAGAGCTACTAAATATGACTTTAAGTCGTTATCAACTAAGAAAACTAATCTGTCTTCGTGTTGGATGGGAGACGCAGCAATACCGAACTCACTTTGAATAGGTCCATATGTATCGGTGAGACAGCGGCTCCAAAGCTCATCACCAGAAAATGAAAGAGCGAGAATGTCACCACTTTCAAAGAACGCATAGAGGCCGTCTTTGTCCACAGTAGGAGTCGGAGCAGCTCGGCTGATATAGACACTATTTTTGGCTTTGTTACTTGTTGGCTTTGTAAACATCCATTCTTGAGATCCCGTCTGCAGATTCAGCATTAACACATGATTCAAGTCCTTCATGTCTCCTGAAATAGCTGTCACAAAGATGTGCTTGCCAAAAACGACCGGACTGGATTGCCCGTGGCCAGGAAGATCTACTTCCCAAGCTTTGTTCTGTTTCACACCCCAAGTAATTGGTAGGGAATCTGCCTCAATGGAAGATTTGCCAGCTCCTAGAAACGATGGCCATTGAAGCTCCTCAGCACCAGTCTTAGAAAGCGGCGCAATCGACCAAAAAATCATTCCCAAAATAAGATGCCAAACAATTGATTCTCGTCTGGTTCTATGGAACCTTAATGAGTTCAACCGTGTCAAGATTATGGCCACCATTGGCACCTCCAAGTAAAACAACACCGTCAGTAACAGAAACCATTCGATGGACAATACGAGGGTCCGTCTCCGCGATAACTTGCCAGTCCTTACGATCTTTAGAAAGCTTGAGGACTTTTCCATCAGCAACGCTCACAATAAGCTGGTTTTCAAAAACACAAGCTGCCGATGCAAAGCCGTTAAATTGGCCCTCTGGGAGTTGGGGGCCCAGGGCCCATGATTTATCTTCAATGTTAAAAACATTGACTTCTCGTGTGATTTCATCCTCATCTGTAAAACCACCTAAGACCCAGATGCTATCATCGAAAGAGGCTGCTATTAATGCCCGCCGCATAAATGGTTGTTCCATCGTCTGCCACTCAGGATCGGGGTCTTTTAAATCAATACAAGATATTGTGTCACACCAATATTCACCTTCATCTTCACCCCGCATATCCCAGCCACCGACGATGTATATAACTCCATTGTGAAGAATGACATCATGAGAAGACCTGGGCTCGGGAAGTTCTTTGAAGGGCTCCCATTTTTGTTTCTGTAAATTAAATCGAGAAACAGTTGCTACAGAGTAGTTGTCTGCTGAGGTTCCTGGCTTATTTTGTGGCTCCATACCCCCAGCACGATAAATGTTGCCCTCATACGCAACAATATTCATACCCTGTAACGCTTGTTCAGATTCCAATGGATGCCACTTAGGCTGTTCGGCTCCCATATCCATTGCAAAAAATTTCCCAGTCACTGCCATTTTTGACCATTCATGCACAGGTGCTGTGTGACCGCCAAAAACAAAAATTGAATCATTGACAGCGACCGCACCAAAGCTTGAAACAGGAATAGCTAAGGGTTGCAAGGGAATTGTTTCAGAACAAAGAGCATGTCCGCTAGCAACCAGGCATTGCAACAACGCAAAAGTAAGTAAATAAAAGTGCCTACACGCCCCTTGGGGGTTAAGCACATATGGACTTTTTATGTCAAATACATCCGTATTCATGTGCAACATACCTTTAGAACATTTTTTAACTAACCACTGTCAAATCGGAAAATTTTTCAACACCGGCGTGACTGTCTCAGTCTAGGAAGGTGAACGGTGAATGCAAAGAGACCGGACTGCTGTGGCAGAGGGAATTTAGTGGTATAGCCAAACCGGGAAGTCCCTAGTACTCTATTTTTAGTACACTAATTTTTATGAAATCTTGAGTCACTCTGCGAAGGGAACTCAAGCATGTACGTAACTAAGCAGGAGGTGCCAGCTCATCGCCAGCCATCCATAAAACACTTTTATCTGTATCAACTACGGTGAACAGGAGTAGAGATGACTGACGAAGCAATGCCCTCGATCGCAATATTCTATGGATCCAGCACTGGCAATACGCAAGAAGCTGCTGAAAAAATTCAGCAAGAACTTGGTGATTTTGTACATCATGTTGCTGACGTTGTAGACAGTGAACCGTCTGATTTAGAGAGTTATGACATTCTTTTACTTGGTGTCTCAACTTGGAATATCGGAGAAATGCAAGAGGACTGGGACTCATTCATTCCAAATATGTCAGGACTTGATCTTTCAGGAAAGAAGATTGCTTTTTTTGCAATGGGTGACCAAGCGGGATATCCTGATAATTTTCTTGATGCAATGGGACAACTCTGGAAAGCCGTAAAAGAATTAGGTAATCCTGAACTTGTTGGTGTCTGGCCAACAGAGGGATACGAGTTCGATGCTTCAGAAGGCTTATTTGATGAGAATCACTTTGTTGGACTTGGACTTGATGAGGAGAATCAATCTGATTTACATGATGAAAGAATCAGTGCCTGGCTGATCAAAGTCCTGACAGATTGCAAGCTGATTCCAGCTTAAAATTCGCCTGTTACGGTAATCAAGAAGGTGCTGGTATTTTGTGTAGCCTTAGTGGGCTGACCTCGTTGTGCTTGATCGTGACTATATGACTGTGCCAGTTGATGAGATTTGTGAGATCTCGCCCCTTCAAACGATCATTCGAGGAAAAGTAGTTTACAACTCGGCAAATTGATTGACTTATTTAATTCTGTGTAAAGAATGTTTGAAAGATTAGCAGGCGGGATCAGACCAATGAAATTTCAGGTTCTGCCACAAGTAGGGAACTGCGCAGTCAGTGCGTTCATCCATACACAAGCCACGCCATTTCAATCGAAGTAATATTTAGCCCATCGCATAGCCTTGAACAAATCCCATGAAAACTAACTTCCCAATCTTTTACGAACAATGACTTTGTGGCGCATCCGTATTTCACTGCTTCTAGTAGCTGTCACATTTTTCATCTGCCAGCAACCAATAACACCGGTGTACGCAGAAACTACCTTGGGGTATTCACCAGCGCCGGCACTGAACCCACTCAAAGGATTGGTGCCGTACGCTCGACCCGTGTCCGACCGATTTCCCAATAGCATGGAATTTAATTACCTTGCATTGAGTGACTTAGTTGTAGGTGAAAACAGTTACAATTGGGAACCACTCGAATACCTGCTTGATGATATTGCCAGCCGGCACAAGCAAGCGATTTTTCGCGTCTGGATGGAATACCCGGGTAAAGAAAAGGGCATCCCAGAGTACCTCATCAAAAAAGGGCTTCGGGTTACCGAATGGAACAATACAAATACTGCTCCTTTTCCACCAAAGAAAGTTCGAACACCTGATTATTCCAATCGTTCTCTACGCACTATGCTCACTCGGTTTATTGCAGAGCTAGGCAAACGATACGACGGTGACGCAAGAATTGGATTCATCACGGCAGGGCTTTTAGGCACATGGGGCGAATGGCATACCTATCCACGCACTGAGTTAATGGCTGAGAAGAACGTGCAGAATGACGTGCTGCAGGCATATTCAACTGCCTTCAAAAAAACGCCTGTGCTTTTTCGGTATCCTGCAGGGAAGGATGATCCGACATATGTCCGCAACGATAACCAACCCTTCGGATATCACGATGATGCATTTTCCTGGGAAACAAGCGACACAGGGAAAGATCCGAAAAGTTGGTTTTTTTTATCCAGAATGCAACGTGCCAATGCGATGGACAAATGGAAAAACTATCCAATAGGTGGTGAAATCTCACCAGAGGTATGGGGCACAATCTTTGATAAACACCCTTCTCGTCCACAAGCTCAAGATTTTGGTGAGTGTGTTCGACTGACTCATGCGAGTTGGTTGCTAGATTCCGGCATGTTTAAAAAGTTACAGCCGACTGATCGTATAAGCACAGCAAAACAGCACGTACAAAAAATGGGTTATGAATTCCAGATTACTCGTGTCTCTTTTTCACAGAAAGAAGATCAGGACATCATAGAGATTTCTTTACAAAATCATGGGGTCGCACCCTTTTATCATGACTGGAAAATTGAATTGGGCCGTTTCACTAGTAATACTCATCTGGTGAAACGACTCAAAACGAATTGGAGCCTTTGTGGGATTCTTCCAAAGGCAGAAGTGCTTTGGAAAACTACGATTCCAATGTCAAAAGATCAGCTCGCTGTTCGTGTAATCAATCCGTTGCCCAACGGAATTCCACTCACATTCGCGAACGATCCATCCCTGCAAATGGGAGATGGTTGGTTGTTGCTTCCAAAACAATGACTCCTGTCTGACGCCATCGACATAGATTCTCTTGGGGACGGTACTCGTCAGTGCCTTTCTTCTTCAATCCACATTAGACCACCTGAAAAATTTTTCGGCACGCGCTCGCTGCTGATGAATCTGGCTCCTTGAGTAATCGAGGGGCTTCGCCTGAAGTCATCCTCCTAGTCATTTTTTAATACCTATTCAACCGTTTCGTCTAATTCACAGACCTCTTCACCTTCATCAGTGATCACCAGTTCACCGTTTTGGTTCAGTATAAAATGCATCCGTACCTCCAATTCTAAATTGAAAACGGCACGGCAGCACCTTGCCTGCTGCCATGCCGAATCAGGGGCACCCCCAAACAAACAACGAGTTCGTTTGAGAGACTCCTCCAAAATACGAAAGAATTGCCAAAGAGTTCTTCAAATAATCCGCTTAGCCAGAACACGAAACACCGCACTTACGGTGTGTACAAGTGTTTGAGGTCTGGATTATCCAAAATACGAAAGCAATAAAATCATCGATATCTCTGGGGAAATCGCAAAAATTCTGATTTGTCAATACGTAGGCGAGAGCGTCAACCCACGTTTGAATCGCTGTCGCCGCTGACAACATCATTTGAAAACTGCACAAAAAGCGGCTGTGCACAGAAGCGAATTGGTACTAGAAATTTGATAAATCATTGATTGCTTTTGTGAGAAGTAAATCAACTGGTGTGCTTCTCGGAACTCCGGTGAGGAAAAATGTCTAACTCAGACCAGAAGCAGGAATGGTCGCGCAAGCAGATCTCGCGTATCCCTAGATGGGTATCACTGTCTCCGGCTTATTTTCACTGATAGCCGTGAAGCGAAAGATATATCCAGCGTTAGGATTGATCGCATGGACCCAACCCGTCGCTCGATCGACAACGATATCGTCCGGCTGCTCAAGGGCTAGGCCTGGATGTTTTAGGTCTGAGCGGTAATCGTACTCGTGCTGAGGTCAGAGAACGAGACAATGTGATTCCAGTATCGCTTGGGTTACTTGGGTAAATGGAATGTCGCCACCACGGCACGATGGTCAGAGGGATAAGGCGAAATTACAATATCAGCGTCTTCTTGGTTTTCACCAACGATCTTTACATCTGTCGCTTCTAAGTCCTCACCTTTGTAATAAACAAAATCAATGCGGTCATGATGAGTCGTAGGATCATCGAACTTATAAAAGGAAGACCAGGTGTAGCCCGGGTTTTTCATCTCGTCGGGATAGATCGTGCGATACGCATCGGTAAAGCCGGCCTTGTCCATTTCAGTAGACGTCGGATAGGCCACCTTGATTGGATGGCGACCTGTCTTGGCAGCCGCCTCCGTCCAGTCCAAATGGGAGGGTTCATTAAAATCACCCAACACGAAAACGGGTGCCTGTTTGTCGGGTAGTGATTTGATTTGCCTGAGAACTTTGGCAATCTCTGCACCCCGTGCCTTTTTTGCCCATTCAATTGCCTCTGCTTCGGTCTTGATGAAGGTGATATCATTCGTGTGCTTATGCCATCTCGGACGAATCTCCAGTAACTGATAGGGTTGGTAAGGATGAGAGGAAAGATGGACATTAAAGATATAAGCATGCCTGCCCGAATCCAGTTTTACTTTTACTCCTCTGTAGAGTGGCTTTAAAATTTCATAACGGGTTAAAATGTTGGAGCCTTTTCCCATGTCGTGGTTCCAACCAAGCAAGTCAGCAAGCTCCTCCAATTTGTCACCCCTTGGTGATCTTGTTTCCTGAATGCCGACAATGTCTGCCTTGGCCAGTTGGATTGCTTTGGCGGTTTGCGACAGGGGTTGCTTGAGCATCACAACCCCGCCGCGGTGCAGGTTGTAAGACATGACTCTCACACTCGCTGCTTCGGTCTGTGCGTGAAGTGGCATAACAACAGCCATCCCATGAGCAACCAAAACACCTGTGGCAATGATTGTGCGAACTGCTTTCATCATGGAATCCCCTGTGCCAGTGTCGATGCTAAGGCGCATTGTTTACCGAGTCGCGGTACAATGCCCTGTTGAGGTCAGAGCTGCTTTGCGTCAAGCGTATCTTCTTTGACCAACCTGCGCCTAATAAACTGGTACATAATTGTCTTTTCTATTCAATCTGTACTCATAACACATTGGAATTGGTCTCATGAAACTCGTACTCTGCTTGCTGGCAGCTCTTCCTTCCTTCTTCTCTTTGCGCGCACAAACGCCTGAAGAACGAATTCCTTCCCAAGGGACGCTCATTTATTTCCAAGATCATCATATGCTGCTTGCATCAAATACGACTGAAGAGTCTGGGGGAGAGTCGACACAGACAACTCGGATCAAAAAACGCATCACAAAAGCTGAAGCTCCACAAAATGGTACCCAACATATTTATAAGACCATAGGTAATATTGATTTGCCGCTTTATGTCTTTCAAAATCAACAGTCACAGTTGCATGACAAAAGACCGGCTATTGTTTTTTTCTTTGGCGGTGGGTGGACTGGAGGAAGTCCTGTTCAATTTGAAAAGCAATGTGAACACTTTGCAAAACGTGGCATGGTAGCAATTACGGTTGAGTATCGAGTTTCATCACGACACCCTGTTAAAATTGATGACTGCATCGAAGATGCAAAATCTGCTATGCGATGGGTCCGTTCCCATGCTGAGGATTTAGGCATCGACCCTAATCGAATTGCAGCTGCTGGTGGTTCTGCTGGAGGGCACCTCGCAGCATGCACTGCCGTTATGGAAGAATTCAATGCTTCTTCTGATGATAAATCGATAAGTGCAAAGCCGAATGCCCTCATATTATTTAATCCAGCACTTGCCATTGCTTGGGATGAGCGGATGCCAGAATCAATGCATGCAATAGCCGAGCAGAAAATGAAGGGTCGTTCACATGCACCTATCCAAGATGTGTCACCACTTACATACGCTTCTACAAAACAGCCTCCCTGCATTATATTTTTTGGCACTGCAGATCGGCTTCTCGAAGGCGCTCGGTTGTACCAAGAGGACTCGAAGAAGTCAGGCAACCTTTGTGAGATCATGACCTACGAGGGGCAGGGACACGGATTTTTTAACCGCGGTGAACACTACGACCTTACTTTGGAAGCAGCTGACACCTTTTTTGTTGACTGCGGCTGGCTTACTCCGCAATAAAAAATCAGAAGGAACTGTCATAACGTGCCTCACATTAAATGACATCCACCCTCGTTCTTTGTTTGTCGGCGAGATCGCACGTATCACACATCTGAAGTATACGCCTCAGCTTTAACCGATCTTCTTTGGAGGAATAATCGCGAGCGGATGGTTCGGTGTGGACGACCTGCACAAGACGCACTCTTCCATCCTTTTTCACTTCTTCGTGAAGCTGAGATACTACCTGCTTTTACATTCACTTGTGGAGAATACTCACTTCACCTTCCTTGACACGCTAGAGCTATACGACTGTGATGAACCAAACATCTTTTTGTACATCTGACTCAACCAATGTTGTAAATGACGTTGTTATGCCGTGAGAATTTTTGCTAATTACACCGTCTCACGGAACGGTCGTGAAGTCACTCTCTAGAATGCAGGAAGCAAATATGAATGAAAGCAAAGATGCCACACATTCACTCCAATTGTCTGCACGAGAAGAGAAGCCCACGCACACGTGTACTCAAGAAACATCAATAAAACATTCTTATTGGTACGGTAGGCACCCTTGGTTAGCTTTTATTTTTGGCTCACCACTTCTATTTCTTATATTCATTGCAGGAAACTGCTTTATCTTTTATTTGTTCCTGAGTTTTGCGGCTGAAGGTCGCACCGTCGAAACAAGCCCACTAATAATGCAAACGGTATTATGGGCCAGTCAAACAATTGCTTTTGTGCCAGCGATCGGGGCAGCTTTGCTACTATGCTGGATGGTCAAACGATCGGGCAGACGTCGGGTTTGGGCGTTGGCTGCGTGTGGCATAATTGCTCTACTTGCAAGTTGTTGGTCCGTTTCCTGCACATTGCCTCAGACCGAACCGGGAACTGGAAAGTTTATGGTTTGCTTTGCTGCGAGCCCACGTTTTTGGGAGAGTGATTTCTGGTATCCGAGTCAAGCTGTTGCGCCGTTGATCATCGGATTATTATTCGCGTTCGTTGGCCGTAGCACTCCAAAAGGTCCCAACCAAAACGCAGCCGATGCTGAGCCAATGCGAGTCGCCGCGTAAGCACGCCGTGGAACAATCCTGAGCGATCCTGTTCCGGAGAGTTTCAGAGTGAGGATTCAAACCCGTACGGATCTAGCGAAGCAGTCGGGGCTGCTGCTTTACGACACATGTGGAAAGAGACTGCGTTTGTAGGTCCTTCACGACACAGCGTCAACTTGAAACTGGGGGAGATATACCTGTGCTATCAAAGTCTAATTCTCCTCACTGGTCCCAGTGTTTTTGGCAACAAATGCCAAGCCGTACTCTATGGTTGCAAAATGTTCTCTTACTTCTGAAGGTGTTTTTTCAATTCCTTTTTCAGCCAGATAATTTCTGTAAATCTCACCATCACGTTTATTCAAGTCTTTTAGTTCTGCAAATTCCTTGAGATTCCCTTCCTCCTTTGCTTCTCTTATTACATTTTTCAACAGCTCATACGACCGTTCACAACGAAAGTCATAACCAAACGTGTCAGACATATAACCAAAGAATTCTTCTTTACTTGGCTGGTTCATCGGCTTCACTCCATGGACATTCCTGCAGGCAGCGACTTCTTTTTCGCCGCATCAATCTTTCTTTGCCTACTTATTCATTTCCAGCCAAAAATAGTAACTGGCTCAAAGACATGCATTCAAGAGAATCCCTACTATAATTTTAAGACAGCGATACGTCATCAATAGTTTTTAAACAGCTGACTGTTGAGTAGTTGACCAACGAAATAATGATGGAGTGATTGTTATCAAAGATCACACGTTTGCCGAATCAATGCCGAAGGTCCCGGTTCTAATTCTCAATGGGTTTCTCGGATCAGGAAAAACGACACTTTTAACCAGCCTGCTTGTGCAGTCTCACAAGAAACAGCTTTCTATTGGCGTTGTAGTCAATGACATGAGCGAGCTAGATGTCGACGGCCTTCTTGTCGCCCAGACAGAGTTTTTTGAAAAAAATGATAGTAATTTTCAGTCTATTTATTCTTGCGTATTAAGCAGCAAAAAAGGGCTCAAAAAACTCAGCGATTCACTGAATCAGATGGTGCTAACAAACGCTCCAGAACTGCTTATCATTGAGACGTCGGGAAGCTGTCATCCCATGCCTCTGATCGAATTCTTCAGCAAACAGTCACAATTCAAGCTTACTGGCGTGCTGACTCTGGTCGATAGCGCAATGATTGATCAAGACTACGACTGCGGCAAGCAGCTGGTTCCTATTATGCAACGCAATGTGCAGGCTCAGCAGCGAGATACGACAAATCTACTGGTGGAACAAATACTTTTCTGCAGTCATCTGGTACTCACTAAAGTTGACCGAATTCAGAAAACGAAGATTCCGGAAATTGCCCAATCCATTCACGAAATAAATCCTTTTGTGTCTATTATTTCTGTGCCTTGGGGAAACCTTCCTATCGATGATGTACTCACGATGCCTGAATATGATTTCCATAGAGTTTCGCAGCTAATCAAAGAACTAAAGCCCACTTTCGAAGTGGATGGCCACGATGACGAGCCATACAATCTCGTCGCAAACGTTATCAAGGACGATCGCCCGTTCCATCCACAACGTTTGTGGGACACGTGCCAACAGCATCTTGGCCAGCACATCTATAGAAGCAAGGGTTTCTTTTATCTCCCAAACCGTGACAAGCTGTCACTCCTTTGGAATCAGGCTGCCAGTGGTATCAACCTGCAAGTAATCGGTTCCTGGCGTGCGGGAATACTTGAAGATGAAGATAATGGTTTGGATGAGATGGAAATAAAGGGTCTCGAAAAGATGCTGGCAAAAGAGCCTGGACGTTTTGGTGACCGTCGCTGCCATTTGACCGTTATCGGTGACAAAACTCAGGTTGATTGGTTTACTGAGTCACTTCAGCGATGCTTTTTAACTGAACATGAAATTGAGCACTGGAAATCTGGCGGAACATTCCCTGACCCTTGGCCCGATAATTACGTCACAAGGGAGTGTTAACAATTCTTTCCTAGTACGAATTAACATGCTTTTCAACAACATCTCTGTTGAGAATACAGGTTCTGATTTAGGAATAAAATCATTTCCAGAGTTTATCCCAAAATGTATTCGCTACTTGAAATGACAATGCATGCCAAGCAGTTGCAAATTGTTCTGCAGGTACAAAAAGTCGCTTTCCATTGTTCCATCGAGTCAGTGTCTGTTCGCGGTATGCAACCCCCAATTGTTCAACGATATTGACTTCATAGCTGTGAATCCAATTAATGAGATCTACAGTCAAACCAGCGCAAACCTTTCGTTCTGACTCGGCAGGCAGACGAAGAGCAGGCAGGTCTTCATCTGACCACGGCGGATTTTCAAGTGTTGCATGTGTTGTGTATTTTGGTTGAAAATCATAGCGGGGTACGAAGATACCACCGTGCGATGGATCTCCAAAGAACACACCGAATCCGCGAAGAACAACACACTGACCGCGGGGTAGTTCGAGAGAATAAACGCTGGGGCAATCTTCTCGATTCTCAGGCGGCTCAATCCGCTTAAAGCCAATATCAATGAGCCAATTACCCTTGGGCCGCATAATATCGCAACCCCAGCACCATATCTGTTGGCTCAGTAAAACTTCCGCATACTTGATAAGGTCGCTGCGGGTGCAGTTCTCATCTATTGTCTGAAGATCAACTGACATCTCAATCAGCCTGAACAGGTAAAGCTGCCGCAATATTTGCCAACAACCACGACGATGCTGCACATAACTGCAACCAGTCACCACTTGAACTGATCCCATAAGCCAGGACGCTGGCAATCCAGCAAATACTGGCGACCGTCTGCCCAAGCCATTCAATACGCAACACACGTATGAGCCAATCTGGCAACCTGCTGGTTTCTATTTTCTTTTCCACTATCTCACTGGTCGTGCCAGAACCATTCAGCATCGCGGCAGGCATTTGCTCAACAGCATTTCGTTCATTTCCAATCAACATGTCTCGCACTCCTCCCCGCAACAGGAAAGATCATCGAGATACATGCCCCATTGGCGATATGACTCGAGGTCCTCTGCAGGCAATCCCAGAGAAGTCGCAATTGCCTTCGCAACGACGGCAAAGCGTTGCCGATACTTGTAGATAAAGCAAAAGACTAGATTGTCATGACGAACAGTCGGCCCACAGAGATACATTCCTGACGTGATGGTCGATTCATCATTCTCACTGAGAAGAGGAAGGCCGTCATCTCGATGCTCAAACAAATTTGAAACGATCTTGTGACTTCCTTCAAAGCCACCCGCTAGCAACGGCTGAGTCGGGGTCTGAAACGTTCTTCCATCCTTCGCCTCAACTTCATAGCCAGTATCAACCTTGGACACTGCTGCCACCCACGTGTTTGGAAAGAGCTCTACGTGATCCTCAAACCAATCTTCTCGCATTCTTTCCTGTGAATATGTAGACAGTGCAACACTTGGATCAGAACTCTCTTCTTTCCATGGGCAACCTCTGTCAAAAAGTCGAACCCGTTTGTCGCGATACGACAAATGATAGGCCGCATCAACACCACTCTCATAGCCACCAATCACAATGAAGTCGTCTCCCTCAAGACCCTCATAACTTGGAACTTTAGCCGTGTGGCGGCAGAATTCGCTACCTGGAAACGCATTGAGCCGTGGATATTGAAACTCACCAGCCGCCCAAATCACATGCTTCGCTCGCAAGGTTTCTTCACCGGTCTCAATGCAGAATTCATCTTCAATTTTACTGATCTGCTTTACATCGACATGCTCACGCACCGGAATCTCAAAATGCTGAGCAACGCCCTGCAAATGTGCTGCATACTCAGCGCCCGTAGGATGCTCAACCTCTAGGGCATATGCCGGTGACACACCAATCGCTATTGAGTTCAAATCGAGCATGCCGATTGAATTGCTCGGAAATGACGGGGTTATGAATCGAGTCTCAGCCGGCCATGCAGCGAACGAAGCGCCTACAATGTCTCGATCAAGTACGACAAAGTTCTCAATTCCGGCATGACGGAGAACAATTGAAACACCAAGTCCTGCGGGACCACAACCAACGACTATGACGTCATAAACCTTCGAGTTTGCTCCAGACTTCATCAGGCGATTTCCTCAGTTTCCACTTCAATTGGCGGTAAAGGATCTTCAAATTCTGACCAGACACTCGGGCTCTGAGCAAACTCAAGATCTGTAAGCAAACAACTATCAAGAATTTCCTCAACGCTTTGCTGTTCCAGTCCTTGACCTATAAAAACCAGTTCCTGATGGCGGTCCCCGTGCTCTCCTGAACACTTTGAATGGATGTCTGAAATCATTTCCTCATCATCTGGCCATGCATCATCAGGAGCTGCTGCCCACCAGAATCCAGCTGGATTCATACGGACCGAACAGCCAGCCTGCGACCAGTCGTAGGCAAAGTCATGACGAGATGCGATCCACAGCAACCCCTTACTACGGAGTACACCACGAAACAAACCGTCTTCGAGGCCACCGCCCAAAACATCATGCAGCCGCTTTGGATGAAAAGGCCGATCACGCTTATAGACAAAACTGGAGATACCGTATTCCTCCGTCTCGGTTTGCTCGTGTCCTCTCGGAACCACAAGCCAATTAGGCATTCCTTCTGCCTCGGCTAGCTGGAAAAGACCAGTGCCCAAGATGGCAGATAGCGGAACACGCCCTTCTGTCGCATGTAAGATTTTTGCATTTGCATTCAGTCGATGAATAATTTGATCTAATTGCTCGAGTTCATAAGGTGAAATGAGATCTGTTTTGTTAATAACAATCACATTTGCGAACTCAACCTGGTCGACCAGCAGATCAACAATATTCCGATTGTCCTCGTCATCCAGGCCCATGCTACGGTCAGTCAGATCATCCCATGAGCCAAAATCCTTCATGAAGTTTCCGGCATCGATGACAGTCACCATCGTGTCAAGATCCGCGATTTGTGAGAGGCTATTTCCCTCTTCATCTTCAAAAGTAAATGTCTCGGCGACGGGCATGGGTTCACTGATTCCAGTGGACTCAATAAGCAGGTAGTCAAACTTGTTCGCACGGGCTAAACGAGTAACTTCAACCAGCAAATCTTCTCGTAAGGTGCAACAGATGCAACCGTTTGTCATTTCTACGAGTTGCTCTTCAGTCCGTGAAAGATTGGCTCCGCCATCACGTATGAGCGATGCATCAATATTTACTTCGCTCATATCGTTCACAATAACTGCCACCCGTAAACCTTCGCGGTTCGCGAGGATGTGATTCAGAAGTGTTGTTTTTCCTGCACCTAAAAACCCACTTAAAACGGTAACGGGCATACGGGCCAGTGTTTTTGTCGAATTAATCTGTTTCATTATGGACTCCTCAGCAAAACTACTTCCGATGAACTCAATCAACTCACGAAGGGGCACACGTGACGTACAAGAGGAATCCGCCAGTTTCAACGGAAACTCCTTGTATTTGTTATCACAAGTTAATTACACTTGCAACTCTATTGCGTTTGAGTGGCGGTGCGGTCACGTCTTTCCTCGCAACTCTGTAAAAACATATGATCGTCGTTCGAGGTTTTTTCTTAGGAGCCTACTCATCGTTTTGCTCAAGATCACGAAACTATTTTGGAGCGTTGTACATTAATCTGGAGCGATCCCTCTGCTATCGGAGATGCAATGAATCAAAAAGTGAACAGTCAAGAATGGGCCCGAGAGAAGATTCGGTCTGCAGGACTAAGGGCCACGCCCGCGAGGATCGCAACGCTGAAGGTGCTTCACGGCTCTGAATCACCACTTACTCACGCAGAGGTTTCGGATGAACTACAGAATCTTGAGATTGATAAAGCCACTGTTTTTCGTAACTTGACTGACTTAGTAGCCAAAAATGTAATACGTCGATCAGCACTTGGTGATAATGTTTGGCGATTTGAAATCATAAAAGAGTCGGCTCACAAACCTGACTCCCATCCACATTTTATATGCGTTGATTGTGGTTCTGTGTCATGCATGGAAGATGTTGAACTGAAGCAAAAGAGTGCGTCCGCTAGTCCACTACTTGAATATGTCACAGAAATTGTTCTTCGAGGCCACTGCAACGAGTGTGCATAGTCTGCCCACGATTTTCACGCGGTAAAGTTCCAGAATATAACGAAGGTAAAACTACGCTTTGTCCTTGGAAGTCGAAGAACTTTTAAGGGACTGGGTTGTTGAATGACAGCGTCAATATTTTGAATGCTAATCGGTCACTACCAGACTTCAAAATTTGAATTCTCTGCAAATATAATTCGACCGTTGTTTTATTCTCCTCGAACCTCACACGCTACAGCCCTGATATGACATTACCGTCCATGGGATCACACAGATTTTTCCATGCTGCGGTGTCAATAGTCGGTGATATGGATTTGACACTACCATCACACAATGTCACTAAAATACCACCACTATGAATAGATTGAGCGCTTCCATGGTCACAATTTTTTATCCAATCGGGCTGAGGTTGAAACATATTACAACCTGATGCAATATTTGCTGCATCAGGCTCTTGACCATTCATGCAGAAGTGTGGTCGCCAACGTAGGTTTGAATCAGCCCACAAGTTTCCCCACGTACTTGAGTCGTTCGGTTGTCCACTGTTCCCGCAGGTGCCATAACGCTCCGTAAACATACAGGTTTGTGAAAGTCCGTCAGGTAGCATTGCGAGACGAGTTTTCCCTTCCGTAGAAAGTGCGTTCCTGTCGCCAAACACGAAAAAGTTGGCGGCATAATTACCAATTGCCCATTTGTTCGCACCACCATTTGTTGTGGCAGCAACAGTCTCTGCATTTGGACGGCTTGGACATAAAAACCCGTCAATTGATGTTGCGAAGACTGCTTTCCCATTCACAACGGTTGAAACATCTTTATTTGATTGTTCAAACAGTGGTGCTTCCTCAAGGAATGGCAATAGAAAATAAAATACAGTCGCACCCATATATCCCTTGTATGGTCCGGATATCTGAACTGGAGACTTTCTATGGTTTCCTACAGCACTCGCATTCACACACAGCGGTGGAAGAACTCTATTTGCATCCAAGAGACCATGAGCAGCAAGACCAATCTGCTTTAGGTTATTTGTACAAACCATTCGACGAGCAGCCGAACGCGCTGATTGAACAGCCGGCAAGAGAAGGGCTACAAGTACACCGATAATCGCAATGACAACAAGAAGTTCAATGAGCGTGAAACCATCACGCAGTTTTTTTTGACTGTTCATCATGGATCCGCCTGCCTCCAAAAAATTTAATATTTTTAAAAGTTGACTACTCCCTTATGTGTCAGCAGAAAAAATCTTATTTGCTCCCTACCACTGCATGAACGACTGGGGCAGAAATTGCCCTCTTTCCAGGAGAAAATAAGTTCTTTTGTTCTTCTCATGTGGGATTTGGCTTTAGCCGAGTTCAAACGCAGAGCGTCAGACACTGGGGTGACATGCATATGATATCTTCAAAAAGCTGTCGCCCTGACAAACTCATTTTTGTCACTCGAAGCATCGACGATGAGCTACTTCTTGTATGTGCTGAATCTGAAAGACTACTGTTTAACAAAAGCACCTGGTGTTTTTGAATGCGCCTGCTGCGGGAAGTCAAAGGTCAGTACGAGTGGTTCAGTTCCTGTATTCTCGATTTCAACCCCACCTTTTGAAAGTGCAGCCTGCGTGATGAATCCAATCTCCGGATAAATCTCGCCAAGAACCATATCGTGGTGATATCGAACATCGAGTTTCCCAACACGGCCACTACCACCGTTTGTGTGAAATAGCGCTGGACTCTCTGGACAAAATTTTGTCTTGCCACCTGGCTCGACAATGAGTCTGAGAATCGAACACTTCTGATCACCGAGGAAGTCACCGTACACAATCCACTTCGCGTCAACACCCTGCCCTTTAAACTCATCGGCGGAAATTGCCGGACGTGAATTATTCAGGACAAAATCTGGATCCTGATTTGCTTGGAAATCGAACTTTTCAACCAAGTAATCCCAGTCTTCGTGATGGTCCTTCGGGTAATCTTCCTCTCGACATGCGTAAAAAGCATCAGCTGCTCCAATACGTCCGTCAAGTGTCAGGTCTTCGGCTAAAAAATGCTCATCCATCGTGACGTGCAACTCATGCGTGCAAAGATTTGTGGGCGAATGCAACACGCCGTTAGGCATCACGAAGCCGTTATCAAGTTCCATCATAACGTGCGGGGCTAAATGCCGAATCCTATTGTATTCACTCGTACCGAAACGCTTCATACCGGCGAGAAACTGTTCCTTAGTCACAAACGAGTACAGCCCCATTGCCGTCGTGTGATAATGCGATGCACTGACTCCCGGATTATCATAAGAATTAATGTCATAGACTTCCCACTTCGTCCAATGAAGATGATCTGGGATCGGATTAAGGTTATCGAACTTCTTTGAAACAATCGGCCATGTTGGCTCACCAAACAATGATTTTGAGAAGGCAGTTATCTTCTCGCCCATGACCGCTTTTGGATTAGCGACAATCAAATCCTGGAGGGAGACGACTTGCCCGTTTGGAGTAAGAACATGCGACTCACCTTCTCGAAAAGGTGCTTTGTTGGTGCGCGTATCGATGACACCTGTGACAATCGGAACAGTACAGCACATCCATACTTCATCAAGACCCGTCCCATTCATGTAGTCTGGGTAGTACGATTGTGCTGCAAGGCGTAGGCGTTTCCCAGGCGTGCAAAATGTGCGGCCGGCATACCTGTGAAGGAGTTGCAACACTCCGTCGTTTTTGTTCAGGCAGTCATCCAGAACTTCTCCTGCAGCACCACCCGCACCGTCGATGACATCTTGTTGTGGGTACTCGTGTAATTTATCCGCGAGAGTTGATGTCGAAGCAGCCATGACCAGTGCACCTCAATGGTTTGAAAGAAGCGTGTTGATTCCCAAAATAAATTTTGAATTGAGTATAAGCGTTTTCAGATTGCGTAAACACACCGAGGCGTTGGTTTGCGATTTGACCAAGTATTCCATACCAGCATCCATACACTACAACTCAAATCTCGCATGTGCATCGGTCAGTTAGCAGGTTGATAAAGACAGTCGATTCACAAAAACCAGTACGTGTCCTAACTGGGAAAAGACAATAGCCCTTTGTCCCTATCTTTTGACGATCGATCTCTAGTCGTTTTTTCTTTTCTCGATAACTTTTTTTGCGTCTTCTCGCCGCTTGATGATTCCAGCAAGTTTTTTCTTTTCAGCTTCCAGCACGTCTGCAGGAATCACAGCAGGCGTGACTTCAGCCATGTCGATGATGTCTGTTTCTTTGAGCTCTTTTAACCGTATGTTTTGGTACCACACTGGATCGCCAT
>CAXEMW010000022.1:0-22399 GCA_963997395.1 uncultured Planctomycetaceae bacterium
AATCTCCTTGGGTTGTCAATCGTGAGTCCATGCGTCTGGCAACAAAAAATCTTTTAAATACACATATGGCTGTCTCCATCGACACAGGTGACGCCATAGCATTACATCCGAAAAATAAAAAACCTATTGGCATTCGACATGCAATCATCGCATTAAAAAATACGTATGGAAAGTATCCTGTTGGCGAAGGCCCCAGGTACCGCGATCACAAAATAGCGAAGGGTAAAATTCTCATCGAGTTTGATTCTGTTGGATCTGGCCTGCGGCCTGCACGTCAAGAACCACTGAACGGATTTGCTATCGCTGGCAGTGATCGTCAGTGGCACTGGGCTGATGCAAAAATTACAGACAACACGATCGTTGTTTCTTCTGCGAACGTCATTGAGCCCGTTGCGGTTCGCTATGCATGGGCCATGAATCCTTCACAACGCAATTTACTGTATAACGAAGAGGGTCTACCCGCGTCCCCATTCCGCACTGACAATTGGGAACTCTGTGATCCAGAAGCAGACATAGTCGAGGTCACGAAACCGCACAAACCAAGTGACTATACTCCTCACGATTGGGGCAGACCGGTAATGAAACAGTAATCTATTAGTAGAGCTGCTCAGAACTTCCATACCTTGAAAACGGAACAAGATTTTCAATGCACTTCTTTCCACTGATACGGCATATACTTTTCGTTTCTGGCCTCATGGCGATTGCGTCGGCAAATCTGGCAAACGCTGAGGATTTGTGGCGAGACTTATACAGGCCACAGATATTTGATGGGATGCCCTGTCGAGTTATGACGCCTCTTTCTTTTTCCCCCAACAAGAACTACCCAGTGATTGTTTCCCTTCACGGAGCAGGTGGCAAGGGGACCGATAACAAGAAACAACTCAAAGACTGGAACGGTCAACTTGCAGAAAAACAAATACGAACGGATTTCCCCTGCTACGTAGTTGCCCCGCAAGCCGACCAGCTATGGAACTCCGACCACCTCCTAAAAATAAAAAATATTATCGGCACCCTCCCCTCGGCTGATATGAATCGCGTCTACGTTCTCGGGCATTCAATGGGTGGCCACGGAACCTACATATTCTCGCAACTTGACCCTGACTTTTTTGCCGCGGCAGCACCATCTGCCGGAAGTGGCCTTCGACGCACAGAACCATTTATCGATCCAGAAAAAATTAAGGATCTACCTATCTGGGCTTTTCATGGAGACAAAGACGGCGTCTGCCCGATTGAAAAAGACCAGGTAGTATTCGACGAAATGAAACGCCTCGGTGGAAACATGAAGTTCACGATCTGGCAGGGTGACAACCATGGTGTCTCCGGGAAATTTATTCCGGGGGCAGAAAACGGCACCACATACACAAGCAGCGAACACTGCGATAGCGAGCCCGACTTCTTAAAGTGGCTCTTTGCACAGTCGAAGTAACGACGCTGGGAAAGACACGTTCTATCGGCTGTGCCGACCCATTTCAGCTAACGAGGTTTTTGAGAATCTCTGAGGCTTGCTCAACTTCACGCAAATCAATCCACTCATCAGCAGTGTGCGCCTGGGAAATCGACCCCGGGCCAAAGACAACACAAGGCAGACCTGCCGCAGCATAGACACACGCGTTGGTTCCATAGCGGGCCACTTCTTCAACAAAATTGATGCCAGTTTTTTTTACAGCCTCTCGAAGACTCGCAGCCGCTGCAGCTGCCCCAGCTCCTTTGTTCGACAGTCCTGAACTCGCAAGAAATGGTTTTTCATGATCAATCACAGCAGTTGGGCAGTTTGCGGAAATATAATTAATTACCTCTTGCCTTGAGATCAGCGGGTCTTCTCCTGGTACCAATCGGCGATCAATTTCAAGAACAACACGATCTGGCACAAGGTTTACACCCATGCCACCATGGATCGTCCCCACACTGAGTGTTGGTGCACCGCAGGGATGCGATGAGTCACGAAGAGAAAGTTTTTGTGCCAAAGACTCCAACACCAGCGCAACTCTCGAAGCAGAATAAATTGCATTCAAGCCTTTCTCCGGATAAGAACTATGACAAGCCTGCCCATGGACTGTCATCCGCCAACGAACTGCCCCTTTGTGTTGGGTTATCAAATGAAGACCAGTTGGTTCAGCCACAACAACCATGTTTGGTAGGCCAGATAAAACAGATCGAATCAATTCTTCCGCCCCCTTATCACTCTCACAACCACCCATCTGAAGGAGTGTGGTAAAAGCTTTCGCTCCTGAAAAACCAAACTCTTCATTGACACTTGCGACAAAAATAACTGAAGCATGCCGTACTTCAAAAGTCGATAAATCCTCAAGTGCTGCCACCATCGACGCCATACCCCCTTTGACGTCACACGCCCCTCTTCCAAATAACTGGCCATTCTTGATGGCTGGAGAAAATGGCTCTATCGTCATGCCATCGACAGGCACGGTGTCTTGATGTACATCCCAAAGAAGCACTGGTGAGCCCGACCTGGTGGCTGGTAATACAGCGACCACGTTCTCACGTCCTGGGGAAACGTGCTGCCGAACGGCGGCTATTCCGACTTTACTGAGCCGATTGAGAAGATACTCGGTCACCCTCCCTTCAAGGTATTCGTGCCCTGACAGGGCACGACCCATCGGATTGACGCTGGGACGGCGAACAAGATCTGCCAGAATTTCAGTGCAGTCAGCCATAGACCCTACCGTAGCAGGTTTATTCATGAATTCCTGAAAAACAATCCCGGGAGCCGCTCGCCGATTTGCCTCAGAGACTGTATAAGGGAGTAGTGGAAAACCGGTCTACATCGCCGTTTTTTTCGTCGCATACTTTGTGACGTTTTTCACAAAGTCGGTGTATACCGCGTTTTACTTCGTTTTCAGACCTCGCTTTCGCTTCCCTCCACCTGCAGACAGCGACATCCAATCCCATGGACACTATTCTCCCTGTTCTGCTCTTTGTTGTTATTGCAGCAGCGGTTTCGGTAGGCCTGATCATTCTTCCAGGCTTGGTTGCCCCAAGGCGCAGTGGTGCAGCAAAAGAAATGCCATATGAAAGTGGAATGGATCCAATTCATGATACGAGGCGGCGGTTCGACGTGCGGTTTCACCTTGTCGCCGTAACATTTCTTGTATTTGATGTTGAATTACTCTTCCTCTATCCCTGGGCTGTTGCCAGTCGCTCACCTACAGGCATTGATGCAGCGGTAGCCGAGGGAATGCTTTCGAGTAGAGGTCTTGCCTTTGCTGGCGGTCTTATCTTCATTCTTCTCGTTGTTGTGGGCTTTGCTTACGACTGGCGAAAGGGGGTCTTTCGATGGCGGTAGCACAGTCGGGTTCAACCAGCCTTGAACTTCCAGAAAATGTTGTTGTCAGTCGGCTCGATGAGCTAGCGAGTTGGTGTAGAAAAAATAGTTTGTGGCCAATGCCATTTGCAACAGCGTGTTGTGGTATTGAGCTCATGGCAACTGGAGCTGCCAAACATGATCTCGCTCGTTTCGGTGCTGAAGTTTTTCGTTTCAGCCCTCGTCAATGCGACTTGATGATCGTTGCTGGTCGCGTCGTCATGAAAATGCTGCCTGTGCTCCAAAGAATTTGGCAGCAAATGCACGAGCCGAAGTGGTGCATATCGATGGGCGCCTGTGCAAGCACTGGTGGTGTTTTTGACACCTATGCTGTCGTTCAGGGAATTGACCGGTTCATTCCTGTTGATATGTATGTTCCTGGTTGTCCTCCCCGTCCCGAACAACTCATACAAGCGATCATTGATTTACAAGACAAGATTCAACAAGAAGGCACACTTAAGGGCCGTGAGTTCAACACCCGTCAACGTCAGGACCAAAAGCGTGCTCTCGTGGAATGCCCCGAGATTCTTTCACTCGACGCATCCCGTAATCCAAATTTGCAACGCGAGCTTTCAAATTCTGTCACTAATCCACACTAATTTTATTTCCTGTAGTTTCCTTTAGCCGTAATGACTGATTCAACCGAAACAAAAAAACCGAAAGCCGTTGAGAACCCTCATGTTGCCGCTCTCATTGAGCTATGTGGTGCTGTAGAGTCTTCAATATTTCGGAACCAGCAACGAGTTGTTATCCCTGCTGATAAGTCGCTCGACGCACTGTCTCTTCTCAAAAGCCGTGGTTTCGATTTATTGATCGATGTCAGTTGTGTCGATTACCTCGAATACCGCGGTGCGAAGCACCGATATGGCCTTGTGTACCTATTAGCCTCTACTGCAGGCGACCAGCGACTGACTATTCGAGTTTTTGTAGATGACCCCGAGCCAACAGTCGCAAGTGTTGTGCCTTTATGGGAAGCAGCGAACTGGCTAGAGCGTGAGGTGTGGGACCTTTTTGGCATTCGCTTTACCGGTCATCCCGACTTGCGCAGGCTCGTCATGCCAGAAGAATTCACCGCGCATCCCCTACGTAAAGATTATCCACTCCAAGGCCGTGGGGAACGTCATAACTTCCCCGTTATCACACGCGACCATAGCTGACTTCTTTAAAAAAATATCTATATGGCTATCGCCCCAACCGAAATCGAAACTCCACCAGAGTCTAGAAGTGAAGACTACCTTTGGACGCTGAACTTCGGCCCACAGCATCCTGCAACACATACAACGTTGCGATTGGTTCTGAAGCTTGAGGGCGAGCGGGTTGTTGATGCAGTTCCTGAAATGGGCTACCTCCATTCAGGCTTTGAAAAAATAGGCGAACATCTCACATTTAACCAATATGTCACTGTTACGGATCGGATGAATTACATCTCACCGATGGCCAACAATGTAGCGTGGCACCATTCGGTTGAGACTCTTCTTGGTATCGACCTCACGCCACGTTGCACCTATATTCGCACCATTGTTGCCGAACTGGCGAGAATCAGTGATCACCTGCTGTCGAACGGTGCAGTTGGTCTTGATACAGGGGCATTTACTTACTTTCTCTATGCCTTCTATCAGCGTGAAGTAATCTACGACATCTTCGAGACGCTTTGTGGAGCTCGTTTTACAAACAGCTACACCCGCGTTGGAGGTGTGTCGCAGGACTTTACCCCACTTGTCATTGAGAAAACGCGAGCGTTCCTTAAAACGTTCCCCAAAACACTAAATGACATGGAGCGATTGCTGAACCGTAATCGTATTTTTGTCGACCGAACCAAAGACGTTGGCCTTCTCACAAAAGAGGAGGCTATAAATCGAGGTGCAACGGGGCCTGTTGCACGAGCGAGTGGCGTAACAAGAGACCTTAGGCGAGACGAACCCTACTTGGCATATTCCGATTTTGACTTTCAAGTTAGCTGTGCTTCAGCTGGCGACTGCTATGCAAGGTACCTCGTTCGAATGCAGGAGATGCGGGAAAGCCTCAAGATCGTCGAGCAGGCAATTGAAAACCTACCAAGTGGACCCGTTGATGTCGGCATCGATGAACGGATGGCGCTTCCGACAAAAAAGCAGGTGTATTCAACGATCGAAGGAACCATCTCGCACTTTGAATTGAGCATGAGTAACAGAGGGTTTGAAGTTCCGTGCGAGGAGGCATATGCCGCTATCGAAGCGCCAAACGGTGAACTCGGTTTTTATCTTGTTGGCGACGGCGAGGATCAGGCATATCGAGCTCGATGCAGACCACCTTCGGTTTTGAATTTTGCCATGTTTCCACATCTTATCCGTGGCCACACGCTCTCAGACGTTGTAGCGGTACTCGGGAGCCTTAATATTATTGCAGCGGAGCTCGACCGATGATTGCGAATCGCAAAGTTCTTACTGAAGACATGCTTGCACGCATAGAAGCGTTAGCTTCTCGCTACCCGACGAAACAAGCGTTAACGTTACCTGCCCTGCATGTTGTCCACGACGAGCTACGGCATGTTCCGCTTGATGCTGTAGTTGAAATAGCCGAACTACTTGATCTCGCCCCGGCAGAAGTTCAAGACACCCTGACCTTCTACCAATTTTTTTACCAAGACAAGCCACATGGCAAAGTTCGGGCATTCGTTTGTCGCTCAATCTCGTGTGCACTTCGTGGTGGTGAGCAGGTACTTGACCACCTTTGTGAAAAAGCAGGAATCAAGCCCGGGGAAACAACTGCCGACGGCACTATCACCATTGAACCCGCCGAATGCCTCGGCGCCTGTGACTTTGCGCCGTGCATGCTTGCTGGAAATGATTTGCATAAAGATTTAACACCGGAAAAAGCAGACGCATTCCTAAAATCGGTTGGGAGGAAAACGGATGAACTCCTTTGATACATTTGAGCCTGTGCTCCTCGAAGCCGCTGGCATTGATGATGGCCATACAATTGAAAGCTATCAAAGCCGCGGTGGGTACGCCCCACTTGAAAAGTTGCTTTCCGAAAAACAGCCACCTGAAGTTGTGGAAATGGTGAAATCATCTGGCCTTCGTGGGCGTGGCGGTGCGGGATTTATGACTGGCTTGAAGTGGACGTTCCTTCCCAAAGATCATCCTGGGCCAGTCTATTTGTGCGTCAACGCGGACGAGAGTGAGCCCGGCACATTCAACAACAGAATTCTCATGGAAGACGACCCTCACCAGGTTCTTGAGGGCACGATCATATCGGCATATGCGACGCGAGCCAGTACAGCATATATCTATCTTCGTTATGAATACCCAAAAAGCTGGGACATACTCCAAAAAGCAATTGATGAAGCATATGCAGCGGGGTTTCTCGGAGAGAACATTAAAGGCAGTGGGTTCTCGCTCAACATATATCTCCATCGTGGTGCTGCTGCATATATCTGCGGTGAAGAAACCGGGCTCATTGAAAGTCTTGAAGGCAAGCGAGCATGGCCTCGCATAAAACCGCCTTTCCCTGCCATCGAAGGAGTGTTCCGCAAGCCAACGGTTGTGAATAACATCGAGACAATGGCATGTGTGGCACAAATCGCACGGCGAGGTGTTGATTGGTTCCGTTCAATTGGAATCCCTGCTGATCCAAATAATCCAAGAGATCCAGGAAGTTATGGCCCAAAACTCTATTGCCTGTCTGGTCATGTTGAAAAACCAGGGTGTTACGAAGCACCTCTTGGAATTACTGCACGCGAATTAATTGATCGTTTCGGTGGTGGTGTCTGGAAAGGGCGGCAGGCAAAAGCAGTCATTCCGGGAGGTATCTCCATGGGGCTGATGACTGAAGATGAACTGGACACTCCGCTCGATTTTGCTGGACCGGGAACGGTTGGCTGTCTCGGTCTTGGAACGGCCGCTGTTGTTGTCGTCGACGAGACCGTCAGCATTGTTGATTTCCTGCATAATTCATGCCGTTTTTTCGCACACGAGTCCTGCGGTCAGTGCACGCCATGCCGGGAGGGTACAAGTTGGTCGCTCCGAATGCTCGAGCGTATTCGAGCCGGAAAGGGTCGATTGCGAGATCTCGATCTCCTCGCAGAAATTGGTGACACGATGGGCATGATGCCCGGGTCAACAATCTGCGGCCTTGCTGACGGAGCCGCCTGGCCAATCAAGAACTCCATTGCGAAATTTCGTGATGAATTTGAAGATTACATCAAACAGACGAATCCAACCGGCTACATGGAAACTGATCCTGTTCCTGCCTTGCCAATTGTTACTACTCACTAACTCATTTTCACTGCTTACTACTTTCCATCATGCCCACAGTCATTGTTGACGATCAGGAAATCGAGATAGGAGCCGACGAACGGCTCAACTGTATTGAAGCCGCCCGCCGGGCGGGTGTCGAGATTCCTCATTATTGCTGGCACCCGGGACTTTCTGTTGTAGCGAGCTGCCGCATGTGTCTCATTCAGGCTGGTACTCGGAATGCTGAAACTGGTGAAGTTTCAATGATTCCCAAACTTGTTCCAGGGTGCCAAACGCCGGTCAAAGATGGAACTGTCATTGTTACTGACAGTGAGGCTGTTCAGGAAAGTCGTGCCCGTGTTGAGGAAGCACTGCTTATTGATCACCCGATTGACTGTCCAATCTGTGACAAGGCAGGCGAATGCCTGCTGCAGGACTACCACTTTGAGCACGGACAAAGCGAACGGCGGGCTGACATTCATGCCTTTAGTAGCCGCCGTCGAGATGTTGGGCCAACCGTTACTCTTTTTGTTGATCGCTGCATCATGTGCACACGTTGCGTTCGGTTCACACGAGAGGTCTCCGGTACAGCAGAACTCATGGTCTCTGCCCGTGGTGCGAAAGAAGAAATAGATACGTTCCCTGGATTTCCGCTTGATAATAAATTGGCTGGAAATGTTGTCGACCTATGCCCAGTTGGTGCTCTAGGAGATAAAGACTTTTTGTATCAGCAGAGAGTCTGGTTTTTGAAGAAAACGGAAAATGTGTGTGGTGGCTGTGCAGCAGGATGTTCAATAGTGACCGAGCACAACCAAGACACGGTATACCGACTCAAACCACGTGAAAACTTGCATGTAAACAAGTGGTGGATGTGTGACGAGGGACGTTACGGATGGCATCATCTGCATAATGCAAAACGAATCGTCGAGGTAAGGTACCGGAATAATGCAGACTATCAGGCTATCGAATGGGCAGACGTTTTACGCCGCCTGCCTACAGACCTGACTGATGCAGGGCGACTGGGTGTTGCTGTTTCACCAATGCTTACCCTTGAAGAAGCTTGGATGCTGTGTTCGGTTGCGAGGACAATTGATCCAGACGCGTATCTTGCAGTTGGTCATGCGCCATCAACTGGTGCTGATGAATCCTTCCCCGGCGGGTTTACAATTCGCGGTGAGAAGGCTCCAAACCGCATTGGCGTTGAAATGGTTCTCAGTATGTTTGGGGCTGTTTCTGAGGGCGGCGCGGTTCCAGGGTGGAACGACTTCCTTGAACAGGTGCGAACAAAAACAATTCAATCGGCGTGGGTAACAGCTGGGTACCCAACACCCGAGGGATCCTGGTGTGATGAAGCAACGGCGGCAACCTTTGAAGAGCTCAACTGCCTTGTTGTTCAAGACTTATTTGAATCTCCACTCTCTAACCGAGCTACGTGGTGCTTGCCTGCGGTCGGATTTGCTGAGCGAAGCGGCACGTGGGTCAACTGCGGTCATCGCGCGCAGACCTTCGAACAAGCAATTCGCCCTCCTGCCGGTGTCTGGCCAGAGGGCCGATTCTTTTGGAATCTCCTAGGACGAGGAGGCTTATATGATCCCGAGAGCATTCGAAAACAAATTGCTGAAAGTTCTGCCAGCTTCGCTGTCTTATCGGGTGATATGCCATCCATTGGCCTCGACCTGAGGTTGCAGCAGGTGGCAGTTACCTAAGCCAATAACAACACAACGCTTCGCACCACTCCCTTCGAACCAAACATTCAATGACCGCTCTCCTTCCATCACCTGAAACAATCGCTGCACTCGTCAAGATTGGGCTGCTTGTCGGCGGGCTCATGACAGCAGCGGCTTATTTGGTTCTCGTTGAGAGATGGATAGCTGCTTGGGTTCAGGATCGCCGTGGACCAAATCGTGTCGGTATTCCGCTGACAAAAATTCGTCTGTTTGGATTAGGGCAGCCACTTGCAGATGGCCTCAAAATCATTTTCAAGGAGGACTTCACTCCGCGGCATGTTGATAAAGTGCTTTATAATGCAGCACCCTTGGCACTGCTCACTGCATCATTAGCTATCTTTGCCGCTATCCCTTTCGGAAGTGTACTCCCACCACTCAACATTCCTGGGCTTCCGGATCCCGTACCATTTCTTGTGGCACCTGGACTTGACGTTGGTGTTCTCTGGGTTTTCGCGCTCTCGAGTATTGCCGTATACGGTGTTCTTCTCGGAGGTTGGGCCAGCAATAATAAATATGGTTTTCTTGGTGGGTTACGAAGTAGCGCTCAACTGGTTGCTTATGAAATCCCGCTCGGGCTGGGCCTGCTTGGTGTTGTTCTCGCGGCCGGCTCTTTGCAGCTCGACATCATCATGAACAAACAGGCAGAAACTGGTCTCTGGTATGCCTTTACTCAACCGCTGGGATTTGTAGTTTTCCTCATTGCGAGTTTTGCTGAGGCTGCCCGCCTGCCTTTTGACCTTCCTGAAGCTGAGCAGGAATTAGTCGGTGGTTATCACACCGAGTACGCCGGAATTAAACTCCTCCTTTTTCTTGTCTCCGAATTCCTGCATATGGTCACGGCTGCCTTCCTCATCGTGATCATGTTTTTGGGTGGATGGCACTTCTGGGGAATCACGGGAAGTACTCAAGAAGTCACATGGGTTGGTGCTTTTTTGAGATTTGGCATACTTTCAGCCAAAATCTTTGCTGTGATTCTCTTTTTCATGATGGTCCGCTGGAGCTGGCCCCGATTTCGATTTGATCAATTGATGAATCTCGCATGGAAAGTCATGTTGCCTCTCGGGCTCCTGAATTTTGTTGTTGTTGCAACCATTGAGGAATTTCGGTCTGCACTGCAGTCGACTCTTGGAAATAGTCTGACAACTGGCGTTGCCGTTGGGGTGCCGTGGATTATCTTTTTTGGAGGATTGATTTGCGCTGGCTTACTTACGCCTTCCGCCACGGACAATCGACCAATTCGCACCCGCGATCCTTTTGATCAAGAGCAACATCTGAAACAAGATGGTCCGATGAATAAACCGTCTTCTAAATTAGTGGAGGCCTAGCATGAAACCATCTGATCCCGGAATAACATGGATTGATGACAAGCCACTTGGCCTGGCAGAGCGACTTTATATTCCGCTTCTTGTTCAAGGTCTTGCAACTACGGGCCGTCATCTCGTGAGCAAAAAGAACACTGTCAACTTCCCTGAACAACGTCCCGCTGTTGGAAACCCGCTCATCTACCGAGGCGTGCACCGGCTCAACCGCGATGAGAATGATCGTGTGAAGTGCGTTGCTTGTTTCCTGTGTGCGACAGCATGCCCTGCTCACTGTATCGATATCGTTGCCACTGAAAGCCCCTGGGAAGATAGAGAAAAATATCCAGAGAGTTTCCAGATTGATGAACTCCGCTGCATTTTTTGTGGCATGTGCGAAGAGGCGTGTCCTGTTGACGCTATTGAGCTCACGAGCCTTCTTGACCTCACAGGAAAGAGTCGAGAAGAGATGATTTTTGACAAAGAGAAGCTTCTGAGTGTCTACGATATGACAAAGGATGCTGAGCCAATGAAATCAGCTGACTTGGGGGGAACACTGTGACCCCTTTCGTTAGGTTATTTGCTGGAACGGGCACCCTCGAGTTTCTTTCTCCGGGCATCTTGCTTGCTGTGGCGGTAACATGCCTTGCGGCAAGTCTTTACCTCCTTCTTCCTAAATCTGGCCGGCACGGCAAGACCTCACGACGAGTAGGTTGGCTCATCGGATTGATTACACTTGGTCTCTTTATTGCCACTGGACAACGTCTGGGGAATCTTGGGGAAGAAGCTGTCTTCCTGATAGTTTCACTTGTTGCTGTTGTGAGTGCGGCTGCAACGATAACTTGTCGCTCTCCTGTCTACGCGGCGATCTGGTTTGCTCTTTGCTTGGCTGGTGTATCAGGTGTGCTGCTTGTTTTAGGTGCCCAGTTTCTCGGTGTTGCAACAATTGTTGTCTACGCAGGTGCCATTTTAGTGATGTTTCTTTTTGTTCTGATGCTGGCTCAGCCATCTGGTGTCACCACATCAGATCGCGTAACCAATGAGCCAATGCTTTCTGCAGTGGCAGGAGCTGTACTGCTTGGTCTTTTATCACTTTCAATTGGTCGGCTATCTGCCGAAGAGCCTCTCTGCTGCCGCCCTCCATCCAAGGCAGCTGCACTCGGCGCAACAACCGTCGAGACAGCACCGACTGAAAGCGTGGACCTTTTGGCGTCTGACCAGGTAGCCCGGCTTGGTGGCGAGCTTTTCGGCCACCACCTCGTCGCTGTTGAGGCTGTAGGCATTCTTTTGCTCGTCGCGCTCATTGGAGCCATTGCCATTGTTTCAAATGGCCTCGAGGGCAGCCACGTAGAAACTTCGTCTTTGCAAGAAGGGAACCAATCATGACAACACTTGTATTGCTTGGAACTTCGCTTGCACTCCTTCAAAATGGATTGGTTGTTGGAGCAATTCTCTTGAGCCTTGGCCTTGTCGGCATCCTTTCAAGGCGCAACCTGATTGTCATGTTTCTTTCTGCTGAGTTAATGCTTCAAGGCATTTCAGTAACCCTTGTTGCCTGGAGTCGCTATCACGGTGACTTTGGCGGTCATGTTCTGGTCATCTTTGTACTCTCGGTAGCAGCATGTGAAGCGGCCATTGCTCTTGTTTTTGTTCTGCAGGCTTTCACTCGAACTGGCCGTCTTGATTCTTCAGCATGGCAGACTCTTCGAGAAGCCACACTTGACCGTAGCATCGACCATGAAATCCCATCGCTTGATACTTCGATGCCCAGTTTTCCACGCCTCACCCCAGCGGGCCGATCACCTCACACTGATGAGCAAGATGGGATGCAGCGTGAACATGTTTGATATCTATTATTCTCCTACAAATTTGTCGATATGACCCCGTCTTTCCTTCTTGTACTCATTCCATTACTGCCCCTTATTGCAGCTATTGCCACTGTTATTGGTGGGCGGAGGCTTGGTGCTCGAGCACATCTGCCGGCTGTTGTCGGTATAGCGGCAGCAGCGGTTATTGCATTATCGCTTCTTGTATTCACTGCACGCAGCCGAGGACATGCAGAGACACCTCGTCCTATTGATATGGTGACCACACTCTGGCAATGGGCAACTGTTGAGGATGCGTATGCCCCTGCTCATGACTCACACGCTGCAGTTCCAGGGACGGCCGTTGGTGAAGATGCTTATAGTGCTCGCCCATTTTCAATTTCGATTGCCATGCGACTTGATCCGCTTACAGCAACAATGCTTGTAATTATTACGAGTGTTGGACTTCTGGTTGCCATCTACTCAATAGGTTATATGCATGACGATCCTGGGTACCCACGATTCTTCGCGCTCGTAGCCATGTTTGTTTTTTCAATGTCAATGCTCGTGGCAGCAAGTAATTTCCTCTTGGTCTATGTTTTCTGGGAGGCCGTCGGCGCGTGTAGCTACCTACTCATTGGCTTCTGGTTTCAAAAACCGGAGGCGGCAAAGGCTGCTAAAAAAGCTTTTCTTGTGAATCGGATAGGAGACTTCGGTCTTGCCGTAGGTGTCTTCCTGCTCTGGCTTACCTACGGAACCCTCGATTTTCATGACACTTTTTCTCCTGACGGAACGATTCTGCCTGGCATTCTTGGGCAGACTCGGCTTGCCGATGTAAGTGGTTACGTTGGAGGTATCGTCGGCACAGCAATTTGCCTTCTTCTGTTACTTGCAGCCTGCGGAAAGAGTGCTCAACTTCCTCTCCATGTATGGTTGCCAGACGCCATGGAGGGACCTACTCCTGCGAGTGCCCTCATTCATGCTGCAACAATGGTAACAGCGGGTGTTTATCTTGTTGCTCGCAGTGCTCCCCTTTTCATGGCATGCCCCGGCGCATTGGTGACCGTCTCAATTATTGGAACGACGACTGCACTAGTTGCGGCACTGATTGGAACTGTTCAGAACGATCTCAAGCGAGTACTTGCTTACTCGACAATCAGCCAACTCGGCTACATGTTTGCATGTCTTGGTACTGGAACACTACTCGGATTTACTGCAGCAATTTTCCACCTTCTTACCCACGCATTTTTTAAAGCACTTTTATTTCTCGGTGCCGGATCTGTCATGCACTCGATGGGTGGTGTGATCGATATGCGTCGATTCGGTGGACTCCGAAAGCTTATGCCGATAACAGCCACCACCTTTCTCATCGGGAGTCTTGCGCTCGCAGGAATTGCGCCATTTGCTGGTTTTTTTAGCAAAGATGAAATACTTGCTTCGCTGCACTCAAAGGGTTGGCCAGATGTTCACCACAGTGCTGAAAATGAGCACCATGCCATGATTCCTGATCTCCCATCAACGACGTCTCATAGAGGCACGATGCATGATGTTGGGTACCGGGGAGTATCTGATGCGAGCAGTCTCACAAATAGCCATCGTGCATCTGACTTGGTTGGACTTGATGCCCTGAATCAACCTGCTGTCTGGAAGACACTTTTTTGGATGGCACTTGTCACAGCCGGCCTTACGGCGTTTTATACCTTCCGGGCTGTTTTCATGACATTTACCGGCCCACTTCGTATACCCGATGAAGCCGGTAACCATGCGCATGAATCACCTTCAGTCATGACGACGCCACTTTTGATTCTGGCAATCCCAGCCGCTCTGATTGGTTTCATCTTATTTACGACCGAAGGCCTTGCTCATTTTCTTGCTGCAACTCCTTCATTTGCAGCACCCTCTATTGTCGAGACTGCTACCGCTTCTGTTTTCCACTGGGACCTTGCGATTCAAGGCACACTCGCGGCTGCTCTTGGCATTGTCATAGCAGCTGTCGGCCATCTTGGACGTCGCAGCGATGGACCTCAGCTCGAACGTTGGCTTGGACCAATACGACCATTCTTAGAACATCGAATGTTTATTGATCAACTTTATGCTGCTGTGATTATAAAGCCGATTCAAGCTGTTGCTTTTCTAGCTGCAATTTTTGACAGATCATTTATTGACCGTTCTGTACGATTTTTTTCTCATCTTCCATTAGTCCTCGGCAGCGTTGTCCGTCGGCTACAGTCGGGGGTGCTCCAACGATATGCCCTGGCCGGTGTCATTGGTGTCTTGGCAATTATTATCTTTCTTGCTTGGCGACTCTAAACCTTACCTAACCTTTCCGGGACTCATTATCTTTTCTTTCATTTGACAACTTCATGAACTTGATCTCCTCATCAACACATCTGCTACTGGTCATTCTCATGCCTCTCGTAGGTGCGGGCATCGTCTGGCTTGTCTCAAGCCGTGGCCTCCAAGCGGTTCGCCAAAGTGCAGCAACGACTGCAGTTTTGACGCTGATTGCAGCAGGATGGCTTATTCTGCGATATCTCACGAGCACTGAGGCTACGAGTAATCAAGTATTCGCGGTACTATCGGTCCCGTGGCTTACGGGAGGAATGTTTGACATTCGTCTATCGATAGGGCTTGATGGCCTGTCACTTTGGCTTTTTGGATTGTCAGCACTGCTTTCTGTGACTGCGATCTTTGTCAGCTGGGAAGCTATCACTGAGCGAGCTGTAGGCTTCTATATGCTTCTCTTGCTTCTTGAGGCGGCCATGCTTGGGGTTTTTGTGGCCCGTGACATTATTTTGTTTTATGTGTTCTTCGAATTCACTCTCGTACCACTCTTTTTCCTCATCGGTATATGGGGGCATGATGAACGACGAAAAGCAGCAATCACATTTTTTATCTACACGCTTGCAGGAAGTGTTCTCGCATTTCTTGGTCTTATGACCATTGTGTTGTGGAATGCTACCCACACCGGCAGCGTCACGTTTGATATCGAAGCACTGACTGCTGGCATTAGTGCGCACCCTCTCCCTATGGATGCAGATGGCGGTTATCTTCAGTGGATTGTTTTTCTTGCACTTCTCATTGGGTTTGCAGTAAAGGTTCCTATCTTTCCTTTTCATACTTGGCTTCCGCTTGCTCATGTCGAAGCGCCAACCGGTGGCAGCGTAGATTTAGCAGGTGTCTTACTAAAAATTGGCATTTACGGTTTTCTGAGATTCTCGATGCCAATGCTCCCTGAAGCAACTGCGGTCGCAGCACCATGGCTCTTTGCAATGGGTGCTTTTGGGATTGTTTACGGGGCTTTAGTTGCTCTTGTTCAGCAGGATTTAAAACGACTCATAGCGTATTCTTCAGTGAGCCATATGGGGTACGTCGTCATGGGCTTGTTTGCGTTAGAACCAGTTGCGATTGAAGGAGCAAATCTTCAGCTAATCAATCACGGCCTATCCTCCGCCGGTCTCTTTGCATTGGTTGGAATGCTTTACGAACGCTTTCATACACGTTCCATTCAGAGCCTTGGGGGTATCGCCAAAAAAGCACCATGGCTCACTACAATTTTCATGGTTTTCACCTTCTCGAGCATTGGTCTTCCAGGGCTGAACGGTTTTGTAGGGGAATTTATGATTCTTGCTGGATCTTTCCAAAGAGCGTGGACAGGTGTTTCTACAGATCTACAGCAAAGTTATTTGATTCTTTCGCTCATGGGAGTTGTTGGCGTCGTGCTTGGAGCCTGGTATATGCTCTGGGCGGTCGAACGCGTCTTCTTTGGAAATTCCCGATTACCACCATCTCATCTCAATAATGAAAACCAGGAATCTCTTGACTTACGGTGGCATGAGATAGCGGCACTCGCACCACTCACTGTGTTTGTGCTCTGGATTGGCATAACGCCAGCAACGTTCCTCGGCCCATCATCTCAATCTGTTCGCACAATGACGCTTGCGTCGAGCAATGCTTTCAATCGACAGATGCAGCCGGTTCAAGGCCATGCAGGTACGGAAATGATTACGCACAACAATGAGAGCAGCGATCAACAAAACCAGCCCAAGACAAACCCAACCTTTCAAAAACAAATTTCTGTAAAGTAATGATGACAACGTCTCTCGAAACCTTCCTGCTTCTCTCGCCAGAAATAACGCTATTTCTAGCAGCACTCATTGCGTATCTTGCTGCCGCCTTTAGTGGCCTTCGAGCCGGGTGGCTCGTTGCCGTCACTGGCATCGGCATAGCTATCCTGGTATCAGGGAGTCAGCCTGACAGCGGTAAGGCTATTTCATCAGGCCCAATCACGATTGATGGATTCTCGTTCTACATACGCCTCCTTACCTACACCACGGGACTGGTACTTGCTCTTATTCAGTCTGGGGATTATTGGAAGGCAGCTGTTCAAGATGATAGCAGTCAACACAGGCGACGTGGCACCGGTGAAGAAGCTGGTACTTTTTTAATTCTTCTAGCTGGACTCTCTCTCGTGGGGTTAGCAAATGACCTGGTGCTACTTTTTATCGGCCTTGAACTTGTTTCAGTACCGACATACATCTTGCTGTCTCTCAAACGAACGGATGCTGCAGGCCAAGAAGCTAGCTTGAAATATTTTTTTCTTTCGCTTATCGCCTCTGCGTTGTTCTTATACTCGGTCACCTGTCTCTACGGACTGGGTGGTTCGACATCGTTGCTGGCTATTGGAAACCAAATCCAGTCACTGGGTAGCCTTTCGCCGCCCACAGTCGAAGGGTCCATTATTGTTGGCACCATCACAGCCAGCATGGCTGCGGTACTTCTTCCAGTTATGCTTGGAACAGCACTCGCCGGAGCAGCTTTTCGGATGGCTGCCGTTCCAATGCACTTTTACGCCCCCGATATTTATCAAGGCACGAGCACAAGTAACGCTGCTGTACTCTCGACGCTCCCGAAAATAGCAGGCATTGTCATGCTTGCTCGCATAATTGCTTTGGCTATTCCCCCGCTGGGAAGTGGACAAACTATTGGTCCGGTCGCTGAGACACTCCTTCTCCAGACATGGCATCTCCTTGCTATTGTTGCAGCCGTCACCATGACGGTTGGAAACTGCATGGCACTGCTTCAAAACAACCTACGAAGACTTTTGGCCTGCTCCTCAATTGCTCATGCGGGATATTTATTAGTTGGTCTGGCGGCAGTAACCGCAGCAGCAACATCTGAACAAGGATCACTTGGTGGAGAATCAATAACGGCAAGTGCTTTGACACTGGACGGACTGGCTTCAACACTTTTCTATTTGGCAACATACGTACTTGCAACGGTCGGGTTGTTCGGTGGAATCGTCTACCTCGGGCATCGTTGGCCTGAATGGTCTACGTCAAGCAGCAAAAGGCCAAAACTTGAGGAGATTGAAACTGTTGATGATCTTAATGGATTATCAACAACGAATCCTGTTGCTGCGTTCTGCTTGGCAACGTTCCTGTTAAGTCTTGCTGGAATCCCACCGCTACCTGGTTTTTGGGGAAAGCTGTCACTTGTGACCTCGTCACTTAGCGTAGATGGTGGCGATGCAGCATTTGGTGATCGAAAGGCATGGTTTATAGGCTTAAGTATTGTCTTGGTACTCAATGCGGCTATTGCAGCCGCCTACTATCTTCGCTTGATTGCTGCCATGTACTTCAAATCTACTAACAAAGGAGTTCAGGCAGACGGAGGCCTTTCTTCCGGATTGGCTATGGTCGTCTGTCTCATGGTGCTTCTTTCGGTCTCTATTCGACCACGTGGGCTGTTTACGGCCGCCTTGCATGCCGGCAACACATTGTCTGGCAATATTGAAGCAGAAACAATGCTTCCACAGACAACACAGATTTCTATTAGGGATGCCATGATTGCCACCAAAACACAAAAGGATAGTCAATGAATAAAGCACTGACCTCAGAAAACATTCGAGAGATACTTGCTGACATGAATGACCCTGAGTCAGGAAGACTGCTTTCTGATTTGGGCCAGATTGGTGATGCAACCGCGGATGAAAAGAAGATTACGCTTGATGTTGCTCTCACAACACATTCTGCAATTCTCTGGCGACAAACGCAGGGACGTATTGAAGAGCGGCTCAGAACGGCTTTCCCAAATATCCCGGATATACAAATAACTATCAGGCCTCATGAAAGGCCACCTACTAAAATTGGCCAGGTCGGCCTTGAAGCAAAAAGTGTTATTGCAGTTGGATCAGGCAAGGGAGGCGTTGGCAAAAGTACAATAGCCGTATCACTTGCAATCGGTCTGGCACGAGCTGGGAGCAAAGTCGGTATTCTTGATGCGGATGTCTATGGACCGAGCGTTCCTCACCTTGTTGGCCTTGAGGGACGTCCGGCAATTCAAGAGGGACGCATTGTTCCACCACAACTCAACCCGGGGCAACCTCATCAGACGTTGCCAACGGGACTAAATCCTGAAACCGTACCGATCATGTCGATGGGCTTTCTTGTGCCACCTGGTGAAGCGGTTGTTTGGAGAGGTCCTATGCTCCACGGCGCAATACAGCAAATGCTCCGTGATACGAATTGGGGACCACTCGATTACCTGATTATCGACATGCCACCAGGAACTGGCGATATTGCGTTGACACTTTCTCAGGTCCTTCCGCTCTCAGGCGCTGTTGTCGTCTGCACACCCCAAGATGTTGCACTTCTTGATGCCACCAAAGCAATTGCAATGTTTCAGAAGGTCAATATCCCCGTACTTGGCATGGTAGAAAACATGAGCTTCTTTTTATGCCCGGATAATAATAAACGTTATGATATTTTTGGAAATGGTGGTGCAAAACGCACCGCAAAAGAACTGAACATCCCATTGCTTGGTGAGGTTCCGATACAGATACCAATTCGTGAGCATGGCGATGCTGGAAAAACAGTTGCCAATTTTGACGATGCACAAACACGACCGTATCTTGAATCAATTTGTGAAAACCTTGTGAGTGGGCTTGCTCACCGGCATGCGTCGGCGCCACCAATGCCTTCCTTGCCAACGCTCTAAAGAGCTTTATGAGAAACCCGCTCCTGCTGAACATTCTTTTATTTACGCAACTGGGGTGGTTCTTAGTACTAGCAGGAATTTTATTTGTGCTAGGCTTTCGAATATGCGGCCTACTACTAAGTTTGACATAATCCAATTTGGCGAAAACCCAATCGAGATAGCACCATGAAAGATGAAGAGTCATTGAATCCTGATGATACTTTTTGCCAGGCTCAAGTTGATGTTCAGAAAATGATTGATCAACTTAAGGAGCAAGTTGATTCGGATCAGGAAGAGGAATAATCCAAACAGATTTTCCCTAGATTTCTCTCTTGCCGTTCGAACCCGTCATCAATTCATCTTCCTAGAGGGTATTGGACGATGTCCCACCGATCTTTACTTTTCTTTTAATCTTAGAGTACTCGGCGCATCACGATCACTTGTTATAACGAACAGCCTTTCGTCTCAAAAAACACCTTGAAAGCGACTTTGAAATACAATGAGTTCGAACTTGTCACTGTTAAAAATCGCTCTTTTACTCTTCGCCTTGCTGCCATGTGTAAACTTGAAAAATGCATTAGCCAAGAAACCAAACATACTTTTCATCGCCGTTGATGACCTCAATCATTGGGTTGGCTATACAGGCAGAAACACGCAGTGCAAAACACCGAATATCGATCGTTTAGCTGCTATGGGTGTATCGTTCACCAACGCGCACTGTGCTGCTCCTGCATGTGGCCCATCAAGGGCAGCGCTTTGGTCAGGAATCAGACCGCATTCTTCCGGCTGTTACCTGAACGCAGATCCTTGGAAAGAACATATTGCTGAGGGGCTGAATCTCAATGCACATTTAAAAACTCATGGATACTACACAGCAGCGATGGGCAAAACCTACCACTCGAGTGCAGGTGGCCTCAAAACTGTTTACGCCTCCGAATGGGACTCCTATCCACCTACGAGACGCGGCAAAAATGCGGGGCGAATTCCAAGAAAATATGAGGGCTATCACGAACCTCTGGAACTTGATCTACAGGATGAAGACCTACCGGACTGGCACACAGTGGACTTCTGTATCGAGCAAATGAAGCAGGAACGAGAGAAGCCCTTTTTTGTAGCCTGTGGTTTGATCAAACCACATCTTCCCTGGGCAGTTCCAAGGAAATACTACGAACGGTACCCTCGCAGCAGCATTCAACTTCCTCCACATCAAGAGGATGATCTCGACGACATTCCACTACCGGGCATTAAGATGGCTGGCCCTGAAAAAGACCATGCAAAATTTCTCAAATCTGGACGATGGAAAGATGCCATTCAGTCATACCTCGCGACCATTGCGTACGTAGATATGAATATTGGTCGTCTTCTCGATGCGTACGACACGAGCCCAGAACGAGACAATACTATTATTGTTCTATGGGGTGATCACGGTTGGCATCTAGGAGAAAAAGAACACTGGAGAAAGTTTAGTCTCTGGGAGGAGGCTACCCGATCACCTTTGATCTGGATTGCTCCCGGCGTCACAAAGGCCGGAGAGGTTTGTGAACGACCTGTCGACTTCCTGAGCATCTATCCAACACTTTGTGATCTTATTGATGTGCCACTTCCTAAGCATCTCGAAGGCAGCAGTATTGCTACCCTTCTAGAGAGACCTGATTGCCATTGGGATGGTGTTGCACTGACTACGCACGGGTACAGGAACCATGCTATTCGTGATGGCCAGTATCGCTATATCCGTTACGCGGATCTTAGCGAAGAACTCTACGATCACACCACTGATCCATACGAGTTCACAAATCTGGCAAATGATCAAACGATGATGACAACAAAACGCCGTCTAGCATCATTTCTTCCGAAGAATGACACTCCACCGAAGACGATATCGAGGAAGAAAAATAAAAGGAAAAAGCAGACTATTTTGACTGATTGAACTTCTTTTGCTGAGTGACCGATATTAAAAGATAGACCTTCAATGAGACCTGATCTCGTTGAGGACATTCTCACAGCAGGTCACACGAATGTCTCCTCATCAAAATATTCTGACACTTCTCAAGTTACACCGCTCAACAAACGGATTAACAGAAGACGAACTTAAACTCATTGCTTCCCATGCTTCGGTTGTCACATTCGATGCTGGCTCACACCTTCACTCCATTGAGAGTCCTTTTACAGACCTGCTCCTCATCACCAGTGGAGCAGCTCGCATCTGGATCCCAGGGGCAGACGATCTTCCTCATACCGTGCAGATGATCGGTCGGAGTAATCAATTTGGATTTCTCGCACTCTTCCGTGACGACCAAGCACCCATTAATGTTGATATCACACAAAATGTAACTGGGCTGACTATCAAGCGTCAGGATGCTATTGAATTACTCAGCCAAGTTCCACGATGGCACCGAAATCTTTTAGGTGCTCTTGGAATGAGGCTCCATCAAGCATTCACACCAAAACGCGTTGGCCATCGCCCTCGTCTTATCGCCATTCTCCATGCAAGCGAAGAATATCGTAGTCTCTCAAGCACACTCATTCGCCGTCTCCGATCACTTGGTGAAGATGTCACAGCCATCTCCGACAATAAAACGACGCTCGCTACGGTAGATCGCTCGATTAGCCTCCTTGATAAGCATGATCAGCTACGTAACCCACATGAAATTCGCTCAGAAGCATCGGCATGGAATAGTGTTGAACGATGCTTCCTCGATGTTCGCCTCAACACAAACACTGAGTATCTATCCGAAGTTCTTCAGAATGCCGATGCTGTCTACTGTTGCTTTGATTCAACTCTTTCTCGAGAAACCGAGCGTCTCCTCTCCGAACTCTCTAAATGCTACCCTACTATCCGAAACAAGATATCACTTGTTCGAATTCTGCGGAATACACAGCAGGTCGCCGAACCTTTGAATAATTTGCATTCAATCTGCAGGGGTGACTTTAAAATTCATTGGGATGGTTTTGGGCAATCGCGACACACCACACGTGAAAGTGGTATTGAGAGAATCGTTCGGCATCTTCGTGGGTCCTGTATCGGCTTTGCACTTGGTGGCGGCGCGGCGAGAGG
>CAXEMW010000023.1:0-22097 GCA_963997395.1 uncultured Planctomycetaceae bacterium
ACTCAGCACGTTCTGCCAGTTCAATATGTGCACCTAAAGGAAAATTTCCTGGATCAAAGCTGCGTGAAGCAACGGGTCGTCCGGTAAGTGCAGCAAACGTTGCCTCGCCGATAAATTTCCGCGAATTTCGTGTCATGACAACCGAAATATTCGCAGAACGCTGGATGAGTCCGCTTGTCATTGCCGCAACTTTGTACGCCGCGATGCCACCGCCGACGGCAATGACTATTTCCCGGTCTGCAAGTGGATTCGACACAACATATTCCATCAACAAGAGAAGCGATCAGAAGAACTGGTGCTTCAGAGGGTACCTAGCAGATGCATCAACGGCAAAAACACAAATCAAAAACTGGCGTCGAAGTCGATTGGTGCTCCTGCTTCCGGCGACTCGCCAGTAATCCTGAGATTCATTGATGTATCGAGGAAAATCTTATCCTGTTTGATTTCCTCGATAACAATCTGCATCTTGTCGTTGCTATCAATGTCGACAAGCGGGCGGCCCCCAGCGTTGAGTGCAACAAGACGTTTCTGGATGAGTGTTGACAGCTTGAAGCGTCCACCAACTTTGTTCACGATTTCTTCTTCACGGAGGTCGTCGATCATATCGAATGCTTTCTGTGAGACTGACTTAACGGTTTAGTTATTTAAGCAGAAGCTGTTTCTGTTGAATCGTTTGAAAAACCAGCTTCAGTGAGGATCGTTTTAATGTTTGCAAGGGCGTCTTCTACCAAATCATTAATGACACGGTGTCGGTAATGCCCGGACTGACGAAGTTCACGGTGAGCAACTTCTAATCTCCGTTGGATTGCCTCTGGGCTTTCAGTACCACGGCCTCGAAGGCGTTCTTCAAGATGTGCTGGATCGGAAGGTTCAACAAAGATTGTTACCGCTTGAGGATACCGTTCCAGAATAGAAAGGGTACCCTCGACGTCAATTTCAAGAATAACCCATTTCCCATGGGTGAGGCGAGGTGTGACCTCATCTTCCAGCGTTCCGTACCAATATTCGCGGCCATATACCTGGCAACACTCAATAAATCGGGCTGCTTTTTTAGCGGTTTCAAACTCTTCCGGAGACAGAAAATGGTAGTCGACGCCTGGCTTTTCTCCAGTACGCGGCGGCCGTGTAGTTGCAGAAATGCTTGGAATGAGTGACGAGAAGTCAGTAAGGAGTCGGCGGAGAAGCGTAGACTTCCCGACGCCGGAAGGGCCAGAGAGAACGACAAGTTGACCTTCAGTTTGACTCATCGTAATGTTTTACCCCACCACGAGTAGGCTTGGAAAGTGGCCCCTCGGCAATGCGGGTATTTCTTGGGCGAGCCTACTCGATGTTGGCGGCTTGTTCGCGGATTCTTTCGACCTGCGACTTCAAGTTAACGACAGCATGGGCGATGGCAACATCAACAGATTTTGACCCGATGGTATTGGCCTCACGGCCAAGTTCCTGAGCCAGAAAGTCAAGACTACGGCCAGGTGCGGTATCATGGAGGAGACTTCGGAATTGCTCAACATGGCTTTCTAATCGCACCAACTCTTCTGAAATGTCAGATCGATCGGCAATGAGGGCAACCTCGCGGATCACGTCGTTGTCGTCCAGGCGAGTCTGGTGTGTTTCCAGAACTTTTGCAACACGGTCTAGAAGGCGTTGTCGGTGTTCAGCAACAACTTCTGGAACACGTTTACGGATTTGCTGCACCAGATCTCCGATTGAAACACAGGCCTGTTCGAGATCAGTAACCAGCGCCGCCCCTTCGGACTGCCGCATGGTATCAAGTTGACTTACTGCTGCTGAAGTTGCAGCAGCAACAACAGGCCATGTTGCTTCAACAGCTGATGCGTCCGGTGGTGCATCAAGCAAGACACCTGGGAGACCCAGAAGCGGATCGATCGTTGGAGGTGTTGCGATGCCGCGTTGATCACAGAAAGACTCCCAGTCATCGAGATACGCACCGAGTTGATCTTGGTCAAGCCGACGACCCGTTGGAACAGCCGACCCACTCACTTCGATGGTTATTTGAAGACTCCCTCGCTTGATACGTTCGCGGATCAGTCCTTCAAGCCGTGGCTCAAGAAGATGGAAACCTTCACGTGTGCGGATGCTACATTTGAGATGGCGGTGATTGACACTGCGAATCTCAACTCTGCAGGCGACGCCCTGGTTGTCGGCAAACCCTTCGCCGCATCCGGTCATGCTGCGGGCCATGGTAGTCCTCCAGGTTTACTCAGCCGACTTCTCTGCCGCCGAAGCCGGTTCAGGCGAAGCGTTAGTTTGCGACTCGTTTGTGGGTTCTGGGGAGGCAGAAGAATTTTTTTCTTCAGGCGTTGTGGCTGGTTCGGATTCGCCGGTAGCAGCAGGAGTCTCTGCGGAATCATTGGCAGGATCCGGAGCTATCTCCGCTGGCATCGCTTCAGTTGTTCCGAGACCTTCCATTGCTTCCGGTGCCGCTGCTCCTAGGTTTGTACTAAAGAGTGACTGCTGCGTCCCAAGTACGTTAATAGAGAGAATGCAGAGCAGAATCCAGAATGTTGCGACGCCAATCGTGATCTTTGTGAACAAGTCACCAGCTTTGGTACCGAATGCACTTTGGCCACCCATGCCGCCGAGTGCACCAGCAAGTCCACCCCCACGTCCGCGCTGAATGAGCACCAGCAGAATGAGAAACACTGACGTGGCAACGAGCATGAATCCAAGAAAGAAGCGAACGAACATGAGCATTGCGAATGAATTCTCCAAAACAGTCAAGCGGCCAAAGGGCGGAAACTACCCGACAATGTATCGTGAGCAGCCATTCTGGGCTATCCCGATGACACGAATTAGCTGGCGTGAGCAAATTGTTCGGCAATTGCCAGAAAGTCTTCGGCTTTGAGGCTCGCCCCTCCGACCAGTGCCCCGTCGATATCGGGCTGTGCAGCCAGAACTCCGGCGTTACCGGGTTTTACGCTGCCACCATACTGGATTACCACCTGATTGGCAGTTGCTTCATCAGCATGTTCTGCCAGCTGCTTACGGATCAGAGCGTGGACTTCCTGCGCCTGTTCAGGCGTTGCGACCTTTCCAGTACCAATTGCCCAGACGGGTTCGTAGGCAATGATCGACTTGGCAAGGTCCGCCGCACTGAGCCCAGCCAGCGAGCCAGAGATCTGTTCTGTAACAACGGCCGCTGTTCGGCCCTGGTCGCGTTCTTCCAGGGTTTCACCAACACAAATGATCGGCGTGAGGCCGGCGGCGAGTACGGCTTTGGCTTTTGTGTTGACAACACTGTCGGTCTCACCAAACAGTGTACGTCGTTCAGAGTGCCCAACTATGCAGAAGGTGCAGCCGACGTCGACGAGCATTGTAGGAGCAATCTCACCTGTAAAAGCACCCTTGGGTTGATCGTGCAGGTTCTGGCCACCAAGAGCAACGCCAGACGGACCCGCGCCATTGGTAAGCTCAAGTGTTTTTGCAACTGGTTCAAGGTAAATTGACGGAGGGCAGAGAATCAGGTTGCAGTCGCCGCAGGAGTGGGCACCAGTTGCCACAGCTTGAGCGAGTGCGACCGCTCCAGCGTGGTCAAGATTCATCTTCCAATTTCCAGCAACGATCCGGCGGCGGGTGGCCATTCTCACTCCTTGGTTTTGGTTTTATTGATGTGCTCGGTTGTTCCAAGAGACGCAGTGTAGTGCGAAAACACGACACGCACTAGACGGCGGTGGTATGAACGGGTTTGTAATTTGCTCAGCACCGAAATCAGTGCACTATCCAACCAGACTCGCCCCTGCATAGCTGCCGAGTATGGCAACTCGGGTGCACCGCTTTTCAAGCGATGCGATCGCCCGCCGCACACGAAGGTCATCACGGTGACCCTCGAGTTCGACAAAGAAAATGTAGCCTCGTTTTTCGCCTGGTAGAGGAAAAGATTCAATCCAGGTGAGATTGAGCTTTTGCCGCTTTGGTATGGCAAGCGCATCAGCAAGTCCACCCGGACGGTGTTTGATTTCAAACATTAAGGCGGTTTTGTCTCGACCGGTCCGTTTGGCGTCGGCATGGCCGATAACAGCAAAACGGGTTGTATTCCCAGCGATATCTTCAATGTTTTCAGCCAGGATGGATAGGCTGTGATGGACGCCTGCCTGACGACTGGCTATTGCCGCAGACTTTGACTCACGTGCTGCTTTTTCGGCAGCCGCGCTTGTGCTGGTCACCTCAATCAACTGTGCATCAGGAAGGTGCCGCGCCAACCAGTTACGGCATTGCGAGAGTGCCTGTGGGCGACTGTAAACCTTCTTCACGTCATGGCGTTCGCAGGCGGCAAGAAGATTATGGTGAATGCGTAATGGGACTTCAGCACAGATTTTGACTGACATACGCGCCAAGTTATCGAGTGTGTCAGCAATTCGCCCATCGGTTGAGTTTTCGAGAGGAACGACACCGTAGTGCGAATGACCAGCATGCACTTCCTCAAACGCAGCAGAGATGCTGGATACTGGTACGAATTCAACCGCATTTCCAAAACGATGAAGAGCAGCAAGATGACTATACGTCCAGGCAGGACCAAGATGAGCTACCCGTAAGTGTTGCTCAATGGCACGAGAACCTGAGATCAGTTCACGAAAGATCGATTTGAGGCTGTCGTCGGCGAGTGGTCCTTCATTCGCCGCCGCTACCCGGTCGAGGACGAGTTCCTCCCGGGATGGATCGTATGTCAGTTCACCGCTCGCCGATTTAAGGTGGCCGATATCTCGGGCAACATCAGCACGCTGATTCATGAGGGAAACAAGTTCATGATCAATCGTATCGATTCGTTTTCGTAAGGTCGTCAGACCCGGCTTTCTTTTGGCGGTCTTTTTGCGGGTCGCTTTAGTCTTGCGTGATGCCATGATGTTCACTTCTTGAACCGAAAAAATAACAGGGTCGTGTACACACCATACCCCACTGGACAGTCGAGTGAGGCCACTCCGTTGATCGAGATTTCAAGAATCCCGGTTCCGCGAGGGAGCCCGTCAAAATGGCAGTCTCTGGGAGCTGGCAACCACGTATTCTCAACTCTACCGTCTGAATTCCTTCCGTAAATACGCTGTTTTAATCGATTCCTCGGTTTGAGGGTGCAGAAACGAGTCTTTCGAAGCTATGGCACGGGCTTTGCAATCTTCTTTCAATGTCAGGGCAGACCGACAAAACCGGCCCGGAGACGTGGTCGGCAACCGCAGCTGGCCGGCCCCCGGATACGTGAACGTGGTGGACGGTCGTTCGACGGAATAGAAAAGCGTGGACATCGAAGGAGGAACACAAGGCATGGCAACAAAACAAGGCGAAAAAATAATCGGTATCGATCTGGGAACAACAAATTCAGTTGTTGCCGTCATGGAAGGCAAAGAACCAAAGGTTATTGCCAATAAAGAAGGCAACCGCCTCACTCCGAGTGTTGTGGCCTTTAATGATAAAGGTGAAACACTCGTTGGCGATATCGCACGGCGGCAAGCAGTGACGAACCCAACGCGAACAATTTACTCAATTAAGCGATTTATGGGCCGTCGTCACAACGAGGTGGCGAGTGAAGAAAAAATCGTCCCTTACGACGTTGTTGGTGGTTCGGAAGATTACGTCAAGGTGAAAGTAGGTGACAAGGAGTTCACACCACCAGAAATTTCTGCCACGGTGCTGCGGTCTCTCAAAGAGTCGGCAGAAAGCTACCTTGGCCATAAGGTCAATAAGGCGGTCATTACTGTTCCGGCATACTTCAACGATGCACAGCGACAGGCCACCAAAGACGCGGGGCAGATTTCTGGTCTCGAGGTCATGCGAATCATCAATGAGCCAACTGCAGCTGCACTAGCCTACGGCCTTGAGAGTAAGAGCCAAGAAAAAATAGCTGTCTTTGACCTTGGAGGTGGAACGTTTGACGTTTCTGTTCTTGAGGTGGCTGATGGGGTGTTTCGTGTAATCAGTACCAATGGTGACACGCACCTTGGTGGTGATGACTTTGATCAGACGTTGATTAATCACGTTGCCGATCAGTTCAAAAAAGAGCAGGGCATTGATCTGCGCGATGACACCATGGCATTGCAGCGACTGCAAGAAGCGTGTGAAAAAGCGAAGAAAGAATTGAGTTCTGCACAAAGTAGTGACATCAATCTCCCTTTTATTACTGCCGATGCCTCAGGGCCAAAGCATCTTCAAATAACCATTACCCGAGCACAGTTTGAAGAAATGTGTGACGGACTTGTTGAAAGGTGCCGAGGGCCAGTCCTTCAGGCACTCAAGGATGCCAAGCTCGATGCAAAAGATATTGATGAGGTTGTCCTCGTTGGTGGTTCGACACGGATCCCGAAGGTCCAGGAGCTCGTGAAGAGTGTTTTTGGCAAGGAACCGCACAAAGGTGTGAATCCAGACGAAGTCGTCGCCCTTGGTGCTGCAATTCAAGGTGGTGTGTTGGCCGGTGACGTTCAAGATGTGCTTTTGCTTGATGTGACACCATTGAGCCTTGGTATTGAGACCGAAGGTGGACTGTTCACCAAGCTAGTTGAGCGCAATACAACAGTGCCAACAGAGCGCAAGCAGGTCTTTAGTACGGCGGCTGATAACCAGACTGCAGTGACGGTCAGTGTTTATCAAGGCGAGCGGTCGATGGCAAAAGACAATCGTCTATTAGGCCAGTTCAATTTGGAAGGAATTCCACCAGCACCTCGCGGTACTCCGCAGGTGGAGGTGAAATTTGATATTGATGCAAACGGTATTCTCTCTGTGAATGCAAAAGATCTTGGATCGAACAAGGAACAGTCCGTTACGATCGAGCAATCAAGCGGTCTCAATGAAGAAGAAATTGAGAAGATGCGTAAGGATGCAGAGTTGCACGCCGAAGAGGATAAGCAGAAGCAACGGCTAGCTGAAGTACGGAATCGTTCCGAGGCGCTGTGTTTTCAGACAGAAAAGCTCATTAAAGAAAACGATGAGAAGTTATCGGATGCTGACAAGGCTCCGCTTGAGGCAGCGATTGCGAAAGCTCGTGAAGCAGCCAAGGGTGAAGATGCTGATGCTGTTCAATCAGCTCACGATGCTCTTGAGCAGGCTTCCCACGCACTTTCAAAGGTGTTGTATGAGTCGCAGGCGGCGGACGCAGCTGGAGGTGATCAGGCAGGTAGTGAACCAGCCGGTGCCGCAGCAGCTTCAGACGACACGATCGATGCTGAGTTTGAAGTCAAGCAAGACGACGAGTAAGCCGTGTAACTGGAGGTGCCGAGAGCGGCACCTCCAGTCGACATGCGCAGGGGATGTGCAATCCGGAAGGACTATTGAGAGCGTTGCTGCGCGCCAATGCAGTTTGAAAGGAATGATCTGATGGCATTTCGATTTGATAAATTCACAATCAAGGCTCAGGAGGCAGTCCAGCGTGCAGTAGACCTGGCTGCAGATCGTGGCAATCCACAAACAACGCCTGTGCATCTATTGTTTGCATTACTTGCCGAACAGGAAGGGATCGTGCGTCCCCTGCTTGAGAAGATTGGCGTGGATCGACCGCACCTCGAACGAATTATTGAAGCCGAACTTTCTCATCTGCCAAAGGTTGCTGGTGGGGCACAACCGCAGCCTGATCAGGAACTCATTAAGGTTTTTGAGATCGCAACGTCCGAGTCGGGGACAATGAAGGATGATTTTGTCTCAACAGATCACCTGCTCATTGCGATTTCTAAGGCTCCATCAAAGGCGCAGAATGTACTGAAACTCGCCGATGTTACTGAAAAGGAGTTGTTGGCAGGGTTGCAGGCCGTGCGTGGTAGCTCGCGTGTCACTGATCAGAGTCCAGAAGAGAAGTTTCAGGCACTGGAAAAATATGGCATTGATCTTGTGCAGCGAGCGAGCCAAGGGAAATTGGATCCAGTTATTGGTCGAGACTCAGAGATTCGTCGAGTGATCCAGGTGTTGTCGCGGCGTACAAAAAACAATCCAGTTCTGATTGGTGAGCCAGGTGTCGGGAAGACGGCCATTGCTGAGGGGCTTGCCTTACGGATCGTGCAGTCTGATGTTCCGGAGACGTTGCGGAATCGCCAAGTGATCGCACTGGATCTCGGTGCACTTATTGCCGGTACAAAATATCGCGGGGAATTCGAAGACAGGCTCAAAGCAATTCTGCGAGAAGTTGAAGCAGCTGCTGGCAATGTCATTCTTTTTATTGATGAACTCCATACGGTTATTGGTGCCGGTGCCGCTGAGGGTGGGTCTGACGCAGCGAATCTGCTCAAGCCTGCGCTTGCGCGTGGGGAATTGCGGTGTATCGGCGCAACTACCCTTGATGAATACCGAAAGCATATTGAAAAAGACGCTGCGCTTGAGCGGCGGTTCCAGCCGGTATTTGTGGGTGAGCCTTCTGTCGAGGACACGATAGCGATTTTGAGGGGCCTGAAGCCGCGATATGAAGCCCATCACAAGGGTGTCAAAATTAATGACTTAGCACTTGTGGCTGCTGCTGAGTTATCACATCGGTATATTGCAGACCGCTTCCTGCCGGATAAGGCCATAGACTTGATGGACGAAGCAACCAGCCGCATTGCGATGGAGTTGCAGAGTGTTCCGAGTGAAATTGATGAAGTGCAGCGACGCCTTGTACAGCTTGAGCTAGCCGGCCGGCAGCTGGCTGAAGAGACGGAGTCGCATGCAAAGGACCGACTTGTTGAAATCGAAGCCGAAGCAGGATCGCTTCGCCAGAAATTAGCAAGTCTTCGTGAACAGTGGGAGGCGGAAAAATCTGGCGTCGGTAGCGCGCAGGAACTGCGGCAGAAGCTCGAGGAAGCCCAGCTTGCTTTTGATCAGGTAAATGTTCAAGTGAATGAGCGGCAGTCACTCGGTCAGGCGGTGAGTGAGGAAATGTATCAACAACTCTATGAGCTAGATGTAGCTAAAAAACATCTGGCATCGCGCCTTGAACAGGAAGAGGCAGACAAAGAAGCTGCCGAGAAAGAGTCCAGTAAAGAAAAGAAGCCAACCAAGCGTTTGCTGCGGCGGTCTGTTGGCCCCGAAGAGATTGCAGAGGTTGTGAGCTCTTGGACCGGTATTCCGGTTACCAGGCTCGTTGAAACGGAGCGGGCCAAATTGCTTGTTCTGGAAGACCGGCTCCACCAGCGTGTGGTTGGTCAGGAAGAGGCTGTGGAAGCAGTGAGTAATGCGGTTCGGCGAAGTCGTTCGGGACTGCAGGACCCCAATCGCCCGATTGGCTCCTTTATTTTCCTTGGGCCGACAGGTGTTGGAAAAACAGAACTATGCAAAGCCCTAGCCGAGGTGCTTTTTGACGACGAAAACGCGATGGTGCGAATTGACATGAGCGAATACATGGAGAAGCACACGGTTGCAAGGTTAATCGGTGCTCCGCCTGGATATGTTGGCTATGAAGAAGGTGGACGTCTGACTGAAGCGGTACGTCGTCGTCCGTATTCAGTTGTGTTACTCGATGAAATTGAAAAAGCACATCGCGATGTCTTTAATGTATTGCTTCAGGTGCTCGATGATGGGCGGCTCACAGACAGTCTTGGCCACACTGTCGACTTTACCAATACGCTTGTGGTTATGACGAGCAACGTGGGTAGTCAGTTGATACAGGAGATAACAAAAGAGAAGGGCAGTGCCGAAGAGATTCGTGAAGCTGTTCAAGAGTCACTCGCAACACGGTTTCTGCCAGAGTTTCTCAATCGAATTGACGAAACCATCATCTTTCATCCGCTCGACGAGCGACACATTCATCGCATTGTTTCGTTGCAACTGGAGCAGCTTGTCAAGCAGGCTCTTAAAGCTGGCATTACATTGCAGTGCGGCGAAGCCGTTGTGGATGAGATTGCCAGGCTAGGCTATGACCCGGTATATGGTGCGAGGCCTCTTAAGCGAGTGATACAGCAGCAACTCCAAAATGAGCTAGCCAAAGAACTCCTTGGTGGAGTGTTTACGGAAGGCGATTGTGTCACTGTCGACTTCGATCAGGACGAGTTTCTCTTCAGCAAGCAGGTGGTATGAACTTCAAGGGAGGAATTGGCAAGGCTGGGGATAGCTCGATCTGGCTGACTAGGCCTTGCCGTCCTCAATGCCAAGACGCACAATCAAATCTTCACAGCCTGGAGTCATTTTGCGGAGTTTCTCGGCAATGACCTGTTTTTCACTGGTCGTTGCCTTCGATAATTTACCCTCGAACTTTGTGACCTTCTTCCGCCGATGACGTCGGCGTTTGACTTCCTTCATGCGATTGCTGATACCACCCATTACGTTTCTCCTTGGGTTATTGTGGGAAATCTACTGTAAAGCAGCAAAGTTCGGTCGTCAAAGGTGGCCACTGTGGCTCGGACGCGATGCAATGTAGACTCTGTAACTGACAAGCCGGTATTCCGGTAGATGTGTCACTCGGACGGGTGGCAGAGCGGTTGAATGCACCGGTCTTGAAAACCGGCAGACGTGAAAGCGTCTCGTGGGTTCAAATCCCACCCCGTCCGCCTTTTTCAACAGGTAATGAACTCTTCCAATGCACGAGTGCCCTCGATTTATTCAGAAGGCAAGGCATCTGCAATAAAAGTATCTCAATGAGGATTTGCTGATAAATCTGGTTTGTGACTTATGCAGGTGCATCGAATAGACGCTCTTGTAATTTCCAAACAACCGTCTCAGGAGAAATTCTATGACGTTGATACGCCACAATGCCCATATTGTTTTATCTCTATACGCACTTTTCGTTGGAGGCTTTTCCATCGCTCACTTGAGAGGTGCGGAGCAAACGGATTCGAGGCCTAACTTTCTTTTTATAATTGCTGATGATTGTACATTTCGTGACATCGGTTGTTATGGAGGTCAGGCAATCACGCCCAATATTGATTCTCTCGCTCAACAAGGTATGCGGTTTACACAGTGTTTCCAGCAGGCACCAATGTGTTCACCCACACGACATGCGATCTACACAGGGATCTATCCTGTAAAGAGTGGTGCCTACCCGAATCACACGTTTGTCAAAGACGGTACGAAGAGTATTGCTCACTACTTGGAGCCTCTTGGCTATCGAGTTCATCTTAGTGGCAAGACACATATTAATCCCAAGAGTTCCTTTCCCTTTGAATATTCAGGCAAAAAGAATCCTGATTCCAAAGCGATCGATCAATTGTTGACCGAATCGACGCGTGACGGGACACCGTTTTGTCTTTTCGCATGTTCCAACGAGCCTCATGGGCCATGGAATAAAGGCGATGCGTCACAATACGACTCATCAACCATTACATTGCCACCCTACTTCGTGGATACCAAAGAAACTCGTGAGAATATGGTTAACTACCTCGCTGAGATCACCTATTTCGACGGACAGGTAGGCGAATTGCTTACGTTGTTGGACAAGCATGGAATCGCAGAAAACACCATGGTTGTGGTAGTGAGTGAGCAGGGGTCAAGTTTTCCATTCGGTAAATGGACCTGCTATGACACTGGCCTGCAGAGTGCTTGTATTGTCCGATGGCCTGGTCAGGTGAAGGCTGGCTCAGTTACGGATGCCATGGTTGAGTACGTCGATATTGCACCAACCTTCATCGATGCGGCGGGAGGAAGTCAACAGACTGCTATCGACGGCAGAAGCTTTGTTCCTGTGCTAAGGGGTAAAACAAACACGCATAAGCATTTTGTGTTTGGTGAAATGACGACTCGAGGAATAAATAAAGGATCTCCTTACTTTGGTATCCGTTCGATTCGGTCAGAAAAATACAAATACATCGTGAATTTCACGCCGGACGTTACCTTTCAAAATGCGTGCACAAACTCAACAATCTTTAAATCCTGGCGTCAAAAAGCATCCGATGGTGATGCCACTGCCGCCGAAAAAATATCTCGGTACGAGAATCGACCGGCGGAAGAGTTCTATGCAATTCAGGAAGATCCATATGAGTGGCATAATCTTGCGAATGATCCCCGTTATGCAGTGCAAAAAGCCGAGCTCCAACAAGAATTATCTCGTTGGATGGAAGAGTGTGGTGACCATGGGCAGCAGACAGAGCTTGAAGCCTTGGAGCACCAAGGAAGGAGCAGGCAGTCAAAAGACACGAGGCGGACTGAAAACATGGGAAAACCTTAAAATATGGCAGGTGATCTTCGGCAGAGAGTCCTTTTGAATGTGGCGTTTTTTGTCTGGTTGTTTACAGGGCCAGAGTGGGTGACGGTTTGTGTTTTAATTCTGCTAGTTCAGTCTTTTACTTTTTCCAACTGAATTGCATGAGCCCAATCATCAAATTCTTTTGCCATGCGTGAGACAAGGTCTGGTTTGCTGGTAGCAAGGTTATGCTCCTCATACGGGTCATGAACCAGGTTATAGAGTTCCCAGTCCAGGCTCTCCTGCTTTTTATTTTTTATGGATCGAACAATTTTGTAAGGTGTGCTTATCCATGCCTCCATGCCATTGCAGTGAAACCCAATTGGTGGTCGTTTAAAATTGTTTTCTTGCTCGATGACTGGCAGCAAATTTATTCCGTCGTATGCCCGGTCGTTCGGTAGTGGTAATCCAACTGCAGCCAGAGCGGTTGGAAAGTAATCGCTTGTTACTACGGGAAAATCTGTATGCCGAGAATTCTTAATTCGTGATGGCCATTCAAGGATTCCCGGGACGCGAAGTCCGCCTTCGTAGCAATCTCGTTTCCACCCGCGATACGCTCCGGTGGATCCGAGTGCTGTATAAACAAACTTGCCATTTTGAGCGATGGCTGGCTTTGGGTTTTTTTTGCCCTTCAGATTTGGTCCATTATCACTCGTGAACCATACCATTGTGTTGCTAGCAAGGTTGCGTTCTCGTAAGGCCTTACGAAGTCGACCAATCTGATCATCTATTGCCGTGATGTTGCTGAAGTAGATCTGTTCCTGCTCGGTACACTCGCTGTAAAGAGTCAAAAGGTCAGGGTTTTTGCCGAGTGGCGTATGCACATTATGAAACCAAATAAAAGCGAGGAATGGCTGCTGCAGATGCTGTTGGTGCTTGATAAATGTAACAGCCTTATTCATGACGATAGCAGCGTCATCACCTTGCAGCGACGCATCTCGCTGTGCTTCAGTAAGAGGTATGTTTCTGCCGTTATGCCAGTAGCAGGCTTTGATACCTCCTTTCACCAATTTGTTGTACGGGTTGAATGTGCGCAGGACGTTGTGGGTTGAAAAGCACTCTTGGAAGCCCGCATGCCACGGTGGCATGACATGGGCACCTGCTGTTTCAGGGTCAAATCCACCAACATGCCACTTCCCGAAATGACCAGTGGCGTATCCGTGTTCCGCAAGAACTTCTGCAAGCGTGATTTCGGTCGCTGGGAGATGTCCTTCGTCAGCAGCCAGAGGGCCATTGATATCCATTCTCCAGTTGTTCCGGCCAGTGAGGCACGATGCCCGCGTCGGGCTACATACAGAGGCACCGGCATAGAAACGGTCAAAACGAAGGCCGGATTCCGCCATTGAATCAAGATGGGGCGTTTTCAAAATCGGATGTCCGTTATAGGCAACATCACCCCAGCCCTGATCGTCACTCATGACGAAAATCATGTTTGGTCGATCATCAGCTCTCGTATTTTCCAGAAGTACGAAGGCTGGTACGAAAGCAACAAGGAAGGTAACTGTTCGCATAGTAGAAAAGAGACTCAGTCGGTCTCGTCATAGAATGAATAATCAGAGTGATTGTAAAGTTGCTTTTTGGCGGTTTCCTCAATGTCGTTTGAGTGAAGCCACCTTGTTCCAAGTTTTGAAGTCCAGAATGGATGATCTTCTTCGAGGTGAGACGGCAGGCTCGCAATAACTGCTTCTAATCGCTGGCGGTCTTGTGCATGTGAAGGTTCACCGTCAACCCGTTTATAGTTTCGGCCAAAGCGAGAGTCGTTTGTATAGTAAAACCGCCCGTCTGGTTTTCCGTAGAATGGCGAGACTGCTTCAAGAAGATGGGTTTTGGTTCGAACGACCTGTACCGGTCCGGTATAGGCATAGATCCATTCGCGGTGGGTGTTTGTTTTTGCTGTTAAGAAAGGCAAAAGACTTTTTCCATCAAATGCGGTGTCTGCCGGTTGAGTAGTCCCTGCCATGTCGAGGAGTGTTGGAGCAATGTCAGAAAAATCTGTTAACTCATCCGTAAGCCCTCTTTTTTTGATGCCAGGACCCTGGACGACAAATGGTACGTGGACGCCACGCTCTACTCCTCGGTCCTTTGCGGTCACCGCCGTTCCGTTGTCGGCACAGAAGATGAAGTAGGTGTTGTCATAGATTCCTAATTGCTTTGTGCTGGCAATCAATTTACCAATCAGTTTGTCAAGATGCTCAATGAGATGAATAAATCGTTGCTGATGTTCTTGTTCATATTGATTCATGACCTCGAGCTTTTCCTCGCGCTGCATTCCTGCCGTGTCAGGTTTTTCCTGCTCAATGTCCAAGACATCACCGTGGTCAGGCGTTGTGGAATAAGGACCGTGTGGAATCACCGTTGGCCAATACGCGACGAATGGCTGCTTCTCTCGCGTCTTCCGTTCAATAAAGTCAAGTAGAAAATCAACTCGCTTATCGGGACCAAAGTCTTTTTTCTCAACTGGTATGTAGTGCCCGTTTTGCACCATTGATGGATACCAATACCGTGTATCCGGCAAACTAATGTCATCGCGTTGGCCTGTCGTTATTGGGTTTGTTCCAAAGTGAGATTCAATTTTTCCAGGGCTTTCCCAGAGGCAATATTCATCAAAGCCAACAACGCCTTCCCACGCCTCTTTTGCTCCACAGTGCCACTTGCCTGCGATAGCTGTCGCGTAACCGGCATCGTGAATCAATTTTGCCCAACTTGGTCGCGCTGTGAATAAGGTTCCTCGTGAATCAAATGCCCACATGTCATTTCGAAAAACACCTGTCGTATTGCCATACACTCCAGTCATCAAGCAAGCGCGGGATGGGGCACAAATAGCAGGTGCAAAGCACGTTCGAAAACATACTCCGTTCGTTGCAATTTGATCAATATTCGGTGTGTGTGCTGAGTCTGCTTGCCCGTAGCATGAAAACATATCCGCGCTCACGTCATCTGCCAGAATCAAGATGATATTAGCGGGTTCCGAGTAGGCGATAGAAGGAGCAGTGAACATAAAAAAGAGAATGCTAAACAGTTGTTTCATTTTTGATTGCGCCTAAGACAGTTGTCGTGAAGTGTTTCAGCTGAAAGTTGTTACGAGCATTGAAGCGGGGAGTGAGTCTACTTTGTTGCCGTAGGCTACTAAAACGACACAGGGTTTTGTGGTTCGCCGGCACACGAGCTGGATAAATAGCAGTTCTATTGATGATCCGTTCCAACGTATGTTTTTGGGCTTCTGTCACCCCGGTCAAGTTCACCAAGACGGCGGTCTAGGAAATCATGGGAAATTTGAATTGCATTGCTTCGAGCAGGTTCATCGTACTCCCAGAATTCTTTCAGAATCTTTTCGCATGCGGGGTAATGGGTGCCATCATCACCAATTTTTTGCCGCAAGTCGGCAAGTTGAGCTTTTAAGTCAGCGACAAGATCTTTGTTCTCGGGGTCGTCGTAGATGTTGACCGTTTCGGCAGGGTCGTTGATGAGATCATAGAGTTCCCAGCCTGGGGGCGTGCGGTAACCCCCATCATAATTGCAGCCATAATAAAAGATGAGTTTATGAGTCTTTGTCCGAAGGCCAATATGAGCCGGGTTGTCATGATGAGCCATATGCATCCAATATCGATAATATGTCGCTTCCTTCCAGTCGTCTGACTCGTGTCCCGTTTCGAGAAGCGAACGAAAAGATCGCCCTTGAACGGTGGAGGGAATGGTGGCGCCTGCAAAGTCCAAGAGAGTGGGTGCAAAGTCAACATTCTCAACCAGAGTGTCAAATCGTTGTCCAGCCTTAATACTTTTCGGGTAACGAATCATGAGTGGCATTCGCTGCGACTGTTCGAGCATCCATCGCTTGTCCTGATAGTCGTGTTCTCCAAGCATGAAACCCTGATCGGCGGTGTATACGATAATGGTATTTTCAAGTTGGCCCGAGGTCTCGAGGTATTGAAAAAGGCGGCCGATATTGTCATCAATGCCTTTTACGCAACGAAGGAATTTTCTGAGATACGCGTTGTAGGCAAACTTCTTGTTTTCATCGTCCGAGTAGTTGTTTGGATCGAAGTTAGTGGGGAATTCTTCAGGGTACCGTGTTGGAAGGTCGCGGAGGTAGGACCTCCGAGGGTTTCTTCCACCAATTGATGTGCCAATGTGGGGAACAAGTTCGTCTTGATCGCCACGGGTGGCAAGAGATCCGTACTCTGGATTCATTTCCCAAAGAGACGCTGGAGAAGGGATATCAACGTCAGCTAGATACGACTCGTATCGTGGTGCATTATCGAAGTAGTCGTGTGGTGCCTTGTAATGATGCATCAGAAAAAATGGCTTTGTTTGGTCCCATTCGTTCTCAATCCAGTCAAGCGACAAATCGGTTATGGCATCTGTGACGTGTTTGCCTTTGAATTGGATCGTGTTTTTGCCCCAAGGATTTGGTCCACGAATTCGAAATTCGGGGTCGTGATATTTGCCTTGCCCTGGCAGGACGCAGTAATGGTCGAAGTCGGCCGGTTCATTTTTAAGATGCCACTTCCCAATTATGGCCGTCTGGTAGCCAGCTTTTCGCATTTGAATAGGAAGCATCTGTTTGCCGGGCGGGATTCGTCCGCCGAGATCAAAAACACCATTTATGTGGTTGTACTGTCCGGTGATCACACAGGCCCGTGAAGGAGAGCAGATAGAGTTCGTACAAAATGCATTGGAAAACAACGCGCCCTCATGTGCAATTCGATCAAGATTTGGTGTTGGTGCAACCTTAGCTAGCCGGCCTTGGTACGCCGAGATTGCGTGAGCAGCGTGGTCATCAGACATGATGTAAAGGATATTAGGACGGTCCGCAGCATGCGCAGTTGCTCCAATGAGAAGCGTTAAGGCAGCGAAGACAGCAAAGGATCGGGAAAAAAACATGGCAGAATGAGACCTGTTGTTCCGGGATTGAATTCAAATTGTTTCAGCTGACAGTACGTGAAGGGCGGGCCCAGTTTGTTTACGATGTCCTGCGATTCCACCCTCCGATCGTAGTATATCGAGTTTTTGTGGTGGCATGATAGTGAACTATTTTGAGGCACGATGGAAATCAGGCAAATTATTATGATTCAACGAATGCGTTTAGACTGCGTTTCACGTGCTTCTACGGTCATTGCATTTATTGTCCTTTTGATTGTTGTGCCTGCGGCCTGGGTGTACGCAGAAGGGAAGTATTCCAGTGGGTCTACACGACCGAATATTATCCTGATATTAGTGGATGATCTCGGTTGGGCCGATCCAGGATTTCATGGTGGTGATGTGAGGCTCACACCAAACATTGATCGGTTTGCCCGACAGGGCATGCAACTTAATCAGTTTTGTATGACCCCAGTGTGTGCCACGTCACGCAGTGCGTTGTTAACAGGTCGTTACCCATTCCGCCAATGGATGGACTGGAGAAGTGAGGACTTTGGGAAACCGGATTACCTTGCACTGCTCGATATACCATTGGCCACGCTTCCAGATGGTACGCCTACACGACGGATTCACGGGCTCGACCCACGTGAACGAACTCTCGCTGATGCTCTGAAAGAGGCTGGTTACACGACTGCCATGATTGGAAAGTGGCATCTTGGCGAGTGGTTGCCGGAACATCTTCCGTTCGCGCGCGGATTTGACCATCAATATGGCCACTACGGCTGGGGCATCGACTACAACTCGCACCTCATTCCGCATAATGCCCCACAGCCGTTGTGCGTCTTTGATTGGCACCGTGATCAGCAGCCAGTACTGGAAACGGGCTATTCAACAGATCTAATTGCTGAGGAAGCCATTCGACTCATGACGGTTCATGCGGACAAAGCAAAGCCTTTTTTTCATTACGTAGCATTTAACGCAATTCATGGGCCACTTGAGGAAATACCACGTCATTGTGATGTCTTTGATAAGCGGGCTGCAGCTATTAAGTGTCTTGATGATGCTGTCGGCCGTATGCTGAAAGCTGTTGACCAACTCGGTATTTCAGACGAGACGCTGGTTCTCTTTACAAATGATAATGGTGGACTCACCGAAGAGGTCAATCGCCCCTGGCGAGGTACTAAAAATACAACATTCGAGGGTGGTATTCGTGTACCCTGTGTGCTTCGATGGCCCGGAGTCATTTCCTCGGGCTCAAGGTGTAACGAACTTATGCACGTCACAGATCTTTTTCCAACACTCGTTGCCATTGGGGGTGGTTCGACGAACAAATCTTTGGCACTCGATGGATGGGATATGAGCCCTGTTGTTTTTGAAGGGAAGAAGAGTCCGCGGACGGAGATTCTCATCGAGGCCACCGGCAGTGTACGGCTTCCCTCCATACGCAGTGGTCAGTGGAAGCTTATTGGTGACGCCCTGTTTGATTTACAATGCGATCCCGGGGAGCGCGACGATGTGTCGGAGGCGTATCCGGAAATTGTCATTGAGCTACGAAACAGAATTCTTGCGTTGTCAGCCGAGCGGCCTCCACTGGGAGAGTTCTCTCGAATCATGAATCCAGCTCTTCCGTATGTTTATGGGCAGGTTGAAAACACTTCAGTTCCAGAAAAGATACGAGTCCATGTTGAACAGGCGAGGCGTGGTCAGCAACAGATATGGGAACCTGGAGAATATCCATGGCCTGCACCCCCTCAAAATGGTCAAATTACTTATGAGGGTGATGGTCGGTAGTATTGTGGGGAGCCCGCACTCGAGGAGCCGATGGTACCGGTAAAGGGCTATTTTCTGCAGCCAAACGGTTGTGTTGAGTGACGCGGATAGCTTGTTAACGTTTCGTGTAGCCGCGGAGTCTACTCACGACAAAGAAGGTTTTCTCAAAGCATATGCCAGACGACGACTTCGCTGAACTGCTTGCTTGTGAACAAAATCGACTGCGTCGAGTCATTCGGTCTGTCGTTTTGTGTAACGCAGCAACCGCTGACATCCTTCAACGGGCAAACCTGATTGCCTGGAAGAAACGACATGAATTCGGAGAGGGAACAAATTTTCGTGGATGGATCAATGCAATCGTTCGGTACGAAATTCTTGCTCATCGTCGAGACCGGGCACGAAAAAAGGAAGTCATGCTTTCGAGAGAATCTGAAGAACTGTTGTTCGTTACCAATGACTGTCTTGAAGGTGATTTGGAAACAGAGGCTCTTGCACTTAGAGACTGTCTCAAGACATTACGTGAGCAAGATCGGGCGTTGTTGATGGAGCGGTATTCAGGTGAGAAGACATTGCGAAGGTACGCAGAGAGAACCGGTCGGTCTGAGGCAGGGTTGCGAGTGACATTACATCGGCTGCGGCAAGCACTCAGAAAATGTGTGAAATTGCGAATGAGTAAAGAACATGACCGCTAAGAGGAATGTTCCCTAGAGTGGATGGAACTAAAGAAATGTCAGAAAAACAAGTAATACACAAGCTTGAAGATCTTGCCGGGAAAGCACTCGATGGGTGCGTGCAGACAGATGAGTTGCACGCTCTGGAAGAGTTATTGGCAGAGAGTGAGAAGGCGAGGAAAGAGTTTTTGGAGTTCGCTGCGTTTGAATGTGCTCTGGAAGACGCGGTGAAGGTAGATGTTCCGGCACGTGCGGTTGATTGTGTTTCCAATGACTCAGTAGTTGTGCCTCGACAGACTTCTAGGAGGTTGGGAGGGATGTGGCGATCCCAAGGCGTGCCGGTGCTCATGGTTACGGCAGTGGTGCTTGTTGTGTTGTTGGTCGTGCTCAATCGGGGCCTGAGGCCGAATCAGGGAGGCCCTGGTAGAAGTTCTACGCCGCCACCTAATGGATTCGCAGTTGTTGCCAGTCAGGCAAATGTTGATTGGGAGACATCGGCAGTATCGTCTGGAGATGTTCTTCCACGAGGAGTCCATCACATTCGGTCAGGGGTTATTCAACTCGAGCTTTTCAGTGGTGTTCAGCTTGTGGTTGAAGGGGAAGCAGAATTTGTCATTGAGTCTCCTTTGGTTGTCTCACTGAGTCAGGGCGCTGTACGGGCTTATGTTCCTGACGTAGCACATGGCTTCCGTGTTGTGACGGAAGCTGGGAAAATTATCGACTACGGTACAGAGTTCAGTGTGCGGGTGAATGACGATACAACTGATGTTACTGTTCTTGATGGTGAGGTGGGTCTCGTGCAGAAAGAGCGGCCGGAAATCCGATTCACCCGCGGGGATTCATTGCGTGTCCGAAGCACGACAGCGAAACATGAAGTACTCAAAGAACCAATTCACGTCATGAGTTCCTTAACTGTATCGCGTGCGGCCCAGCAAAGCCTGTCCATGCAGGAAGACGCCTGGGAAAAGGCGCTTGAGGAATGGTTGCATGATGCGCGGCTTGTTGCGTGTTACCGCGGCCCTAGCGAAAAGCAAAGCCGTGTGCTTGAGAACCTTTGCGACGGGGCAACGCCATCAACTCAAGCAGCAGTTGTTGGAGCAACTGCCTGCGTGAATCGGTGGGGAAGAGAGGGGCGGGCATTTGACTACACACGACTTGGAAGTCGTTCCCGAGTCGCTTTACGGGATGAGATGGATAATATTTCATTGGTCTGTTGGGTGAAAATAAATAGTTTAAATAATCTTTTTAATTCACTTTTTCTGACAGATGGGCACGAAGAAGGTGAGCCTCACTGGCAAATTCTCAAAGATGGACGAATCTTTTTCTCAGTGAAGCATCCGCATCGAAAGGGAACAAGTTGGCGGCAGACGGTGTTTTATTCGCCGCCGATATGGCGAAACGCAATGAGCGGGGAATGGAACATGCTAGCAGTAACATATGACCGAAGAGCCGGTGAGGTCGCTCATTACGTCAATGGAAATCAGGTCAGCCTGGAATTGATACCAGAACACGCAACCGTGCCCCATATTAATCTCAGTGCGGCTTCTATCGCCAATTGGGCAGAGCCGATGTATCGGACAGATGAGGAGTTTACGTGTCGCAACCTCAATGGCGCAGTCGATGAGGTGTTTATTTTCGATGGTGTACTAGGTGCCAGTGAAATCGCAACGATGTATTCGCAGAGTTCTGGTGGAGAATGAATATGAAAATCTATAGGTCACCGAAAAGCTTGCGAGTTTGGCTGCTGCCAACGGTTTGCCTGCTCTCTATGGGAGGGCTAACGTTTGCATTGTGTCGCGTTGCGATAGCTGAGGCGCCTGAAATCGATGTTCGTAGAGATAAGTTGGAAACCAATGCAGAAGAGCTGTTCGCCTTGGAGGTGCTACCGCTATTCCGGTCGAAGTGTTTTGGGTGCCACGGGGAGGGCGATGAACTTCGCGGTGAATATTACATGACATCTCGGGACGCTCTGGTTCGTGGCGGTGAGTCAGGGGATGCAGCGGTTGTTCCAGGAGATGCAGGCACCGGTTCGTTGCTCGATGCTATTCGATGGGATGGCCTTGAGATGCCACCAAAAAAGAGTGAGCGACTTACTTCTGATGAGATAGCACTCGTTGAGGAGTGGGTGCGAGCGGGTGCACCATGGCCTTCTTTGGAGAGGCAACTCGCAATACAAGAAGCATCCAAAGGGCGAGCGTTAGAGGAAGGGTTAGTTCGATGGAAGACCAGTGGCGGAACAAGTCAGGAGTGGACTGACCGAAAGTATGTAGAGAACGATCTTTGGGCGTTCGTAGATCTGCCTCGCAAAGGAGAGCTCCTTCCTACGGACGTGTCGCATAGCGATGCGATTGATTTTTTTGTGGATAAAAAAATTGCAGAGAAGGCACTTGTCGCTTCACCGCCGGCTCATTCAGTAGAACTGCTTCGTAGGGTGACCTATGACCTTACAGGCTTGCCGCCTAACGCTGAACAGACCGCAGTATTTGTTGAGGACTTCGCTCGTGATAGTGAATTGGCCTATGAGGAGTTGGTTGATCGATTGCTCGAGAGCCCTCGATATGGAGAGCGTTGGGCGAGGCACTGGCTCGATATCACACGGTATGCTGACACCGGGGGGATGAGTAATGACTATGAACGGTCAAATATGTGGCGTTACCGAGACTACGTCATTCGCTGCTTCAATAACGACAAGCCATACAACGAATTTATTATGGAGCAGATAG